>CAIMWL010000086.1 GCA_903845135.1 uncultured Caryophanales bacterium
CCTTATTATTTGAAGTTGTATCTGCTTTTGGTACCGTCGGTTTTTCAGAAGGAGTCACACCTTTTTTAGCCGAACCTTCGAAAGTGATCATCATGGCCGTCATGTTACTTGGCCGCATTGGTCCAATATCGGCCATCTCTGTTTTTTCGGATAAACTTTCATGGACGGAACAAAGTGAAGTCCAATATATGGAAGCGACAGTACCCATAGGGTAGGAGGATAATTTATGGCAAGAGAAAAATCATTTGCGGTGATCGGTTTAGGCCAATATGGACTCAGTATTGCCAATGCGTTGATTGAAAATAATCAACAAGTCATTGGCATCGATCGAGATGAATCTAGGGTCAAGATGCTTGAAAAAAAGACGGCATCCGTTTTTAAAGCCGACTGTACGAATCGCGAAAGCCTTCGAGAAGTCGGGGTCCAAAATGTCGATGTGGCGATTGTCACCTTTGGTGATAATTTACACGATGCAATTATTACCACTGCCTTACTTTCTGATTTAAAGATTAAGCATATTGTGGTCCGCGTTGATAATGAAGAATATGCACCAATTCTTACCAAAATTGGCGCTCACGAAATTATTCATCCCACAGAAGATGCTGGCTATTCACTGGCCTTTAAACTTTCAGGGAGTAATCTTAGTCAATATTTTGCTTTCGATCGATACTACTCAGTCTCTTCATTAACGATTCCAACTAACTTTAAAACCAAAAAATTAATTGAACTCGACTGGCGTAATAAATTCAATATTAACATCGTCTTAATCAAAAAGACCCATGGCGAAATCAATCCCGAAAAACTTGATGCGATTATTCCAGAAATTCCTAAAGCTCAAGAATCAGTGGAAGCGAAAGATATCATCTACGTCATCGGCAAAAATAAAGATATCATTACCTTCTCAAACGCGATTAATAAAGTCTAAGATAAAAAAAAGTTTGGAGTGATCCAAACTTTTTTCTTGTTTATGAATAGTCTTTAAATTTTTTCAATTTCAGAGAAATCAACTTCGACTGAGGTAGAGCGACCAAAGAAGACGGTTTCTACTTTGACTAGACCTGAAGCCTTATCAATGGTGACAATCTTACCTTCCGTCCCTTCGAGTGGCCCGTGAATGACTTTAACATGATCGCCAACTGCATAACGGTCATACATCCCAGCATCCACCATTCCCATTCTCTTGAGGATGGGTTCCATTTGTTCTGGTGTGACGGGAATCGGTTTAGTCCCACCACCCGAGGAACCAACGAATCCGGTGACCCCAGGCGTATTACGAACCACATACCAAGAATCATCGGTCATGATCATTTCAATAAACACATAACCCGGATAGGCGTTACGCATTTTTTTCTTACCAGTCGGCGTCCCATTCTTAAAGACGGCTTCTTCTTGTTCAACCACAAGAATTCTAAAAATATAATTTTCCATCGTCATCGAGTTGACGCGACGACGAAGATTATCGGCAACTTTATTTTCGTGGCTTGCGTAAGCGCTCACGACATACCATTGTTTGTCTCCGTTAACGGGTGTGGGTACAGTTGGTTGAATTGGATTTGGATTTTCCATGTTAATTTTCTCCTATCTTAAGGTTTCAAAAGCACTGCGGATTTGCCCGAGCAATTCTGCCACGGCTAAATCTTCAAGCGTTAAAGCTAAAGCCGAGAAGACTGTGATGACAATCACCACAATAATCGAAGAGATTAATGTATCCGATTTTGGCCAGCGAACACGCTTTGATTCCCGAATCACTTCTTGAACAAATTTTTTTAAATTCATGTTAAGACCTACTTACTTTCTTGGTGCAAAGTGGAACGATTACAAGTTGGACAATGTTTTTTTAATGTCAAACGTTGCTCAGCGACTCCTTGACCTTTACTTGATGTTTGGTAATTCCGAGAGAGACATACTGTGCAGATTAAAATAATTTTTTTTCTCATTCGGGATTTCCTATATTCATCTAAGCTTGTAAAGAATATAACAAGGTTGTTCTATAAAGTCAATCATTGGCAGTTTTAATCACGATATTTTTCAAGAATTCGTTTGGCAATTTTTGAGATTTGGCGATAGGGTTGTTTCATAATCTTGCCAATTTCCGTGTAAGAATATCCTAATTTTAAATAGGCAATAATCGCCTTTTCTTCAGGTGATATCAGTTGCTGATCTGACTCTAACAAATAATGAAAAGGATCGGATATTGCTTGGAGCATTTTCGGATCATTTTCGCCAATCATTTCACTTAATGAAGAACCTTCCTCAATTTCATAATCGAAGGAAATGCCATGATTAATCGGTGCATGTTGCTCAGAACTAAAACGTTTTAATTCATTGACTAATTCACGTTGCAATAAAAAATGATAATATGCATCAAAATTATTTTTCCGCGGATGATAAGCATCAATCGCCAATATTAAAGCTTGAATGGCGACAATCTTTAAATCATCGTAATCAAGTCCACAATATCGATGCATGTACATGAGTTTGTGGATCATTCGATCTTGTTTTGCTTGCATTTTCGCTAATAGCATTTGAAAAGCTTCTAAATGTTGACTGCGAATTAAAAAAATTAATTCGTCATCTGAAAGTGTCGCGAACATTTCGTTACTTTTTGAGAGGAAACCGTTGACGGTGAACTTCACTGAGCATGATGGCAAGGCTTGTCGCTGCATTAAATGAATTTAATTTCTCAATCGGAATTTTAACTTTAAAATCTGCATGTTCAAGTACTAATCTAGAAATCCCATCACCTTCGTTACCGACAATTAATCCGATTGGCCCTTGATAATCAACTGCTCGGTAATCTTGGGCGTCGATTAATGCGGTGGCCACAAACCAAAAGCGATGATTTTTTAATGTAAGGATTGTTTGTGATAAATTCGTGACTTGAATGATTGGTAAATAATCTAATGCCCCGCTGGCAATTTTTGCAACGGTAGCGTTGACATCGACTTGCCTATCCTTCTTAATGATTAAACCATCAACACCAAAACCAACGGCCGTGCGAATCATCGAACCCAGGTTAAGTGGATCTTCAATGCCATCGAGTAGCACGATTAATGGATTGGTGACGGGTTGAATTGTTTGAAGGAAAGCATTTAAATCTGTGTAATTAAATGGCATTACACTCGCGACAATTCCTTGATGATGCGTGGATTGGGCAAGTGCCGTCAAACGAGAATCCTCTACCCTTTCTACGGATAGTTGTTTCGCGGTAATCAGTGAAAGCAAATCGGCATCCTTAAAATGCGTTAATAAAAATATTTTTTTCACTTTACCTGAGCGAATACTTGCTTCTACAGCATGTTTTCCGTAGCGATATTGTTCCATAATGAATGGTGATATTAATCCAAGGTTTGTCTCACCTTACTCTATATGAAAAGAAGTGGTGATTTCGACCGGATTGATTCTTAATTTTAAATCCTCGACTAACATTAATTCCGTAGCATGATTGATTTGGGCATAGGTCACCGTGATGCGAAGCATTTTACTACCTTGATGGGTGGTGATTTGGGAATCGATATTCCGGATACCTGCTCTCACTTCTCGAGCCGACTCATGAATATTTTTCAGCACCGGTTGATTATCTTTTACCAGTAAAAAGATTTTAGGAGCCTTCCGATTGATAAAGGTTTCAAATTTTCTCAGCATGGTGAGGGTAAATAAACCGACTAAAGAACCGGTGGTCGCTAATAAGAATTGACCAGCGCCTGCTGCTAAACCAATCGCCATCACCAACCATAAGGTTGTCGCAGTCGTTAAACCTTTGATATCAAAACCATTTTGAATAATCGTCCCTGCACCGATGAAACCAACCCCGGTGATGACTTGGGCTGCTAGTCTAGCCGGATCGCGATCAAGATTAAAATCCCCAAAACCATAAATTGATAAAAGCATAATTAATGAAGACCCTAATGCCACTAATATGTGGGTCCTTAATCCAGCTGAGTGACCATGATATTCACGTTCATAACCAATCAAACCTGCAAGAAAAGTTGCCATCATTAATGATAATAATGTTAACAAAAAATTCCCAAATGGGGGGATTAATTGATTAAGGAAATCCACGAGTAATTGGTCAATGGTCGTGACACTGAAGATTGTCATAATGCTACTCCTTGATTGATTTAAAAGAGAATATTTCGCTGATGAAGGATTTTTCTAATTTCATCCGATCGACCAAAGTTTTGATTGGATTTTGCGGAAACATAATCCTTGTATAACTGGTGATCTTCCTTAGTTAAAATCGTAAATTCAATCGCTAAACCAAGTATAGACAACATCGCTTGAATTGTAAAGAAACGGTTAAGAAGAGGTTCAATTAAAGTTTGTGGTTGCCTTAATAAGGCTTGGGCTTCCTTTACATGCTGATGGAGAATGGTTAACGCGTTAGAAGTATTGATATCATCAGCGAGTGCTGCTAAAAAGGCTTGGGGAGCAATCCCCTTTAAAGGAAGCACATTGCCTCCATGTAATTGGATAAAAGACGCTAGGTGGGCAATGCCAATTTGAATTTTCTTTAGTTCCTGTTGAGCATTATCAATAATTAATTGGGAAATGTTCACTGGCATCCGATAATGCGTCGCTAATAAAATGTAACGTAGTAATGGTCCAGAATACGTTGCTAAAAAATCTTTCGCAAGAAAAATATTGCCAGTGGATTTACTCATCTTTTCCGCATTTAAATTAATGAAACCATTATGTAACCAATAGTTTGCTAAATGAGATTGATAAGCCGCTTGTGCTTGAGCCATTTCATTTTCATGATGCGGAAATTTTAAATCAAAACCACCACCATGAATATCAATCAAAGTTTGGTTAAACGTTTCTTTAATCATCACCACACATTCGGTATGCCAACCAGGTCTGCCTGCACCGAAAGGAGCGTCATAAGTAATGCCTAGTGTCGTGTGTTTCCATAAGGCAAAATCAAAAGGGTTTTCTTTATCCGGATTGGCTTCAACCCTTGCCCCAATTTTATTTTCATGAAGATCAATGTGAGAGAGTTGACCATAATTTTTGATTTTATTCACCCGAAAAAAAACATCACCTGAAGAAGTTTTATATGCAAAACCGTCTTGAATTAACTTGGCGATAAATGCGATCATCGCTGGCAAATGTTCCGTGACCGTAGGTGTTTGGTTGGGGAGAAGGGCATTCATCTTTGCCACATCTTGTTGATAGGCTTTGATATAACGTTGACTAATCGTCATTTCATCGACTTTTTCTTTTTGCGCTTTTTCAATGATACGATCATCGATATCGGTGTAATTTGAAACATGGTGCACCTGATAACCAAGGGCAATGAATAATTTTTTTAACACATCAAAGACAACGAGGGGCCGCAAATTACCGATGTGGACATAATCGTAGACTGTCGGTCCACAAACATACATGTTTACCTTCCCTGGTTGTATCGGTTTAAACGTTTCTAAACGATCATGTAGACCATTGAATAATTGAATTTCCATACTTTTATTTTACGATGATTGTGGCATTTAACCAACGTTGAATGTAAGCACCAATATCAAACTTACGTTTGAGACCGGAGGCGTTCATATAACGAATCATGCCAAAAATTGGTCTTTCTTGCCAAGGGCGATCATGGACACCACCAATCGCCCAAGCCGTACCAGTGTAACCATTCGGGTCTCGTCCATCCATTTCATACTGGTCATTTAAATGATTTGCCACTTTTAACGCTTCTTCCGGAGAAGAGGTCCATTCAAGGATTTTTTTTGCCCAATACATTCTCATATAACCATGCATATATCCGGTTTTAACCATCTGCATTTGCGCAGCATTCCAGGCATCATCATGGGTTTGTGCCTTGGCAAATTGATCCAATGAATAAAGATATTCTCGCCGATCGTGACGGTGAAGATTTAATGTTTTTTTGGCCCAGTCTGGAAAGCCTTCAAACGCATCATAATTCCGATTATAGAAGCAAAAATTATCAGCGAGTTCTTTCCTGACAATCATTTCTTCCAAGAAAGATTCATGCTGCCCACCCGTGGCTTTCACTGCAAGCGCAACCGTTTGACTACTTAAATGACCAAAGTGAAAATAAGATGACAGGCGACTTGTCGCCTCCACATTAGGATCGTTTCGTTGTTCATAATGGTTCAATCGTAAGTTGATAAATTGATTCAAGGCTAATTTTGGGTTGATGTCATCATCAATTTTATGAAGGAATGATTCATCATGAGGTCCTTGATATTGGAAGGTTAAGGTCGAAATCCACTTAGGAAATGCATGTAAATATTCTGGAAGTAATTTATGAATCTTAGGACGTAAAGTATATGCACCCCATTCTTGTTTTTCACTGGCAATATGAAT
The DNA here is from genome assembly GCA_903845135.1 of uncultured Caryophanales bacterium. Lineage (GTDB taxonomy): Bacteria > Bacillota_I > Bacilli_A > RFN20 > CAG-826 > UBA970. The sequence goes on from CAIMWL010000086.1 coordinate 6,334, forward strand.
TGGGATAATGTTGTGCGCATCCACTTCAACCATCCTCATTGGAAGAGTTTGGGCGAGCGATTCCCTTAAGTCTCTCATTGCTCTTAATGGTGAAAAATCGGTGATGAATAATCCTGCTTGCACATTTTTTAAAAAGGTTTGAATGGTGGTGATCGTATCACCATGCAGAATATAAAAAGGTAAACCTTTATCTTTCGCTTGTTTAACTACCAACTTTAAGCCCATTTTCATTCGATGAAACATAGAATCATCTTGAAGGTTTTTTGCACTTTCAAAATGGTTAAATAAGCTAAAAATAACAAGACATGGTTGTTGACGTTCTCTTGCTTGAGTTTGGGCATAAATCAGCGCCCAATTATCTTCAAGGCGCATCTCTCGATTCATCCAATAAACTACAGGCCCCAATAGCGTAGGTTTATGATTAAGTAATCGGCCTCTAGATTCCAGCGTATTCATAGTGAAATCATAGCATAAAATCATACTTTTAAAGTATTTATGGTAAAATTATTTTGACTTAAATATGAAAAAAACAATCAGCATTATTGGTGCCGGGACCGCAGGACTTGCGAGTGCGATTCGCTTACAATCGCAAGGGTTTCAAGTCACCATTTTTGAAAAAAATCCTCAAGTAGGCGGCAGAATGTACACCTTTCAAGAAAAAGGTTTTCAATTTGATGTCGGGCCAACGATTGTGATGATGCCGGAAATCTACCGCGAAGTGTTTGAATATAGTGGCGCCAATCCTGATGATTATCTTTCGATGCAATTGCTAGATCCCTTGTATCAACTTCATTACCAAGATGGCACTTCATTCACGGTTTCCAGTAATCTTACGAAGCTAATTCCCGCCTTAGAAAAAATCTCACATGAAGATACTCAGGGTTATTTAGCTTATCTTGCAGACATCTATGCTCGATATAACGTTGCGAGAAAGGGATTTATTGATCGGTCATTTTTATCCAGTCAGGATATCTTAAGTTGGGAGAATATCTTGAATACTCTCAAACTTAGAACGTTTAATTCGGCATATCAATCGATTGCGAAATTCGTCAAAAATGAAAAATTAAGACAAGCCTTATCCTTTCAAACCCTTTATATCGGCGTTTCACCTTTTGTTGGTCCTTCCATTTACACCATTATCCCCATGATTGAATTACTTTATGGCATTTGGTACATCAAAGGTGGCATGTATGCGATGGCAAAAGCCATGCAAAAACGCTTTGAAGAACTTGGAGGTAAAGTCATCACCAATGCGAATGTAAGCGCAATTAAAATTGAGGATTCTCAAGCGAAAGGCATTGTCGTCAATCAGACTTTTATTCCGAGTGATGCTGTGTTAGTCAACGCCGATTTTCCGTATGCAGTATCCCAGTTGATTGAAGCAAAATATCGCGGCAAATATCAACCTAAAAAATTGAAAAAAATGGAATATTCTTCCAGTAGTTTTATCATGTATTTTGGGTTAAATAAAAAGATTAATACCACCGTTCATCAAATTCGCTACGCAAAAGATTTCAAAAAGAATATCAACGATTTATTTGCACCGACCTTGCCTGAAGATCCCTCCTTTTATATTTATTCTCCAACTCAAATCGATGCATCCCTCGCGCCTTTAGGTAAAGAAATAATCTATGTACTCGTGCCAGTTCCGAATCGTGAAAATCAAAAGTTTTCTTGGGATGAAAACATGAAAAAAACATTTCGAGACAAAATGGTTGCCAAAATCAAAACCATTCCTGGTTTTGCCCAGTTCGAGCAAACGATTGAAGTAGAAAAGATCATGACTCCCCGAGACTGGGAAACCCAATTTAACCTACAATATGCAGCGACATTTGGATTTAAGCCTATTTTATTCCAAAGTAATTTCTTCCGACCGCAAGTAAAGGCGCTCAAAGTAAATGGCCTATATTTTGCTGGAACTAGCACGCATCCAGGCGCAGGGATACCGATTGTGATGAAAGCAGCAAAAATTGCCGTTGATACGATTATCAAGGACTTTCAATCATGAATATCGGATTAACATTAGCCCATTGGCAATGCGAACAAGTAATCAAAAAACACTCAGCTACTTTTTATCGAGCTTTTTCCACTATTCAAGACAAACATCGTCGTCAAGGTATATTTGCGGTTTATGCCTTTTGTCGATATGTCGATGATTTAATCGATGAGCATCATGATCTCAAAGGCTTACACACGTATAAAAGTGAATTAGATGATTTTGTAAAAGGGTATCAAAAAAAGGGATTTCGATGGCTTGCACTTGATGATACGCGAAAACGATTTTATGCAGATGAAAAAGCCTTTATTCCTTTTTATGAAATGATTGAAGGTCAAGAATTTGATGCACATCCTGTGCGAATTGAAACCATGGATCAACTTTTAAAGTATGCAGATTTGGTTGCAAGTAGCGTGGGGAAAATGTTACTGCCGATGTTAGCGCCAAACTCCCAAAAAGATTTATCACCGTTTGCCGTCAGCTTAGGTCGAGCGTTTCAGTTAACCAATATTCTCAGAGATATTGGCGAAGATTATCGTCGAGATCGAATATATTTGCCTAGTATATTGATGAAACAATATGGGTATACCGAAAAGGATTTAAAGGCCCAACGTGTCAATCCTGATTTTATCAATGTGTGGGAAAATATCGCTAAAATTGCGGAAGCAAATTATCGAGAAGCAGAAACTTGGATCGCTTTTTTTCCAAACGATATTCGTTTTTCGTTACACGCGAGTTTGGTGCTTTATCGTGCCATCCTTGACGTGATTCGCCGAGAACGTTATCAAGTGATGAATCAAAAAATATATGTCTCACAAGTCGAAAAAACAAAACTCCTTCAAGCATTAAAAGAAAATCAATCGGTTAAAATTTAGGAAGACTTAATCACTTCTCAGATGCTATTGATGATCTTTTTTCTAACGTTTGAATTGCAGGGATAATTTTATCAGGAGTGGAAACGAGTAAATCAGGTCGATGTTGTTTAAGGACGTTTATATCTGTGTATCCATAACTTAAAGCAATACAAGGAATACCAATTTTTTGCGCAAACAAAATATCCGGAGGGGCATCGCCAATCATGACCGCTTGTTTTAAATCAAGGTGATGTTTTTCTGCAAACAAATCAAACATGGTCCGATCAGGTTTTGGTAAGGTTCCCGGAACATGCCCATGAACCCCTGTAAACACACCAGGGAAGACATGTTGAATCAATTGCACCGTTAAATGATGAGGTTTGTTGGAAAATACATAACCATGATGCTTACGATTTTTCATGGAGAGTAGAACTTCTTTGATGCCTGGATAAATTCTTGCATTGCCAAGTTGATAAGCTTCATATCGAACCATGTAAGCGGAATAAAAAGTCTCAAAAAATGCAGGATCTTCACCCTTGCCTTTTAAAGCTGCTTTGACAAATTGCCTAGCGCCGCCACCAATAAAGGTTTTGGTTTCTTCTAACGTAACGGAAGGAAGGTTGAATGCTAAAAGTGTATCCTGTATTGCCCGAGCAAGATCAGGAGCGGTATCCAGTAAGGTGCCATCGAGGTCAAATATCCAATGTTTAATCATGAGAAAAAAACCTTGGTTATCCAAGGTTTTTAAACTTACTTAACGAATTCGACCAAGACACGTTTGGCATTATCACCAAGACGCGGGGCCATTTTTAGTCTGCGAGTATAACCACCTTTACGAGTGGCATAACGCGGGCCTAATTCTGAAAAAAGTTTATTGAGTGCAAGCACACCATTCGCTTCATCGGCGATGTATTGAC
>CAIMWL010000087.1 GCA_903845135.1 uncultured Caryophanales bacterium
CATCATGATTTCCTAGATGCAAACTCCCAAAATATTCACAACTTAAAAATATTGAATGCAGCTTTGGGGTCTGCTCAATGGTTGGCAATTGATGATGTCTTTTATGATTTATTATCGGAAGCAAAATTGATGACCAAGTTAACAGGTGGAGCATTTAATATGTTCATCGGTTCGATTTCAGATTACTGGGATGCTTTACTCGATAACCCCGATTATCCCTTTGAATACTTAGAATTAGATCCTGCTTATCAACCTTTACAACGGCGACGATTAGAACACTTATTACAATTTGTGCCTTTAACCCCTCAAGCGGTTGATCAAACCCTTGAATTGAAAATTGAAAACGAACAAGCGTATGCAAAATTCAATGCTTATCAAGGTGCGGAAATCGGTGAATTAAAAATCACGCTCGGCGGGATTGCCAAAGGTTTTGCCAATGATGTGATGGTCGACGTTTTAGAAAATCAAGGTTATACCCGAGGGTATATTTCGAATGGGACGAGTTCAATTGCAACGCTGGGAAATCGCTACGGTAATACCCCCTATCGTTGGCAAGTCACCTCTCCACATCCTTCTGCTGAATATGCCTTTTCAATTGAAAAAGCGGGTCGGCATAGTCTTTCAACATCAGGGGCTTACAATGGTTTTTTGATGCCTTTTGGATCTGGACATCTATTACGTCATCATATTATTGATCCACAAACAGGCTACCCATCGAAGCCAGCAATCGAGTTGAATGTGATTTCTGAAACCTATCCTTCAGGGCGTTTAGATGCGTTATCAACGGCGATGATGACGATGACAAAATCTGAAGCAATTGCGATAAGGTCTGAGATTATCGGCCAAGGATTTGATTTAGAGATGGCATGGGTTGAAGTGAATAATCAACGTGTAGAAGTTTATTATTCTCAAGGATATGAGTCGTTTATACTCAAAGATCCTAATGTCAAATACCACCCTTTGTAAAAACGTTTCATTTCATGAAAGCGTTTTCATTCAAATCGAAAATTGCTAATCTACCCATATTGATTAACAATATCATTGTAGAAAAAAAACATTTCTAAGGAGGAATGGAAATGAAAAGAATAGCAGTCTTACCAGCAGTTGTCGCGGCCGTTTTATTAGCGAGCTGCGGCCCTACCATCGAAACCCAAGCAGGGGTTGGATATGGTTTAGTGCATAGTCATTATGTCGGCGTTGTAGAATTGGTGACTGAAGATGATGAAGTCACGGAAATCGGCTTTGAAGAATATTTCTTACCTTACAGCTGGGCAAAAGTGACGGCTGAAGAAAATACCGCGAATACAGTGGCAGTGAAAACCACTTCCAGAACCGGGGCTCAAGTCACCACGATCTATGGTCAATACTTAAAGATTGGTGACAAAACGTTTACGATTGAAGTCACTGGTGAAGCGTGGACCCAAACCTTTAAATACACGGCTGAAGGCATTGCCGATATCGATGCTTGGGTTGTGACGGAAGCAAACGCAAAATGGTATGTTGAACAAATTCAGGCGGAAGCATTCGGATTTGTCGATGCAGCCGGAGACGACATTACCAACTTTGTGTTAGCAGACACGTATGCAAAAGTTGCGATGACCAAATCAGCTTCAGGGTATTGGACCGTTGCGGCTCCTGGATTAGGATGGGCAGGCAATATGGCTGAAATTGAAGCAATGATGATAGGCTCGACCATGGACTTTGATCCAGCCGATTTTACCAAAGCCACAGAAGCACCCTTAGTTTGGGGCAATGGAACCATCACCACTGGCGCCACCTTAACTGACTTTAAAGATTATGTGGCATTAGCCTTAAGAGCCTACGCCAATCGCGTCGTCTTAGAAGCCTAAATCAAGTTTGAAAACCTAGTCTCTAATTGACTAGGTTTTTCTTTTGATTGAGAGTCTAGAGAGCATTTGTTAAAATAAGGCACGGAGAAATCTATGATCATCGACCAAATTAAGGCTGCTAAAGTTGACGCGATGAAGCAACGTAACGATGCTGCAAAGGGTATTTTATCTTTGTTGGCCGATCGTTATTTGTTACAAGCGATTGAAGCTAAAGCCAATCAAAAGGAGATTGGTGACGTTGAAATGACCGCCATTTTAATGAAAGTCGGTAAAGAATTAGAGGATGAACGAGCCACCTATTTCAGCAATGGCGCCCATGATCGTGTGAAAAATATTGATGTTCAAATCAGTATCTTAAAGCAGTTTCTACCTAAGTTACTTTCAGAAGCGGATATCCGAGCTGAAATTAAAAAGCTTGCAGACCAATCTTTACCTAGCATCATGAAGCACTTCAAAACTAATTTTGCTGGTAAAGTTGATATGGGATTGGTGAATCAAATCGCCAAGACTAAATAGCCACGCTAGGGGTGTAGTTGAATGGCACAACTACGGTCTCCAAAACCGTCGATGGGGGTTCGATTCCCTCCGCCCCTGCCAATTGCATTGAAAACCACTTCGGTGGTTTTTTATTTATGAAAAAACCAATTAAACTCGTTTTAGAAGATCGGCAATATCCATTTACAGGATTTTCGCATACGCGTCCGAATGCGAGAGCCATTTTGCAGAATGCAAATGGTTTATTTGCCTTTAATCATATTCTTGCCGATGATAAGTTCGGCCATCGTGATTATTTAGAAACCTTAGGGGGCGGGATTGATGAAGGTGAATCGACCATGGCAGCCGTGGTTAGAGAAGTGGAAGAAGAATCCGGGTTATTAAGTCAAGTCA
>CAIMWL010000088.1 GCA_903845135.1 uncultured Caryophanales bacterium
ACGGACTGCCCATCTCTTCTTTTAAAACTTAAAAGATACGATTAATTTAAAAAATAGACAAAGAACTAGATATTACTAAGTTTCCAAGAATTCGCGATTGCGGTGTTTATCTTTAAAATATCAGGATAAAAATTTAGCAATGCATGTATTTCTAAGAAAATATCTGAGGTGTAAGGATCCTCCGGAAAAGTAACTTTTAAACAACCAAATGATGGTTTATTTGAAGGTAAAAATTCATGATAAGTCAACGTAATATAATAATCTTCAATAAGTAATTCATTTGATTAATTAAAAGAAAAAACTCGGCGTTTAAAACCACCGAGTTGAAAAACTAGCGTTGAATGAAAATGTTAAACAAAGAAAGAATGAGATTAAAGAACTATTCTTTGATGTAACCAACGTTTTTTGGTTTATTTGGATCAAAACTTAAGTTGAGGATCGAGGCAACTAAACCATAAACACCAAATGTAAGAAGGGTAAGGAAGAAGTACGCTAATGTTCTACTTCTCCAACCTTTTGGTTTTAAGCTTGTGTGATTAATCACAAAACTTCCGATAGGCCCTAAAAAGAAAGTGAGTAAGAAACGAACCAAGTTATTGTTGTCCATAATAGACTCCTTTAAATGCATTATCACATATTTTTTAAAAAATGCACCTTTATGTTTTTATGCCAAAAGCTGTCTTTAAGACCTTTTTGTTCTTATCGCGATTGGAATTCATGCCATTTTGTTATCTAAAAGCAAATTTGAATGAAATGAGGCTGGTATCTAGAAAGTTATCAATTTCATTCCTTTGATGCATTGCTAAGCAAAATCGATATAATGTGTCCGAGGTAAACATATGGAAAAAATGTTAAAAACGACTTGGCTTTCAATTGGATTATTGATCGGGGTGGTGGGAACCTTAGGTTCTCAACTTGCCTACAACGCCCTCACCAACAATGTTTCTGGTTCAGAATGGGTCATTCCCCAAACCGCTTTTGGTGAATATGACATTCAACCAAGTGACTTATCCGAAGCTGAAATATATGGTGATGAAACCCCTTCATTTATCAGTGAATTGTCTTTTAACGAATACGTTGCTTATGGTGACCAATATATTGTTGGGTATTTTGTTGATGAGAGTTTAGTTTATAATGGCAACACTTACTATTACACCGAGTATCGTTTATCAATCATGAGTGCGACGGGTGTCAATATTTGGACGCACAGTTTTGAACTTACCGAAGCGTTTTCTCTTGGTGCCATCTTTTCTTCAAATAATATATTTGAAATCAATCATATGCTGTTAGAGGGTGATTTCCTTATCATCATTTTTGAGTTTGTAAACCGGATAACCTATTTTAATCCGTTCACAGAAACCGAGATCACTGTAGACAATGGCGATGAGTTTAATCTCGTTGGCGCGAGTGAGGAAGCTAAAAATTATATTCAAAGCTTTGTAAGATTTAACATCGAAGCAAAAACCTTTCATGTTATCGGTGTCAACGATGCTGACACGCCAATGTTTGATGATGAAAATTTTGAAAAAATTGAACCATTCCGTTATGCCTTAGCCCAAGAATTTGATAATTTGAACGAAGTAGCCTTTTCACATAATTACTATGGTGAAACCTTAACATTTACTGAACAAACTTACTCCATTGCATTACTAACAGAAGTGAGTATTGATCCAACTCAATTTTCCGCAACCTTCCAAACTGTTGGGAAATGGTCATCGACAAGCGCTATTGATATTGACTTAGAGGGGGTGGTGGATACCAAACAAACATCCTTAGAAATCGTGGATACGGGTTTTATGCATATTGATATCGCCATTACCTTAGAAAACGAAACGGAAAAAGATAATTTAGCCAATAACGTGATGACTGCAGACGATAACCTTCTGACAAACAATCAACAATCGCTAATTAACAACGCTTCCGCTCGTTATACCGAAGATGAAACCATGCAAAGACTACAAATTCATATTGTTGGCATCATCGATGAAGATTTCAATAAAGTCAGTATTGATATCATGGAAGAAGTCCAATCAATAACATCGAATGGAGTCAATTCTGAAATGTTGATCTATTGGATTAAAGATTTTCAATTTGTTTATATCACCGTTGAAGAAGAATTTAATATTGATGGTTTGAAAGTCAGTTGTCGTTCTATCATTCGCTTTAAGAATGGTGATACGGTTAATAAAACATTTGATTTACAAACATACGGAGATGTCATCATCGAAGAATTTATCATGGATGATTCGGGAAACATGATAATTGCTGGAGAATTTATTGAATCTGAATCGAACCCAATCCAAAATTATGCACGAGGCGTTGTACTATTCATGAATAAGGATTTTCAAATCCTCGATGAATTTATCATTGATAGTGACGGTGTTAACTGCTACATCAATAAAGTTTTTGTCGATGAAAATCAACTACGAATCTATCTAAACATTTCAGATCAAACTGGCCTTTTTGAAAATATTCCCCTCAATACTTGGATTGTCGTTTTTACGATTGAATTGATTTAACTTTTCAAACTAAAACAACCAAACCTACCCATCGGTAGGTTTTTTTATTTCTATCTTCATCTAACAGCAAAAACCTTGGGCAAAGATAATCCATTACGCTCTTTCAAAGATTTCGGAATTGCTTATTAAAGTTTTTGACGATGTCTTTAAGATCTTTTGTTAGATAAGATAAGGCTTTGTTTTGTATAGCTTTTGGAATACCATAGAATCCTTCAGCGACTGCCCCGGTCATCGCGGCAATGGTATCGGAATCTCCACCAATCGAAATTGCATTGCGAATCGCATCTTCAAAACTATTAGATTCTAAGAATGCAACAATTGCCTGAGGCGTACTGCCTTGCGCAGTTTCATCAAATGTATAGGTTGATCTAATTTCATGAAGCGTAAAATTTAAAGGGTAGTAATGTTTTTGTAAATGCTTTTTGATTTGAGGTTTAGTCAATTTCTTCCTTGCCAGAAAAGTTGCAACTGCAATTGCCTCAGCAGCCTTAATCCCCTCTGGGTGGTCGTGCGTTACTTCCGTCACAATTCTTGATAGAAAGGTTACCTCATCCAACGTTTTGCCAACATAGGCAACTGGAGAAATTCTCATACCCGCTCCGTTACCGTAGCTATGATAAGGTTTAGGATTTTTGGATAGCAACCACAACATAAAATACCTTCCGTATCCGGAAGCAGGATGTTTTAAACCAATCGTTTGCATTTCCTTAATTAAGTACGTTTGCCAAGATTTGAGATCTTTATCTAATTTAAGTAATGCTTTTGCAATCGCTAATGTCATCACCGTGTCATCAGTAAAAAAATTCTCTTTGGTTAAAAACTTAAATTCTTTTTTCTTAATGTTGTCCCATTCGTATATTGAACCAACAATATCACCAACAATAGCACCAATCATGTCCATATCCCCCTTATGCATTAAAGATTATAGCAAATGCATATTTCTCATTTTAAATTCTCGAGTTTTTCAAATAGTTTCGATTTCTGAGAACTTAGTTAAAAATTAAAAATCTTCTTCAAAAATGTAGTTCATAATAGAGGGGGGCTTCTTTATGAGAAAGAATTATGACAACATCCAAATCATTCGTGGCGACATCACCACCGCTAAAGTTGATTGTATTGTTAATGCTGCAAATAGTTGGTTAATCCCTGGTGGAGGAGTTGATCACGCCATTCATCAAGCTGCTGGACCTGAGCTGGCAATTGCGGTGAAGAAATTTCGTCATTGTGATCCAGGTAACGCCGTCATCACACCTGGATTCAATCTCAAGGCAACATCTGTCATTCATGCTGTGGGACCCATTTGGAATAAATCTGAGAATACCGAGGAACACGAACAAGTCCTTTCAAAGACATATCAATCCATTTACGAATTAGCGACGAAGCACGCTATCCAATCGATCGCCATTCCAAATATATCTACTGGGGTTTATGATTTCCCAAAGGATTTGGCAGCCGAGATCGTATGGCAAACAACCTTGGCGTTTTTAAATACTTCTCAATCCAAGATGAAGATCTTCTTCTATTGCTTTGATGCTGAAAACTACAATCTATACACACGTTTCCTTCAAAAATTAAAATCCTAACTTTGTCTCAATAAAGTCCCCAAGTTGTGGAATCCTTCCACAATTTCCATTTATCTCTATCTAAAAGGTCTCTATTTCCTTAGGATAAAAACAATCCAAAGGAGGATGCAGTATGGCACAGTGTCCACAATGTCAATCGACGAATGTTGTCGTGACCGAGGAAGTCTTTACAAGAAAAGGATCTGGTTATTACCGATTTTTACAAACAGTGGTGGTTATCGGTTTTGTCGTTTTTGGATTTATCATCCAAGACGTAGGATTGGGTTTTATTCTCGCAATTGCTGGAGGTATTCTAGTCAGTGTTCTTTCTTTATTCAACGCAACTAAAAAAGCGACTTCTAGAACGAAACTTAGTTGTCTTCAATGCCGAGCAAAAACTTACCTATAAGTCGTTTTTCATTCATCAATCACGATCATGTTATCAATTAGCTTTAAGCGTATAATATTTTCGTGGATATTTTACAAAATTTAAATCCTGTTTTACTTGCCTTGTTTGCTACGCTATTTACGTGGGGCGTCACCGCTCTTGGTGCAGCCTTAGTATTTTTCTTTAAATCTATCAACCCAACCATCTTTAATATGATGCTAGGGTTCGCCAGTGGTGTGATGATTGCCGCAACCTTTTGGTCTTTATTAAGTCCTGCCATTAATATTGTGGAAACCACACCTGATATTTTTACGCTTCCGGCATGGTTAATTATCTCTATTGGTTTTTTAAGTGGTGGTGGATTTCTATACGTCGTGGATAAAACTTTACCCCATATGCACTTAGGGGAAAAGAAAGCTGAAGGGGTCCCTTCATCTCTCAAAAGATCTATTTTGTTAGTCTTATCAATCACCTTACATAATATTCCTGAAGGACTTGCGGTAGGTGTGGCCTTTGGTGCGGTCGCTTTTGGATTAGGTGGGGCGACTTTACCTGCTGCGATTGCCCTGACAATTGGGATTGGTTTACAAAACTTTCCGGAAGGAGCTGCTGTATCTTTACCCCTTCGACGTGAAGGATTGAGTCGCTGGAAAGCATTTATCTATGGACAGGCCTCTGGTATCGTAGAACCAATTGCGGGTGTTCTTGGGGCTTTACTCGTGATTCAAATGATTGCCATACTTCCTTATGCGCTTGCATTCGCGGCCGGAGCAATGGTCTATGTTGTGGTAGAAGAATTAATTCCCAATGCAAAAGAACATACATCTCATCAATCGATGGATTTAGCAACGATTGGTTTTCTAATCGGCTTTACGGTGATGATGATTTTAGACGTTGCCTTAGGTTAAACTTTTTCAACAAATTGCTTAAAAGAATTTAAAATCGATTGCCAACCATCTTGTTGCATCTCTCGAGGATTTTCATTTTCTGGATCAAAAACAAACGTGACTGTTTTTGTGCTGAATAATCCTTGAATCGTAACCTTAACATGACGGCCATCCTCTAGAACGTAATCATATCGTTGAAAGGGTTTTACTAACGTGTATGTGCCTTCAAAATCAAACCCTGCGGAACCGTCCTTCGCCTGCATATGCGAAAGAAAGCGACCACCAACTTTTAAGTCTACGGTGGCCTTGGTGGTTTCCCAATCATCAGAAGCTTGGTTCCATTGCTTGATAGATTCTGGATTGGTGAGATGATGCCAAATGACCTTGGCCGGTTGTTGGATACTCACTGAAACTGTAATAGGTTTTGTTGGCATCTTGTTTAACCTGCAATTGGAAAACTAATCTTCACGGTCATATAACTTCCACTTTCATTTTCTAAGCTAGCGTAGTCTTCATCAGCATAGGCAACATAAGCATAAAAATCAATCGTGTTGTCAGTTAAATTGACCCGAACATCAAAGGCGTAATCATGACCGCTGCTATTGATGACATAATCATCCGTGTCACCTTCATCCAAGTCATACCATAATAGTTTTACTTCGCCATCTGGAAATTCTAATTCGGTAAGGCCCCAAACTTGATAACCATAAAAGATGATTGCATTCGTGGTGATCAATAGACCAAAGGCGTAAAATCCAAACTCTTCAGTAAAGCTTTCCATCAGAGTTAATTGACCATCACTAAACGAATACAAATTCGTTTTATAAGCATCAATATTGGTGTCTGTGATGGGGTCATAACCATAAAATCGAACGGAGTACATAAAATAAATAGCATCCCCGGATTGATACAATCCACCTTGATACATTTTGCCAGCGTATGGATTTTCCACCTCTAATACATAATCCACATTTTCAAAGTTAGTTGTATCTATCAACACCGCCATATCAAAAACAGGATAGAAAAAGTTTTCTTCTTCTGGTACTTCTGCAAATTGATCATCAAACATCAATTTCATCTCTCTCAACAAATCAGGGCTAAGGCCTTCGATATCAAATTCATTACGCCAGGTTTGGTAAGCATCAACTTCAACCCCGTTATTGAGATTACCGCGAATGAATAAACTTAAGAATCCATCAATTAAGACTGCTTCTCGATATAAATTTTTACCCACATTCATGTAGGTATTTTCATTAAAGTCTGAGGCAAGGATCCAATGTTGATTTTCAATTGGGGTAATCGTTGATTCACTCTTGTTGTATTGAAACCGTTGAAGGATGTAATCATCACCTTCACCCTCAGGACGTGGGTTTTCGAATTCAAAATCTAAGGTGTGTTCGTTCGCATCGTAATTAAATCCAAGCAATAAGGTATCTTCTTCTGGAATGATATCGTAAAGGTCATAGAAAGGATTTGCATCTGTTCTTTCACCTGCAACATATAACAAAGCGAGATCATGGTTCAATGGATTCCAAGTCAACACCAAACGAAGATATAGCCCATAAGCCGCTTCTGAATCTAAGAGATCTCCTAGAGGACCTGATAGTCTTTTCACTTCACCATTTTGTAAATAACGAGGGGAAACATTCACTAACAACAACATCGTATCCTGAGCAGCCCATTCTCTTAATTGAACGACATGCCCTGAAAAAGTACCTGCATCCATGGTGATTTCATCAAGACCAAAGAAATAATCTTCAACCACAGCACCCGTGTCATCAAGTTGTCGGATTAAAGGTAAGGTATTATCGTTTTGATCAATGCCGCCGATGACGTAAGAACGATCATCTAAATGCACCGTTCCTGAATAATATTCCATCTCATTACTGGAATCTAATTCGGTCACATTGGTTAATTGATAAGTATCCCAATTGATATCAACAGGCTTCGTCAAACTTGAGTTGGTAGGTTGAGATAATAATGCGATTGTTAACCCAATCACACCAACGCCTACTACACTCGCAGCGATGACAATCCTGGATTGTTGTTGAGTAAGTTTCATTGCAAAACTCCTTTTAATCAAGTTCATTATATGCTTAAAAAAATAAATTCGAGTCCTCAATTTAGCCTTTAAATCCTCAGTTAAATATTAAAAATGTCTAAGGGATTTAGAGAAATAAGCGATCGATGCAGCAATCGCCATGCCACCTGCCACAATCAAATAAAACCAAGGTAAAGATAAAGTTTCAATCGCAAGACCTGCTAATACCGTAGAAAATGGAATGACGCCAACGGCCATTAAATTAATGATGGAATTGACTCTTCCTAATTTATCCTTTGGCACATACCGTTGTAAGGCGACCCCGATCGGCGTATTCACGTAAGTGATATTTAAACCAATTCCAATACTGACAACGAGCATCAAAGCAAACATGATCCAAAGACCAATGATGGATTCTGTATATAAAAATACGATAACACCATTAAGCGCGACGCCTAATGTAAACCCAAGTAATCCTCTTCTTAATGGTTTGTTCACCAGTTCTTTAGTAGGCTTACCCGCAAGAATAATCGCCATCACAATACTTCCAACGGAAAAACCAAAGCCAATTAAGGAATAAACCCAAGGTTCACTTTGAACCACTTGATTAAAGAAATAGGGTTGCGCAACGCCAAACAAAGGTGCGGCTAACATATTAATTAATAGTACGACTATGACAAACATCAACATCCCTTGTTTTTGGAGGATAAAAGTAAATCCTTCACCAAATTCTTTAATCGCCAACGCTAACGTTAATTTCGCTTGATTCTTTTCATGACTTTTCGTTTTGATGAACATTTCAGAAATTGCCGATAAAACATAAGAGACACTGGTGATGATAAAAATTAAACCAATCCCTAAGGTTGTATAGAGGATACCTGCCAATAATCCACCCAGAATGGAGACAAAAGCTCCCATGCCAGAGTTCAAACTATTTGCCCGCATTAAATCTTCATCCTTCACTAAATAAGGAATGGATGCTGTAACCGCGGGTGAAAATAACGCGCCATTCACAGAAAAGAAAAACGCAGTGATGTAGAGTACCACAAGTTGAGGAAACGCATCTTGGAAGTTAATCGTAAAATTTCCAATCGAAACAACCGGTTGAATAAGAATGATTAGTCCTGCAAGAAAAATGGAGATGCCACGAATATAATCCGTAATGTAAATAATCTTAATGCGATCCCATCGATCTACCAAGACGCCTGCAACTGGCGTTAAGATCACAAAGATGATCGTACCAAACGCCATATAAAACCCTGCTTGAGCAGCGGAACTCGTAATCGTTAAGACATACCAGCCAATGGCAAAGTTATACAAATGATGACCAATATCACTCACTAATCTTCCAAAAAATAAGAGGGCAAAGTCGGTATTGATAAGGAATCGTTTTTTATTCACGATTCCTATCATACCTTAAATAAAATTGATGTAAATAACGACTTAGTTGATTTTTTTAGATACGCCTGGCACTTCGATAAAACCGCGGCCCATCACGATGTTTGGGAATTGGGCACGAATCTTTAAATAAGCGCGGATAAGGGGTGTATCTTTAAGAAAAACTGATTCATCAATGTGCCATTCTACGACATGGTGATAAGGCGGTTTGCAGCGACCAGGGATCGTTGTAACCATTTCCTCAATCATCAGTTTTTCAAGGTGATTAATCCATAATTGAATTTCTTCTTTAGGATGAGACTCACTTAACAAATACCTTGATAAATCTTTAACACGAGCATAAATCAATTCAGAAAAATTGACTGAGGTTAATTGCAACTGTAAGGTTTTGAGTTTTTCAAAATGACCTTGATTAGCCTCTTGAAACGCTTCTAACCAACCTAGATAACCAACTAAATATTGTTCAGCGCTGTACGCGACCTTGGGAAACCCAGCTGAGGATGTCGATACAACTGCTTTCACTGGTATATCAATTGCTTGGTTTTCATCACTGGTGATAAATCGAAGATACTCGACGTCATGCTTCCGATGAAGAAACATGATTTTACCGGCAACATCACCAAAATGAACCCAATGAGGTTCAGCCTTCCCATACCAACCACTTTGGATAGGTGAGAATAGATTTTGAAATTGTTTACCTTCATTCCAAAGCCGGAAATCAACATACAATCGATAGATCGCTCGCCACGTATTACGCCTAACCTCTTCTTCCACCTCTTGTTTATGTTTGTCATAAACCGCTTTCGACATCCCTGCTTCTAAAAACCAATTCGACCAACGTCCAGACATAATTGCACCTCCTTGATGCGTGTCTATCAAGAAGGATTTTTAAAATAAAAACCCCTATCGTGACGATAGGGGTTGATTGCAATGTGAATTGCGCCTACTATCGTCAAGCATTAGCACCTTACTGCCTTCAGCAGGTTGCTGTGTTGTCATCGGGCTTGTCCCTCGAACACTCTTGATAGAACTCATTAATATTAAACTTACTGATGATGAAAAGTCAACACTTAAACCAGTTCGCATTAATTTGTAATGGAATTGACAATTTTAAATTTATTATCTTGAATGGAAATAAGTATCAAGTTTTTAATTGTTAATCCTTGTTGGTTCAGATATAGTGCATATGTTTGCAGTTGATTATTATAGGCAATATCATCAATATTATTGGTTTTATAGTCAATGATAGTTGCCTCATTTCCTTCTATTACCAACAAGTCAATAATTGAAGTGCTACCAGTTGATTCATTCCAATAAGCATATTCTTTTAAAACGTTGGCTTTTCCATTCTTAACCAATGTTGAGATATTTTTTATGATGGGATTCATCAACAATTTATCAATGATCGCTCGATCCTTGGGGTTAGGAATAAAACTGGTATCGAGAGTGGCAAAATCCAATAAAAATAAACATTCGTGTAAATACGTACCATAAAGTAAAATCTTTGCATCAATTTCTTCTTCAAGGGCCTTACTCGCTCGTCTAGGAATTATGGTTTGAAAACTATGATGGTTTTGTTTAAAGACTATCGGTTTGGGATCCTGTTGGAACGTTTTCTCATTGATCGTGCTAAATTCTATCGGAAACTTCATCCACCGATCGACCTCAACTTGTCTGGCAACCAATTGATCATACACTTGCATGATGTCGGCAAACGATCTAGCTTTTTCAATATCCACGATGGTTTTGGGTTGGCTGGATTCTATCACGAGCATGATTTTTTCTTTCGCTCGCGTTAAAGCCACATACCATAAGCGCATTTGTTCGGATAAAATGGCTTCTTTTTCTTCATTCAAAATTAAATCGGCAAAGATGGGCCGGGCGTACGCAGCCTCAGGATAAGGCAATTGAATCCCATACGTTTTGGAGTATTGATACATCCCTTTGGTTTCCACCATATTGAATCCTTTGGTCAGTCCGGGATAGTACACAAAAGGAAATTCCAAACCTTTTGATTTATGAATAGTCATGAGTTTAACCGCATTATCAGTTTCAATATTCGCAGTAATCGTTAAATCGACATCAATATCATTCGTATCCTTTAAAAAGGTTTCAAAGGCTTCCAATGAATAACCTAATGACGATAATTCATTTACCGTTTTCATCCAACCTTCTAATCGAGCAAGGTTTGCTGGTAAATCGGGTAAGGTTAATAATTTCGTTTCCAAATCCAATTCACGGATCAACTGTTGCATCCAAATCGATAAGACTTGGTGCTTTCCAAGTGGTTGCATTTTTTCTATCAAAGTGAATAATGGAAACGTTGAAAAAGGTTTTTTTCCTAAAGCAAGTCGATACAAGTCATCGTCTTTTTCTTGGAAAATAAAACTTCTTAATACAGAAACGTAAGCTTGCATAATCTTAGTAACAGGCGTATCACCTTGATGATGAACCATCACCGTGATTAAGTTCTTCATCACACGGAAGAAATCAGAATCTGATAAATCTCTTTCCGCATAGACTTCTAAGGGAATGCCAACACGATTAAAGACTTCAATATAAGACTCAAAGTTAGACTTACGATCAATGAGAATCGTGAAATCCTTATACGTTGCTTTTCGCATTTGTTGCTGTTCAAGATCGGCCACTTCAATGCCTTGATTTAGTTTTTGAAGAATGTCATTGGCGATGATTTCTGGTTCATTAAATTCAGGACTTTGATCGGTTTTCTCATAACGAATGACTTCCATTGCATACTGTGTATGTTGATGTTGAAGGTTGTTGTATAACGTTTGCCCAAATTGAAGGGCTTGTTCGTGGTTATAATGAACACCTCCAACGGCATTAGACATGACGTGGGCAAACAAATGATTGATGCCTTCAAGGACTTCTTTTCTTGACCGGAAGTTATCTTGAAGGATGATTTTACATTGGTGATGATCTTTGCTTAATGCGTAATCTTGAAAGGTGTTGAACTTACGATTAAAGATTTCACAATTAGCGTTTCTAAATCGATAAATGGATTGTTTAACATCCCCCACCATCATTAAGTTTTGTTGAGATAGTTCTTGTAAAAATGCTTCTTGTAAATCATTCGTGTCTTGGTATTCATCCACCATGATGTAAGTGAATTGGGATTTGATTTGTTGCTTGAGTTGGTCGTGTTTCATCAGTTGCATGGCTAGTTTACTAATATCAGCAAAGGTGTACCGTTGATATTGTTGTTTCTTTTGATCAAGTCGGCGATTCAATTCTAATAGTAAATCTAAAATGACTTGAACATGGACTTGGGTATCATCGTAATTCTCAAATTGACCAGCAATCGGCACCATCGCGGCATCTGCTTTGAGTAGATTTAATTCTTCTTTCAGTTTATCTCTTAAGATTTTGTACTCTTCCGATATAGACTTTGCCTTCAATCTAGGAAATTCTATTTCAGTTAATCCAGTGAGTAGTGCATCAAGATCAGGTAAGGCTAACAATCGCCTGGTAAGTTGATAAAAAAACTCAGTCTGTTCAGCACTTTCAAATTGAATTGCAAGATGTTGAATATACTCAATTTCACGACGATAATATTGAAATAAATCCTCGCCACCTTCTTCTTTAAATTCTTCTTTAAAATATTGATGAATATAATCCCGGTAGTAAGCAAGTTTATCAACGAGTAAATCTGCCTTTTGATCAATCCTTAAAATAAAAGCCTTCATGGTGTTATCTTGATTGATCACAAACTGCTTGATTAAAGAAAGAAATTCAGGTCTTTTGAGTTCATATTCTTCGTCAAAAAGTTGATTCAATGTCACTTTTCTTTCAATACCATAAAGGGTTTCTTCATAGACACCGATACTAGAACTTAACCCTAAATAATGGCTATACTTTTTAACTAAATAGAGGGCGTAAGCATCGAAAGTCATGATGAACGCGGTATCGATTTGAGAGGCAAGATCAAGCTGATTAGCTTTTAATAGTTCTTTGCGGACTCTCGCTTTCATTTCAGCCGCTGCAGCATTGGTAAAGGTCAGCATCAATAAACTTTGTAAAGGAACTTTATCAATGAGTAAAAGTTTAATGACTCGTTCTGTAAGAACTTTGGTTTTCCCACTGCCTGCACCTGCGGCAATCAGAACATCACCTAATAGGTGGTCGCGTGCTAATTGTTGAGCTTTAGTCAGTGTCGCCATCGGTAGCCTCTCCGTTCAACTTCTTTTCAATATGCATTACTTGAACATCGTGGGGTTTACGGAAACAAGTATCCAAAAAGGGACAGTAATCACAGGATGATTTCTTTTTGATGTTTTTAGGATTGATGGCAAAATCACCTTCGCGAATGGATGCAGTTGCTTCCGTGATTTTATCCTTCGCCTTAGAAGCATATTGGGAAATCTCTGCAGCACTTTTTAAGTGATTGGATTTTCTAAAACCACCTTTTTTGACAACGCTTACGCCTTGAATGAACTGGGTTTTGCCATCTAAAACCGTGTCATCCATGATTTGAATTTTGTCTTTTTCATTTAAGATTATGCCATCCAGTTGATAGGATTTGGGATAGGTTTGATCGCCAATTTCAATCGTCTTTGCATTTAATGAAGTTTCAATTATGTGTTGGATAAAAAGGCCAAGAATATCTTTGTTTTGATAGTCAGGATGGTTTTCTAACATCAACGCGTAAATCGGTAATTGTAATGACCACCCAAACTCAATAAGGTCTTCATCAAAACTTTCCGCCCCAGATTTATAATCGACAACTGAAACATATTCTTTGCCTTCTGGTGTCCGCAATAAAATGATTTTATCGATATAACCGACGAGTTTTGTATGGTCATCATGTTGGTACGAGATTTCTTTTTCGACTTCAATATTTGATAATTGCATGTGTTGTTGATGGAGAAGGTTAAACTCACAGACTTTTCTTAATTGTGGTTTTAAGTTTTGGAACAAGATGTTTTCTTTTGCAGTTAAATTTCTTTGGTTAGCAAGCGCGTGATCAAAGACAACATCAAACTGCGACACATCATCTTTCATCGTTTCAAAGACTTCATGGGCAAAGGTACCAAGGTGCATGTAAAATTCATCTTGGTCCATCGGATTGACTTTAAGAATCCGCCCAACAAAGTACTTAAAGGAACATTGATAATAATCTTTCAATGCAGAATAAGAAAGCTTTAATGCTTTGTTACTCAAGTCGGCATCAATCCAATTGAAAGCATAATTAAATCGCTTCATCTCTTCTGGATATTGCTGACGGTATGCGGATAAATAAGGGTGAGTATGATGAAATTGTTTTTCAATAAAATCATATTTCACTTTACGAATCAAACCGAGACCCGCGCTATAATCAACGCTTGAAATTAGATATTCCCCTTGAACCACTTTCAGTTGGTGAATTTGAATGAGTGGGGAACTGATGGTAGGTTTACCTTCAACCAGTCTAGGATAAGACACATAGAGGTTTTGGGATCTTGCAAAGAGGTTTGTCAGTTGGAGGTCGCGTTCACTTTGCCTTTCTTTACTCGTTAACAAACCAAATTGAATTGAGGTTTTATCATCAAACATGCTTTGATCTCGTAGACTTGAAGGATAGTTTCCCTGAAGAAATCCTAGGACAAAGACATGTTGCTGTTGAGAAGGAATTAGGTTATTTACCACCCTCACTGCTGAGCGATAAATAGGCTGTTTAAGGTAACGTTGTCGGACCCTATGTTCTACATATGCCACTCTTGTTTTTAATGGAAGCGATGCTAAATCTAAACTTGAGAGTTGCGATTTTAGTAATGTTGTATCGTCATGAGATTCACTTTCTAAAGTTTCCCAAATCGCATCAAGTTGCTCTCCCTTTCTTAAACGTTGTAGGAATTTTTGGGTGATGGGTAAGGAGAATAAAGTATGCCTCATCGGCATTTGAATGGGAATTTGAAAATATACGGATTGGCGTTCTATTTCGTAAAGATAATCATCATGAGGTTGTAATAAAACCATATCTTTCAAGTCCATACCTTGATCGCTAAGAGAACTTATTCGATTAAACATCGCACTTACTTCATCTTCAATGGAAGCAAATTCTTGAACTTTGATGTGCTTGGGGAAGGCAAAAAGTGGTTGGTACGTCACCTTCGTTTGTAGGGTGTGGAAAGCCATATTCAATTGGCGATCCTCGGCAATATACCCATCAACATGGATCATTTTTCCTTGATATTTTTTAGTAATAAACGGGTTTTTGAGGATGTGTGAGTGGGTTTGCAAATATTGCCAGATTAAATCTGTTTTAAAACGTTTATCTAGCAAATGATGATGCTCTTCTTTGATTTGTTGGAGGAGTTTGAGTCCCATCACCGCTTCTTGGACACTGAGATTTAAAGCTTGAACAAGTTTAGGAATGATGGAGTCTTCGTTGAGGTCAAAGGTTATATCTCTTAAAAACGCGTCTTTCGTTAAAAGTTGAAAAGATAAATCCCAACGACCTTGTTTTTGCTTTAAATACCAAGGATGGTAAGCGCTTGGCGCAATGACAAAATCAACACGATCAAGGGGTGACGATAAAACACCAAGAGATACATCATTCATGAAATCTCTTCCATTATAGCATTTGAAAATAAGACGAATTTGCTTCTAAATATTAAATTTTAGTAACGGTTAAAGTAGCAGATTGAGATGTAATATTTGAAAAATTAACTGAGTATCCAATCAAACTATTATCGTTAAATCTTCCACCTTGATTGTAGAAAAAGCCACTATGGGTGGTGGTAGGATTAAACACATCCCCATTTTTAAATAAAGTTGCATTAGACGCTGATTCGCCATCCACAAAGGTATTGGTCCCTGATTCCTCTAATAAATGTAAAAGTTTAAAGTTTTCATTTTGAGAATATTCAATTGAATTACTGTGGGCGATATAAGGATAATTGGAAAATCCAACATTTAAAGTATCGGTATATCCATTAAAGGCACCTGAACTGTTAGAGTATTTTCCTAATCTTGCATCGACATGATAAATTTTGACGCCTGGCACCGTGAATCCACGAAGATTATTTCCGGGATAGGCGGCTGCGGAATCTTTTTGATTAAGACCAGTTGGTGTATAAAATTCAAAAATTAAATAGTTATCAAAGGCAGATCCATTCCAGGAGTTACCCAACAAAAAGAAATCACCGGATGATTCAAAAGGATTCAGTGTCACCGTTGTGGTGGTTTGATTCGTTGTTAACACATATGGATTGGTCCATCCTAATAAATACTTAGAGAACGCGTTGTGATCAAGAATGTTGTAATCCATCATATCGAGTCCACCAGCAGCACCCCAGTCATTTTCTGAATACGTATAATAGTCATCTAACCCAAACGCATGTCCTAATTCGTGAATATAAGTATGAGCATCTAAACCATTGGCCCCATAACCTTCAAACATAAAATCAAAACTAGACCACACTAAGGTCATCCCCACGGGACTACTTAAATTTTGATTGCCATAGTTGTTGTAATGCCAATAGGTATAAGCCCAAAAGACATCTTCTCCAGCAGCAGAATAAACCGCATTGGTCGCATTGGGATTGTTGTAAACCAAATAAACCGAATCAATGTATCCATCAAAATCCGTGTCATATTCGGTTAAATTA
>CAIMWL010000089.1 GCA_903845135.1 uncultured Caryophanales bacterium
AGGTTAAGGTTTGTAAAAAGAATGCGAGTGTTCTTAAACTTTCGTCATTGATAAATAGTGTCGAGGTTGAAGTATCATTCCAGATTAATTGAAAGGCTAAAATCCCAACGGTGGCAACCGCAGGTGCAATCATAGGCATAATCACTTTAAAGAAAATTTGCATTTCACTGGCGCCATCAATACGAGCAGCTTCAATAAAATCATTAGGGATTTGATCAATAAATTGTTTAATTAAAAACATCGCCACTGGCATCGTAATCAGAGGAAATATATGCGCAAAATAGGTATCAATCATTCCTGACTGAGCGACCACAATATAGCGAGGAATTTGTACGGCAATTGGCACAAACATTAATGAAATTGTATTGATTTCAAACAGTAATTTCTTGCCTTTGAAATGTAATTTTGCTAATCCGTATGCGGATAAAGCGGTAAATAAAATTGCCAAACCAACTCCTAAACCAGTGATGAACACACTATTTAAAACATAACGAGAAAAAGGAACTCCCGATGTTGAAACGAGTCTAGCCAGTTCAATAAAATTATCAAGCGTCGGATTTTGCACAAAGAAAGCAGGTGGATAAGCAAAGAGTTCCGATTGCGGTTTAAAAGCGTGATTGATGATAAATAAAATTGGTAAGATCATCAAGACAGAAAAGGAAATTAAGATGATGAAAAAGGGCAGTTGTCCTTTATGGAAACGGTCCGGATTAATTTGTGTTCCTAAAAATTTTGAGGCCATTAATCTTTTTCTCCTAAAAATTTCCAAGTCACTTTAGAAATGGCGTACACCATTAACAAAAGAATCACAGAAATACTTGCAGCATAACCCATCATATAGCGAATAAACCCAAAGTCTTCAATATGATTCACAATCAGTTGACCGGCGTAATTTGGCGTAGGATTGGTACCTGATAAAGCCACACCAATCGCCCCAGCTTGGAAGGTGCCCACGACTGCCATGACCGCCCCAAATATCATTTGGGGTTTCATCGCTGGGATGGTGACATAAATAATTTCTTGGAACCAATTTTTGATGCCATCGATATAAGCGGCTTCATAGAGGGTACGATCCACATTTAAAATCCCAGCAAGCATGGCTAAGAAACCAACCCCGATGGAACTCCATAATGACACCACAATCATGATGGTCATCAGCATATCTGGATTTTGTAAAAATTGAATTGGTTCAACAATCAAACCTAAATCCAACATAATCGCATTCAAGTAACCTTGGGCATCCCCAGAAAAGATAATGCGCCACATCGCTGCCATGGCAACCCCAGCAGTTAAAGACGGTGAATAAAAGATGATCGCCAAGATGGTTCTTGGTCTTTTGGGTAAGTGCGATAACATCCACGCAACCATAAACGATAAAGCATACCCCACAGGACCGACAATAAACGCAAATCGAAGCGTATTAGGCAAGACATATCGCATAAAAACGGTGTCGAGGGTAATCAGTTCAATATAATTGGTGATGCCGATAAAGGTTGGGGTTTGGATGGAATTAAAGAAGGTAAAAGATAAGCCAATCGCCGCGACAACTGGGACCACAATAAAGACCGCAAATAAAAACCAATAAGGAAAAATAAACCAAGCAGGGCGATTCATCCGATCTAGCATACGATTAAGCATGTTGGGTTAACCACCAATCAATATTGTCAATCGTCGGCACGGGATAAGGTTTTAAAATTTCCCCTCGGAAGGTATAACCAAATTCCGCCATCTTATAAATAATTTCGCGATTGGAAATTCTGACCGCTTCATCAATTGCTTGGCGAGGATTAATGCCTTGGAACACAATATTG
>CAIMWL010000090.1 GCA_903845135.1 uncultured Caryophanales bacterium
TGTCCAGATGGACACCATGAAAGTAAGGTAAACCAAGGTTAGTAAAAAAAAACGACGCCCAAAACCTTTGATCAAACCGAATTTATTTTTATCTTTTTTCATTTACTTGTAATCAATATGAGGGAGTCGACCTTTATATTGCGTCGTCTTTACTTTCGCGAGGGTAAATAATTTTTTAGCAGCTTGTGAGGCGATGGAGTCCTTATATTTATCTTCTTGATACACGACTTCCTTGACTCCCGATTGTATGATCGCCTTTGCACATTCATTACAAGGGAATAAGGTCACATATATTTTAGTGTTTTGTAATGCCGAACCATCCTTAGCATTCAAAATGGCATTCAATTCTGCATGCGCGACATAAAGATATTTACTGTCTAATCCTTCTTTGGGTTCCCAAGAGACTTGATCATCATCAACGCCTGAAGGCATCCCGTTATAGCCAATGGAGACTACTTTATTCATCGGATTAACGATACAAGCACCTACTTGGGTAGAAGGGTCTTTACTACGCATCGCAGAATTAACGGCAATACCCATAAAATACTCATCCCAGGAGATATAATTCGTTCTTTTTGGCATATGTTTTTTTCCTAAATCAATTTTATCACAAAATAATTTAGGGACACTTATTCCTTTGAAATGAACAAAATGTGGCTTTTTTGAATGAATTTCAAAACAAAGATATTGACAAATTAAAATGTAACCGCTAACATATCAATAAATTGTTATCTTTTATTTTTTGAACAAAGGGGAATTCTTATCGTGAACCTAAAAAAATCACTTTTATTATCTTTAGGTGCTTTTACTGTCATAGGCGTTTGGACTAGACTTTATATTAATACACCATCTGAATTGGATGTTCAATCAATTTCAACAAGCTCTAATATTAGAATCTTCGTTGCAAGACCAAGTTTCTGGGAAGGAGCTGGTGCGCTTCAATTACTTAGGACTGCAAATAGTTCTGATGGTCTAAATAATAGAAACGACGGATACCAAACCTTTACAATTTCTGGTTATACTGCTGATACGTATTACGATAATGCAACAGGCAACGGTGGCTTTGATGAATATGCAGTTGCTGGAATTGTATATTACGAAATTCCATATGTTGATATCGATGGAAAATGGTTTGACTTAGTGAGAATTGATCCTGCAAATTCAAACAACGTTTGGAACGATGTTGGAAATATACAATTTTCAGCAGGTATGAATCATAGGATATTGCGTATTTGGGGTAATGGAGGTGGTTTAGTCACTAACATATCCGGTGGTAGCGCAGAATCCAGAAATATCGCTAATTCATCTCTTGTTCCAATTCTTACTGGATATTTAACCTGCTCAAATACTTCATATAATGGTTATGGTGCATACACTGATTTGAGAGACAACTTTAATTTAGAAGGTAGAAGTGGTCTTTCAAGCGTTTCCATAACAGATTTTACATTTACAAATACCGGTGGCGTAATCAGTTATGATTATTCAACATCGGGCAATCGATCTGTTTCTACAACACTTCAAGCAAAAGTTGATAGGATGAAATCAATTTCAGGAAACTAATTCTGATTCTTGTTATTATTATCTAATGAATAAAAAAAATATTTTAAAATTTTCTTTATTTTTGGTTCTGCTTTTATCTTGTCAAAATCAAACTATTCCTTCAACAAGTAATAACTCAACTTCGATAAGCTCATCTCTAAATTCTTCACTTACGGATGTTTCAATCTCAAAGATATCCTTTCGCCTAAGAGGCGATAATGTTGTCAATTATGCAAATCATGCTTTATGGATTTGGGAAGATGGTTTTGATGGTGAACTATTTATCTTCACTCAATCCGATGCCTATGGTGGTTACATCACCTTACCGATTGATACTTGGGAAACTAGAAGTAAATTAAATTATATTGTTCGTCCTGCGACGACTTGGGCTGGACAATCTCCTGACACTTCGATTTTCTTTACCGATTTTTCTTCTTTCATTACTGCAGAAGGGGAAATGAACGTTTATTTAATATTGGGAGAATCGGAATACTACTTTACGGAAGCAGATGCGACTGGTGATCGGATTACAGGCGCATACTTTTCGAGTTGGAATCGAATTGAAATTCAAACCAATGCCCCTTTTACGAGTTATGAAATTCTTGCAGGCGAAGATGTAATCGCCACGGGTGGCGCTGGTAATAATGGTCTTCAAGCACCGTTAACAAGTGATGCCGATATCTCTTTACTTTATCGAGTTCGGGTTAAATTTAAACCCACCGATACCAAAACTAAAATTAGAACCGTCCTTGCGAATCGTTTATTTGAAACGACTAAGTTCAATCAAGAATTCACATACGCGGGAAGTGATTTAGGTTTGACCTTTAATGCTTCTGAAGCAATCTTTAAAGTGTGGGCACCTACTTCACAAAAGATTCGTTTGAATATTTATACATCCGGAGACACTTCTGCGATTACAGGACAAACGATTAGTGACTTACCCATCGGTACGTATACGATGAGCAAAGGTGTCAATGGGATTTATTATCATGTATTGCCTTTAACTGCTCACCGAGGTTTGATAGGTCGGTATTACACCTACACAGTTACCAATGCAGTAGGAACGAATGAGGTCATGGATCCCTATGCACGAACTGCTGGTGTCAATGGCGTCAGAGCGAAAATTGTCGATGTGAATACGATTCAACCAGATGGTTGGAATGAGGTCACGTTTGAAGACATTACCTCTCCAACGGATTTACTAGTTTATGAACTTCATGTGCGGGATTTAACGATGGATGCTTCCTGGACAGGAGCCGAATCCAATCGTGGGAAATTCAAAGGTCTCGTGGAATCGGGTACAACCTATACCTCTCAAGACGGTATTACGGTCACCACTGGGTTTGATCATCTTAAAGAACTTGGGTTTAATGCATTACAAATTTTACCATTCTATGATCAAGCGAATAACGAACTATCCAATAAATTTAATTGGGGTTATAACCCCCTTAATTTTAATGTCCTAGAAGGTCAATATTCGACGAATCCTCGAGATGGATCGGTTCGCGTTTTAGAGTTTAAAGAAATGGTACAAGCGTTTGCGGAACAAGATGTTCGGATCATCATGGATGTGGTGTATAACCATACCGCTAGCGCAATGGGTTCCAACTTTAATATGTTAGTGCCGGGATATTATTTCCGGCTTAATCAAGATGGCACTTTCTCGGATGGCGCGGGTGTAGGTAATGAAACAAAATCCGAAAGACCAATGTTCAGGCAATTCATCATCGACTCGGTGAAGTTCTGGGCTGAGACCTACAAAATCAAAGGTTTCCGTTTTGATTTAATGGCACTCATCGATGTTGACACCATGAATGAAGTTCGTGAAGCGTTAAACGAAATTGATCCCGATATCGTCATTTATGGTGAACCTTGGAAAGGTTTTTCCGATACCACCTTACCGTTAGCCCAACAATCCAATACCTATTCTGTTTACAATCGTCTCAATGGGGTTGGTGGTTTTAATGATGCTGGTCGAAA
>CAIMWL010000091.1 GCA_903845135.1 uncultured Caryophanales bacterium
CATCTTTGGACTGGAAGAAAAATCATCCCCAAGCCCATCGATTGGCCGACCAAGGACATCAAACATTCTACCTAAGGTTTTTTCACCGACTGGAATCGTAATCGGAGCCCCGGTATTGAGGACCTTCATGCCGCGAACTAAACCTTCTGTTGGTCCCATCGCAACCGCTCTCACCATATCGTCACCAATATGTTGTGCCACTTCCACGACAAGCGAAGGTTTACCTTCAAGAGGAATTTCTAATGCTGTTAACAGCACTGGTAAGGTTTGATTGGGAAAACGAATATCGACAATCGGACCAATCACTTGCACGATTGCCCCATTAGGTAGACTCACTTTCTTTTCTTGATTGTTAGACTTTGCCATGCGTTTTTCCTCCTTAGGATGAAGCGCCACCGATAATTTCGGCGATTTCTTGGGTAATATTGGCTTGCCGTTGTTTATTAAAGGCTAGTTGTAATTGTTCAACGAGATCATCGGCATTATCGGAAGCTTTTTCCATTGCATTTCTGCGAGAAGATTGTTCAGAGACTTGGCTTTCAATCAGGGTAGAGTAAGTTGCATTCTTTAAATAAAATGGGACAAGTTTTTCAAAAACACTCAGCGGATCAGGTTCGATTAAGGGTGTTTGAATATTGGTTTTACCCTCAAAAGTGGCAAGAGATAAAGGTAAGAGTTGAAGTTGTGAAGGTTGAAAAATTAGACTATTGATAAATTTGGTGTATAGGACAATAACTTTACCAAACTTACGCGATTTAAATTGTTGCAAAACTTCTTGAATTAAGGGTGTCAGTGTCGCTTCAGATAACGACCCGGCGTTGACAAAATTAGCATTGAATTCAATACTGGTGTTTTTTAAAAAGCGAAGGGCTTTTTCGCCGATAGCAACAATAGCATCGCTGGATTTCACCCGTTTTGTCAGTTCATTTAGGATGTTGTAATTATAAGGTCCACATAACCCAAGGTTCGAAGTAATAACAAGAAATAAGCTGGGAAGATTTTGATCCAATTTAAAGAAAACGGAATCCTTTAATGATTCATGGTGTAAATTCGTTTGCACGACTTCCACCAATTTTTCAGCATAAAGACGAGATTCCAACATCGATTGCTTCCACGTTTTAAGTTTAGTGGTTGCAATCATTTGCATAGCCTTGGTCACTTTTTTTGTGGCCTTAATGGAGGTAATGCGTCTTCTTAAAATTGGTAAACCTTTTGCCATGTGAAATTATGCCACTCTTTTTTCAAAGAAGCTGGTCGTCACTTTCTTCAAGAGTTCTAAGGTTTTATCTTGGAATTTTTTCTTGACCTTGATATCTTGAATAATTTCAGGATGTTTCGATTCAATAAAGTGATAATAAGTGTTTAATAATGCTTTTAATTCGTGAGAAGGAACTTGTTCAACATAACGATTTTGCACCGCGTACAAAAATAAAATTTGTTGATCAACAGGTAAGGGTTCATATTGGTTTTGTTTTAATAAATTTAAAAGCACTCCACCATGGACTAATACTTTCTTAGTCGAGGCATCAATATCACTGCCAAATTGGGCAAAAGATTGAAGTTCACGATAGTTTGCTAGTTCAATTTTTAAGGAGCGCACCACTTGTTTCATAGCGCCAATTTGCGCGGCACCACCGACCCGGGAAACGGATTGACCTGAATCGATAGCAGGTCGTTGACCTGAGTTAAATAAGTCGGTTTGTAAAAAAATTTGACCATCGGTAATGGAGATGACGTTCGTGGGAATGTAAGCAGAATTATCACCTGCTTGCGTTTCAATGATTGGTAATGCGGTTAATGAACCACCACCATGAGCTTTATCGAGTTTGCATGCGCGTTCTAATAATCTTGAATGTAAGTAGAAGATGTCGCCAGGATAAGCTTCTCGACCCGGAGGTCTTCTTAATAACAAAGAAAGTGTGCGATACGCAACCGCATGTTTGCTTAAGTCATCATAAACAATCAGGACATCCTTACCGGATTCTAACCATTCTTCACCAATCGCAGTTCCTGAGAAAGGGGCTAACCATTGTAAGGTGCCAATTTCTGAGGCTGAGGCAGCAACGACGGTGGTATATTTCATCGCTCCGTTAGATTTAAGCCGTTCAACAATATTGGCAACTGTGGAATTCTTTTGACCAATTGCGACATAAATGCATAATACATTTTGATCTTTTTGATTTAAGATAGTATCAATTGCAATCGCTGTTTTACCAGTTTGGCGGTCACCGATGATTAATTCTCGTTGCCCTCGACCAATGGGAATCATGGCATCAATCGCCATCATCCCAGTTTGTAATGGGGTGTTCACCGGTTCTCTGGTCATAACCCCAGGCGCAATTCTTTCAACCGGCCTAAATACGGAAGTTTTAATCGGACCTAAATTATCAATCGGCTGACCTAATGCATTCACAACCCGACCGAGTAAAGCATCACCTACTGGGACTTCAACGGTCCGTTTTGTCCGTTTAACGATGTCACCTTCTTTTATAGTTTGCGTAGTAGATAATAAAGCAACCCCAACATGATCTTCTTCAAGATTTAAAACTAGACCGTAAATATCGTTTGAAAAAAGCACGAGTTCATTCATCATCGCTTTTTCTAAACCATATACAAGGGCTATCCCATCGCCAACGGAAATCACTTTTCCGGTATCGGTTTCACTAAATGGTTGATTAAAGGATTGGATTTGTTCCTTGATAAGACTGGAGATTTCTTCAGGTTTGATTTTCATAACCTATCCTCTTTTCAATAATCTATAACGGAGATTATTTAATTTTTCTATCATCGAAGCATCAAATACTTTGCCTTGAATATCTAGGAGAATACCACCAATTAAATCTTGTTTAATTAGGTTTTGGAGCGTAACCGGATAACCATAATAACTTTTTAATGCGATTTCTAATTTCTTTAATTGTTCATCGCTAAGTGGGGTCACAGAGTAAACAATGCCATCTTGGGTTTTTAAATCTTTTTGAATCAATTCAATCGCTTCTTTTAAAATGGATTGGGTGAAGTTGATTCGATGTTTGCTAAGCAATAATTTTAAAAAATTACTAAGAAATAACCAGGATTCAACTGAAAAGATTTGATCAATCAATTTATACTTATCTTCTTTTGCATAAAATTCATTAGCCAAAAATTTAAGTAAACTAACCTCGGTTTCAAAGAGGACTAAAGCTTGTTGGCATACTTCAAGAGCGGCCTGTAATTGACCGGATTCTTTGGCAATTTTATTTAACGCTAAAGCGTATCTTGAAGCAATTCCGTCCATTAATTTCTTAATCCTTTAATGAAATCTTCGATAATTTTTTCATTATCTTGGTTAGTTAGTTCACGTTGCAAGACTTTTTTAGATGCGTCTAAAGCGACTCCCACAATTTCTCTTTCAATATCCAAGAGTGCCTGCGATTTTGCTTGAGAAATTTCCAATGCTGCTTTTTCTTTTAAACGATTGGCTTGATTTTGTGCATCAGAAAGTAATTGCGCTTTTGTCGATTCAATTTCCTCAAGCGCTTCTTGGCGAAGGGTCTTTAAAGATAATTGCACCTTTTTGGTTTCTGCTTCTAATGATAATTTGAGTGCTTGCGCTTGTTTTTCTCTGGCAATCGCTTCATCCAAAGTTTTTTTGACGAAAACGGCGCGTTGAACCAAAATATTTTTAATCGGTTGATAAAGGAATCGTTTGACAATCACCAACATCACCAATGTTGAGAGCAATTGCATAATGAAAGGCCAAATTCCAGAAGGAATCAACTTATCAATGATACTTTGTGGGTCAACTGGACCCGTCAGGATAAACCAAAGATTCATGATTAATAAACGAAGATTAAGAGGATGGCAATTAATAGGCCATAAATACCAGTAGTTTCATCTAAGGCAACACCAAGAATCATTGTTGCTCGAAGATTATCTGCGGTTTCAGGGTTTCTTGACATCCCTTCAATCGCACTGGAAACAATTTGCCCTTCACCAACCCCTGGACCAATTGCCGCCAGACCAACTGCTAAACCTGCACCAATTCCAGTTAAACCCTTATTAATGTCAGCGAAGACAGGGGCTAAAACTGCAAACTGTGCCACTAACGTCATCATCACGGATAAGATCATATAGATTCTCCTTTTCTATATATCATGCAATTAATGCATGTTTTTCCTCTTCATCTTTGCTTGGACGCGCAGGGCCTTCCTGAGCGATGAAAAGCATCGATAAAGAAATGAAAACAAGGGTTTGGATTAGCGCCGAGAACAAATCAAAATAGAGATGGAACCATGGCGCAATCAATGGTGCCAACCATAGGGACGATAAACCACTTGGTAAAAACGAAAAAACCCAATCAGACAATTGCCCTAAAGAAAAGTAAATAAGCGACATTAAGATAAATCCAGAAAGAATGTTGCCAAAAATTCGGAAACTCATCGATACAAGGGGAGCCCACACCGACACAAGGTTTATCGGTAAGAAGACCACAAAAGGTTCAATAAAACGTTTAAAATACTTCCAACCGTTTGTTTTAATCGCAGTAAAATGGATTAAAATAAAGGACATTAAAACGATCGTAAAGGTGTTTAAATAATAACTTAATGGGGATGACAAACCGGTTAAACCAAAAAGAAAACCAATAAAGACATATAAAGTGATCCCCAAAAAGTAGGGTGAAAGAAATCTAAAATGAAATCCCATATTTGTTTTTACTAAACCTTCAACAGTTACCACTATCCATTCAGCAATCAATAAAATACCTTTTGGTTTGGCAAATGGATCAACTGTTTTTGCTCGACTATATACCAGTATTGAAAAGATAATGATAATCGCCATCACCATCCAGGATGTATACGTTTCCGCAGGAAGGGATAATAAGAAATCCATTATTTAGTTACCTTCCGTTTAACTTGAAAGTTAGCTCCGGTGACAAAAATGGTACCGCTGATAACTAAATAAGCTAAAAATACAGAAAAAACATTAAATAATTCATTATTTTCATATTTAACAAGGGCAGCAGCTGTTAATCCCAAGCCAAAAATAGTAAGTCTTAAAAACATATATCCAGGTCCGGCGTTGGGTTTAATGCCATGTTGAATCGATAAGGTGAGGCGATTGGCTTGCAGGATGATTAAACCATAATTTAATGTTCCGATTACTGCACCTAATAGCCATCCAAAAGCCCAAGAGAAAGGGATTAGTTCAAGCAAACTAAAGATTATAAGCGACAAAAAAACAACAGCAAAAAAAACAAATGATAAAGTTAATACTTTCAATGGTAATTGCCTAATCGTATTGGCTTTTTCCATACCCTCATAATTTACCATACATATCAATAGAAATAAACCAGAAAACATTTTACAAATCCCTAAAAAATAAGTGATAAAATTAAACGCGAGGGATCTTATGCAAAATCATTTTAAACTATTTGCTTTATCAGGTTCAAAATTTCTTGGCGAAGCCATTGCAAAAGCTTTGAACTTAAGCCTCAGTCCTGTGGAAATAAACAAGTTTGCGGATGGAGAAGTGCTAGTTAAACCATTAGAAACCGTGAGAAATCATCATGTATATATCATTCAAAGTACCTCAAAGCCTGCATCTGAAAACTTGATGGAATTATTGGTTTTTGTCGATGCTTTAAAACGTTCAAGCGCTAAAGAAATTACAGCAGTCATTCCATATTTTGGATACGCTAGGCAAGACCGTGTAGCTAAAAGTAGAGAACCGATTTCTGCAAAGCTCGTTGCAGATTTATTGGTTGCAGCAGGAGTCGATCGAGTGATGAGCGTGGATATTCATACCATGCAAATTCAAGGATTTTTTTCCGTGCCATTTGATAATATTTCGCCCTATCACTTATTTGCAAGAGAAATTAAGAATATCCTTACCAAAGAAAAACTTGGCGAAGATGACTTAGTCGTAGTCTCCCCAGACCATGGCTCCGTGACCAGAGCTAGAAACTTTGCTGAGTTATTTAGACAAGCAAGTATCGGTATTATCGATAAAAGAAGACCAAAACCAAATTTATCTGAAAGCGTCAATTTAATTGGTGAAGTCGAAGGAAAAATTGCTGTGATTGTGGATGATATTGTGGACACAGGCAATACTTTAATTGGCGCCACTGAATTACTAAAAAAACACGGAGCCAAGATGATATTGGTTTGTGTTTCACATGGGGTTTTTTCTAATGATGCCATCAGTCGTATTCAAAAAGCGCCAATCGATTATTTCTTTATTACTGATACCATTGATCATGCCATGCTTTCAAAAATTAAAATTATTTCTGTGGCACCATTGCTCGCAAGGGTGATTCAGAATATGCATGAAGGTAAGGCTTTATCCCCAATTTTTGATGAATTTTCTAGGTAAGCATGATGATTTATGCAAGAGTAGTTCAAAGTTTCATGCGTGGTGTTGCTAAAATCATTACCATCCCACAACCCCAGTTATATGTTGGTTCTAAAATGTTCCATAAAGTCATTGACGTAGCCCAATATCACGGCGTAAAACGTTTACTCGTGGTCACAGATCAAAATCTAGTGCAATTAAAACTCCTTGATCCTTTACTCGTTTTATTGAAACAAAATCAGATTGAATATTTTATTTATCAGGATACGCAAGTCAATCCTACCATTACAAATCTTGAGGAAGCGAAAACGAGTTATTTAAAACACCAGTGTCAAGCAATATTAGGGATTGGTGGAGGTTCACCCATGGATTGTGCGAAGGGGGCTGCAGCCCTCATTGCCAGCGGCAAAAAAGTACCCTCACTCAAAGGTTTACTAAAAGTAAGAAAAAAACCGCCGTTAATGATGATGATGCCCACGACTGCCGGTACGGGTTCAGAAGGAACAGTTGCGGTTGTGGTTTCCAATCCAAAAACAAAAGAGAAGTATGCCATCAGTGATCCTGTTTTAGTTCCTCAATATGCCATTTTAGATGCGGCATTAACGATGGGATTACCCTCTCATATTACCGCTAGTACGGGTATGGATGCGATGACACACGCTATTGAAGCGACCTTGGGTAATAGCAATACAACTTTTACATTAAACGAATCGAAATTAGCTTTGACGCTTATCCACCAGCATTTAATTCAGGCTTTTCATCAGCCCAATGATATGAAGGCTAGAGAAGGTATGCTTTTAGCGTCCTATCATGCAGGACTTGCCTTTACCCGTGCGTATGTTGGCTATGTTCATGGGATTGCTCATACCCTTGGAGGCTTTTATCAATTCCCTCATGGTTTAGCTAACGCAATTATCCTTCCTCATATTTTGGAAGCTTATGGTAAAAGTATCCATCCCAAACTTGCAATGATGTCAGATTGGTTAAATCTTACCAGTGAACATGCCCCAGAACTCGTCAAAGCAAAAGCTTTTAAAGAGTGGGTTCAATCGCATTTAAAGCAACTGAAGATTGAAAATACCCTAGTTGGTGTCATTCAAAAGGATGATATTCCTCATATGATTCAACGGGTTAAAGAAGAAGTGATACCATTGTATCCAGTTCCCACTTATCTAACTACTCAAGTTCTACAACAAATTTATGTAACCTTAGGAGGGATTTAACATGAATATTTATGATTTCTCAGCAAAGACCATTAAAGGCAAATTAATGCCTTTATCAACTTTCAAAGGCAAAGTGTTATTGATTGTGAATACTGCAACCCATTGCGGTTACACCAAGCAATACAATGCAATGCAAACCCTCTATCAACAATATCAATCAAAAGGGTTAGAAATTTTAGATTTTCCATCCCATACCTTTTTACAAACCCCTGAAGACAACGCTGGTATTGAGGCTTTTTGTGAAAGACAATTTAAAACCACCTTTACCACGTTTGAAAAAATTGAAGTGAACGGAGATCAATCGCATCCGCTTTATCAGTATTTAAGAAAACAAAATCCGCAAAAATCCGATGTTAAAATCGAATGGAACTTCACCAAATTCTTAGTGAATCGTCGGGGTGAG
>CAIMWL010000092.1 GCA_903845135.1 uncultured Caryophanales bacterium
AGGTAATTGATGACGGATAAAACGATAATGGTGATGGCGGCAATTACACCAACGGTCGTCGCATCAAAACCTGCGCCACCATTCACACCTAGCATATAACCTAATACTTGGGCAAATAAAATGGCAAGTAGTGCTACTGATCCCGAACTTGACAAGAAGAAGTTACTAATTCCTGAAAGAAATGCCACCCGTTTGCCATATGCTTTTCGTAAATAAACATAATATCCACCCGTTTTGGGAAATAAAGTGCCAAGTTCAGCATAAGTTAAGGCTGAAAATAAAGTAATGATGCCACCCACTAACCAGGCAACAAGGGATAGACCCAAGGAATTGCTCGCAAGACCTAATACGAGCATCGAAAAGAAATAAATGCCTGAGCCGATCATGATACCCGCTAAGACAGAGACACTAGAGAACAAACCTAATTCTTTTTTTAGTTTCATATGAAACCTCCAGTTCACGTTAAAAATAATTTATCAATTCATTCGATAAATTGCAAAGAAAATGATTTCGTGAAAACATTAATTTTCTTTGATTTTTGTTAAGGCTTGGTAATGAAGGACTGGGGTTCTCGCCGCCGACACTTCGTCTAATCGACCCACAGGCGTATGATGCGGAGCAGTTTTCACGACATCTGGGGTGGTCGATGCTTCTTGAGCAATTTGTCTAAAGATTTTAATGAATTCATCTAAGGTTTCTTTTGATTCTACTTCCGTCGGTTCCACCATGATGGATTGATCAAAGAGTAAAGGGAAATAAATCGTCGGTGCGTGGATACCAAAATCTAGACAACGCTTTGCAATATCCAGTGTTTTCAGACCGCTGGTTTGATCAATGAGTCCGTTCATGACAAATTCATGCATGCAAGGTTGATCGGCAACCAGTTTATAAAGATCTTTTAATGACGCTTGAATATAGTTAGCGTTCAGTACCGCATTCGGTCCTACATTCATTAAGTCTTGAGCGACGGTACGAATATAAGAATAAGCACGAATTACGACTAAAAAGTTACCATAAAATCCACCGACTTGACCACAAGAAGTTGAAGGGTAATCAAAACGATATTGGTTGTTATCTTTGACTACCACTGGTTTTGGTAAATAGGGTACTAAGTGCTTTGCGACACTGACAGGTCCTGAACCTGGACCACCACCTCCATGAGGCGTGGAAAAAGTCTTATGCAGATTCATGTGCATGATATCAAAACCCATATCTCCAGGCCGTGCTAAACCAAGTAAAGGATTGAGATTAGCACCATCGTAATAAAGCAATCCACCAACATCGTGGACGAGTTTGGCAATCGTTAAAATATCTTTTTCAAATAAACCAACCGTATTCGGATTCGTTAACATGATCCCGGCAACTTGATGGTTTAATACTTGTTTTAATGCATCAACATCCACCATCCCATTTTTGGATTTAATCGTAATCGTTTCATACCCTAACATCATCGCACTTGCAGGATTGGTTCCGTGGGCAGAATCAGGGATGACGACTTTGGTCCGTTGATGATCGCCGCGGGCTTCGTGATAGGATTTCATAATCATTAAACCAACCAGTTCACCATGGGCGCCAGCAAACGTGTTTAAGGATGTGCCACCCATCCCCGTTACTTCATTCAACATATTGGCCATATCATAATAAATCTTTAATAACGGTTGAATGGTCTCTAAAGGTTGGGTTGGATGAATCAATTTAAATCCATCTAAACTCGCCATTTCATCGTTGATTTTTGGGTTGTATTTCATCGTGCAAGAACCTAAAGGATAAAAGCCAGATTCAATGCCGATATTTTTTTGTGACACTTTGGTGTAATGCCGAACAATATCTAACTCACTGACTTCTGGTAAAGATGCAGGTTCCTGACGGAATAAGGAAGCATCTAAACTTGGTTGATTGGTTTTGGTGATACCGGTTTCTGCTAGTTGGTAACCCACTCGACCTGGTGAGGATAATTCAAAAACTAACTTAGTGTAAGTCATGTTGCACCTCCTTGATCGCTTGAACAAGGTTATCGATGTCTTCTTTGGTTTTGGTTTCACTACCGTAAACCACGACTTGATTTTGTTCGATTGGGAAACCAAATAAAATCCCTTTTTGAACTAGCGCTTTTTCTAACTTTTTGACATCAACTTTTGTAGTTAATGTGCATTCATAAGCATAAGAAGCTTTGTAGGTTTGGGTGAATAAACCAGTTTGAATCAGTCGATCAACAAGATATCGGGTGACCAAACAAGCTTGATCAAACGCTTGTACCAATCCCTTTTTACCCAGCGCACTCATATAAATCGTCGCTTGTAATGCAAGTAAAGATTGATTGGAGCAAATATTTGAATTTGCTTTTTCTCGACGAATATGTTGTTCACGAGTTTGGAGAGTCAACACAAAACCCCGTTGACCGCGATTATCTTTGGTATAACCACAAATACGACCTGGCATTTTTCTCACCCATTCATTGAGGGTGGTGAGATAACCTAAATATGGCCCACCAAAATTAGGATTGAGGCCTAATGATTGCGCTTCTCCACAAACAATATCTGCCCCTAATTCTCTCGGTGTTTTTAACCGAGCCAAGGCAAAAGGATCGTTATAGGAAATTACCAAAGCTTTTTTGGCTTTGATTAAAGGTGATAATCGATCAAAATATTCAATTAAACCAAAGCGATTCGGGTAAGAAAAAATAACGCCAGCAAATGGGGTTTCCATTTCTTTCATGAGTTGAGTTTGATCGATTAAACCATCTTTGGGTTTTAAAATAGTTAACGAAACACCACGATGTCTCGCATACGTTTTAATGACTTCCTCGGCTTGGGGCAGTAAAGCCGAAGCGACTATGATCCGCTTGATTGAGGTCACGGATACTGCCATCATCATCGCTTCTGATAAGGCGGTTGGACCATCATACATCGAGGCGTTGGATACATCCATACCCGTTAATTGCGTGATCATCGATTGCCATTCGAAAATATATTGAAGCGTGCCTTGTGCGACTTCCGGTTGATAAGGAGTATAGGACGTTAAAAATTCTTGTCGGGAACTAATCGCATCAATAATCGCAGGTCTTTCGTGTTCATAGACACCATAACCTCTGTAGGATTGCAGCACTTGTCCTTGGTTCGTTTTTAAATGTTTTCTTAATTGACTTTCAGATAATCTAGGTAGGATTTGATAAGGTTTTTTTAAGCGAATCGATGCGGGGATGTCATGGAGTAAATCATCCATCTTTTGCACGCGAATCACTTTCAACATGGATTGTTGATCGGCCTCGGTTAAAGGCAGGTACTTGAACATAAATTAAGTCTCCAATGTACTACTTTGGTAGGGCGTCGTAGGCAGCTTTAGATAACAATTGATTGTATTCAGATGGATTTGAAATTTTGACTTTGATGATCCAGTTTGCTTCTGCATCTTGGTTGATTAAGTCTGGACTCGAGACTAAGGCACTATTGGTTTCGACAATTTCACCCGAAACCGGTATATATAAGTCGGATGCTGCTTTGACTGATTCAACAACGCCAAATACATCGTTTTCTTTAAATTTCTTACCGACGGCAGGGAGATCTACAAACACAATGGTCCCCAAACTACCTTGAGCATAATCGGTGATGCCGATGGTCGCAATGTTCTTTTCTAAAACCACCCATTCGTGGGATGCTGAGTATTTTTTTTCACTCATATATATCTCCTATCTTTTATATTGCTTCTGCATGAATATCATATCACGAACCACTGCTTCAATCGGCGTGGTTCTCATCATCACAGTAACCTTAGTTCCACTTGTTGCAAATGGCGTTTCTAGTATTGCCATAGCTAATGCTTTTGTTGAATCTGGGAGGATATAACCTGTGGTAATGAGTCCAATTTGTTTTCCATTAACCAGCACTGGATATTCCGCTCTCGCCACCCCGCGACCCAGTAGTTCAATACCGACCAACTTTTGTTTGACCCCTTTTTGGATTTGCATTAATAAAGCTTCTTTGCCAATAAAGTTTTTTTGCGTTTTGACTGCAAAATTTAATCCGGCTTCAATTGGAGAAATATGTTCAGAAATTTCATGGGAGTATAAAGGCAATGCCGCCTCAAATCGAAGCGTATCTCTCGCCCCTAACCCACAAGGGGCAACCCGAGCATCATTCACGAATGCGGTCCAAAGCGATTGAATCGTGTTGAAATCCCCATAAAGTTCAAAACCATCACTGCCGGTATAACCTGATCTTGAGATGATGAGTTCTTTTCCTTGATAGTGAGTGACTTGGTAAGTCATAAACTTCAGTTGACTTAATTCAACTTTTTTAGTGATTTTATCTTGAAGAACTGCTTCAGATAACGGTCCTTGAAGCGCTAGTTGAAGTAAGGTATTGGTGACCACTTCAATTTGTACATCAAATGAACCTTTATGCTGATTCATCCAATCAACATCAACTTGCGCATTAATGGCATTGATGACAAGTAGTATTTTCTTGGGATTAAAGACATAGGCAATTAAGTCATCAATCGGATATCCTTGCTCATTGCACATCAGAGCGTATATCGCTTTGTTTTGAGGTTGGCCTTGAATTTGATTGGTGACTAAGGATTCTACAAATGGTAAAGCATCTTTGCCTGTGACATAGACTCTTCCCATATGGGAAACATCAAAAACACCAGCAGATTGGCGAACCGCTCGGTGTTCAGCAACCAGACCTTTGTATTCTTGTGGCATGGTAAAACCACCATAAAACACTATTTTTGCACCTAATTTGACATGTTCCTCATGCAGTGGAAGTTTCGCCATATTGCACCTCTATTACCATCCATTTTATCTTAACCACGCCACCCGAGGTACAAGTAAATTTTCGTGGTAAAATTAACCTATGAAAGAAAATAAATATTTAATTGTAGTGGATGTTCAAAAAGACTTTGTCGATGGGGTTCTTGGTACCCAAGAAGCGGTGAAAATGATGCCGTATTTAGTCAACAAGATTAAAACCTTTAAAGGCGACATTATATTTACCCAAGATACCCACGATCAACAATATTTTTCGACCATCGAAGGGCAAAAATTACCTGTATTACATTGCGTAAAAAACACGCCTGGGTGGAATTTTGATGCCAACATTTTACCCTTAACCAAAGGAAAAAAAATCTTTCAAAAACCCACTTTTGGTTCAGAAAAATTAGTTAATTATCTTAAAAAGCAACACAAAAATTCACCGATAACGACTCTTGAAGTTGTCGGGATTTGTACTGATATTTGTGTGATTTCTAATGTGATGATGTTGAAGGCTGCGCTGCCTAATGTCACGATAAAAGTTGATGCAAAAGCTTGTGCAGGGGTCACTCCACAAAGTCATTTAAGAGCCTTGGATGCCATGGCTTCAGTTCATATTGATATTCAAAAATAAAAACCTCTAGTTTCCTAGAGGTTATCCATCATGTTGTTACCCCAATAACTTGGACTGTGTGTTCGAACTCTCATATTATAACCGAATTATTCTTTCCTTTGTAGTTCATTGTTTCTGTAGTCCGTAGGATTTGTTTTCAAGCGATTCACGATTCTTTCTTCGTTGTAGTAATGAATGTATTGATGAATGGTTTGTTTAACCTCATCTAAAGACTGAAACTGGTATTCCCTTGGATAGTAGATTTCTTCTTTTAACCTTCCAAAGAAGTTTTCCGTCGGTGCGTTGTCTAATGTGTTTCCTTTCCGACTCATGGATTGGATGATTCCGTGGTCTTGAAGGTACTTTTGATAGAGTTTCACTTGGTATTGATACCCTTGGTCGGAATGAAGGATGGTGTTGTGAAGATGATGTCCATGATGTTGGATTAGTTGATTCAGCATCCGGGTGATTTGTTTCATATCAGGGTTAGAGGATAGGTCATAAGCGAGGACTTCACGGGGTGTGGAAGTCAATGATGGGTGAGAGATAGAGCTTACCAAAGGGAGTTCTAAATTGGGTGATATCGGTCCCTAGCTTCTCATAGGGTCTCGAGGTGTTAAAAGTTTGATTGAGGAGGTTATCAGCAATTCTGCCTACCGTTCCTCGGTACGACTTATACATCCGTCTTTTCGGCATGGCATGGAGATTGAGAACCTTCATGAGCCGATGCACTTTCTTCTTATTGATGCGGTATCCTAACTTCCTTAACTTGATCGTGATCCGGGGATACCCATACTTCCGGTGATTCTTTTCAAAGATGGATTGAATGACGGGCTTAAGATGAGTATCTTTTTGCTCTTTATATCCAAGATGATGAAGGGTATAGAAGAAACTCGATTTCGATAATCCAGCAATCTTAAGTAGGTACTTTAGAGAATAGTGTTCCCTCAGTTCACAAACTACTTTAACGGCTTCTTCGTTCGTTTGCTTCTCTGTTGAATGAGGGCGTACAATTTTTTTAAGTAAGCATTCTCGGCTTCTAAGTATTCTAATCGGTCTTTAAGCGACTTATCCGCGATTTTATCGAGTCTCTCCTCATGTTTGAGATAACTTTTTCTTGCATGGGAATTTTGAATCGCCGCTTCTCCCTTTTCTCGATAAAGGTTGACCCAATCTCGTAAGATACCTGGATCAATCA
The DNA here is from genome assembly GCA_903845135.1 of uncultured Caryophanales bacterium. Classification (GTDB taxonomy): domain Bacteria; phylum Bacillota_I; class Bacilli_A; order RFN20; family CAG-826; genus UBA970. Next base: position 6,562 of record CAIMWL010000092.1, read on the forward strand.
ATCCAAGTTGTAGGGATAATTGACGATAGGAGATATGTTCTTTATTCACTCGATTAATCGCGTTTAACTTTTGCTCTCGTGTATAGATAGTTGTTTCTCCTCGATTGAGAAACACATCCTTCCCATGCATCCGATACAACCCAACAAAGTATTTGACGTTGGACACATCATAGTCATAGCGTTTTGCAAGCTCGTGAAGGGGAACCCCTTTTTCAAGGTGTTCCAAGACCAATTTGAGTTTTTCTTCGTTACTCAGTTTCATAAAATTAAAAATACCCTTTTTCCTTTCCTTTAGGTTACGTTAGTTCGTAACTAAAGTCCAAGAAATGGGGGTAATTTCAAATTTACTGGCGGAAGCTGAGAGATTCGAACTCTCGCGGGCCTTGCGACCCCTACCAGTTTTCAAGACTGGTCCCTTCAGCCACTTGGGTAAGCTTCCAACCGAT
>CAIMWL010000093.1 GCA_903845135.1 uncultured Caryophanales bacterium
AACATTTACCGGTGTTCGTCTCGCATTGACCTTGATTAAAACTTTAGCGTTGATTCAACCACTAAAAGTGTATCCCATCAGTACCTTACAATTGGTTGCCTATGAACCCAAAACCATCATCTCTCTAGATGCCCGTGGCGGAAGACGTTATGTTGGTGTTTTTCAAGGTCAACACATCCTCGTTCCTCCACAAGTGATGGGCGAAAAAGATTTAATTTCTTGCCAAGAGAACTTTCCCCAATTTAGCGTATTGACGATTGAATCAGCGTACGCTCAACCTTCACGCATTCTCAATCATCTCCAAAAGTTGATGCCCCATTTATCTCCGTTAATGGATGTCCATGCTTTAAATCCGCTCTACTTGAAGGAACTCGGATGAAAATTCGCCCTGCAACCACTCAAGATCTCTCCACCATTCTCACCATTGAAAATTTGTCTTTTCCTTCACCTTGGACAGAACCACACTTTTTATACGAACTAAAAGAAAATCCATATGCATTTCTATTGGTTGCAGAGGCGGAAGGATTTGTGGTAGGGTATATCGATTTTTGGATTACTTTCCAACAAGCGCAAATCAATAATCTTGCAGTCATGCCTCATCTTCGGCATCGTGGCATCGGTAAAACCATGTTGATGGATGCGGTGGAGCGAATGAAAAAGGCCGGTTGTCAATCCGTTACCTTGGAAGTAAGAGTCAGTAATACCATTGCCCAAAAACTCTATGGAACCTATGGTTTTAAAAAACTTATCAAAAAATCTCGTTATTATGCAGATGGCGAAGATGCGTGGTTGATGGAGTTACGGATATGAAAGCTCCAATCATTCTGGGAATTGAAACGTCTTGTGATGAAACCTCGATTGCCGTTGTTAACGACACCAAGGTACTCAGCCATGTTACAGCATCCCAAATTAACCGGCATGAAGCTTATGGTGGTGTTTTTCCAGAATTAGCTTCACGTTTACATACGGAAAATATTGGATATGTTTTACAGACTGCGATCAAGGATTCCAAGATTAAACTCGAAGATTTATCGGCAATTGCTGTCACTCGAGGTCCTGGATTAATTGGCGCTTTACATATCGGTTTACAAACCGCAAAAATGCTTGCGGCGCGATTGCAAATTCCTTTGATTGGAGTTCATCATCACGCTGCGCATTTAGAGGCAGCACGTTTTATGCAACCTATTTTATATCCGGCCCTGGGACTCATTGTTAGTGGCGGTCACACCGAACTCGTTTATATGGCACGACCCTTGCATTATGAATTAATCGGTCAAACCCAAGATGACGCCATCGGAGAATCCTATGATAAAGTGGCCCGCATGATGGGGTTAGCGTATCCTGGTGGCCCGATCCTTGATCAATTAGCCCAAAAGGGAAAACCACAATACACCTTACCCACACCCAAAGCGATAGGAAAGTTTGATTTTTCTTATTCCGGTTTAAAAACAGCGGTGCAAAGTTTAATGCAAAAAGAACAGCACGCAAAACGGGAGATTAATCAAGTTAATTTAGCCTTCGCCTTTCAACAAATAGTCATCCAAACCTTGATTGATAAATTGCAATTAGCGTTACAAACGATTCCCGTAAAATCTGTCATCATCGGTGGCGGGGTTTCACTCAATCAAACCTTACGAAAGCAAGCTACATTGTTATCGCAACAAACCAAGATTCCATTTATTTTTCCACCTACTTGGGCCTGCACCGATAATGGGGCAATGATTGCCTTACTCGGCGGTGAAATGTTCAAAGCAGGGATGATATCTTCACTCGAAATCGGGGTTGATCCTTCATGGGAAATCCAGGCAAGCATGCAAAAGTAAATACGCTATAATATCCTTAATCATTAAGTAGGAATTGTATATGAAACAAACTCATAAAATTCGTGCCTTATACCACCTTGCCCAAGGGCAATCTCTCCAAGAAAAAATGCCAATCATCTTATCTGGTTGGATACGCACCAATCGGCAAAATGGGGCCATTGGATTTATTGAATTAAACGATGGTAGTTTTTTTCGCAACGTGCAATTGGTTTACCATCAAACTCTTGGTAAAGATTTTGATACTTTATCCAAATGTGGAACTGGGGTTGCCCTTACCATCAAGGGATCGATTCATTTAACCCCAACCAATAAACAACCTTTTGAAGTGGTTGTAGACGCTTTTGAAATGGTGGGACTTGCTCCTGAAGATTATCCCTTACAAAAGAAGAGGCATGGGTTTGATTTCCTCAGAGAAATCGCTCACTTGAGACCCCGAACTAATACGTTTACTGCAATGTTTCGTTTGCGTTCAGTGATGTCCATGGCAATTCATCAATTTTTTCAAGATCGGGATTTTGTTTATGTCCATACTCCCATTATTACCGGCAACGATGCCGAAGGTGCTGGTCAAGTCTTTCAAGCGATAGTGGATCAAAAGAAACCGAATGAATTTTTTAATAAACCTGCCTCCTTAACCGTGTCTGGTCAATTACACGTTGAAGCATTTGCATTAGCGTTTAAAGATGTTTATACCTTTGGTCCAACTTTCCGAGCAGAACCCAGTAATACCTCGCGACACGCTTCAGA
>CAIMWL010000094.1 GCA_903845135.1 uncultured Caryophanales bacterium
CAACCACCGCCACTACTTTATTACGAATCGCAGTTAAAGCCTTGACCGTTTCTTCAAGAGTTTTTTCTTCTTTTCTTAATAATAAAGCTTTGTGCACTAATAACCCTTCACCCGTCGAAGCATTAAGTGTGTCGAATAATTCAATCTTCTGCTTTGGATACTTTTCTTTTAATTCTGTCATTGCAAGATTCATCGAGTTAAAAGTTTGCGAAAGATTACTTGAAATACTCATTAATAAAACATCTTTGCCGGCTTTAAGTAATGGTTCAACGACATCCATCACTTCTTGAGGAGCAGGTTGCGAAGTTTTAGGTTTCGCCTTGTTCTTCAAGAATTCATTAAACTTCGCGGAAGTGATTTCTCTTTCATCTGGAAAATTACGATAGGTCTTATCGTCAATGGTGACGATCATCGGGACCACATTGAGTTCTAAACTTTGGACAACCTTAAGTGGTAAGTCCGCACAAGAGTCTGAGACAACTGCAAACTTTGGCATACATTCTCCTTTTTGGGGGATTCCCCTTTTTAACCTTGAACAATGCAAGAAGGTTATTAATTGGATTTTATCATAAATTCGGAGTTTTACCCCAAAGGTAAAATAATCTCGTGATATGATGAGATTGCAAAAATGAAATTAAAATGGATGACCCGAACTGCCTTGATTGCGAGTATGTACGTGGTTTTAACCTTAACTCCACCTTTGAATGCATTCAGTTTTTATGCGATTCAATTTCGGGTATCTGAAGCATTATTAATCTTGGTTTGGTTTCGTAAGGAATATGCAATTGGCATCTTAATTGGTACGTTTTTTGCAAACGTATTTGGTCCATTAGGAGCAGGATTTGCATGGATTGATGCATTCTTGGGTACGTTAGTGACCTTGTTAGCAATGCAGATTATGATGAACATCAAGCCCCATTTTATGAGTTTGATCGGCCCTGTGATTTTAAATGGGGTTTATCTTTCATGTTTCCTACCGTTGGCATTAGGATTACCTTACACGTTTGAATTGATCCTGACTACGATGCTGTCAGTGAGTGTTGGCGAGGCAGTGGTTGTATATGGTCTGGGGTTGCCACTCAAATGGCTCATCCAAAGGCAACCGTTAATATTAAAATTAATCAAGGAAGTTTAATGATGAAATCTCCGATCAACTTTCAATTGAAACACCAATCCAAAGATTCATTGGCCAGAACCGGCACGATAACGACCCAACACGGGGTTGTGAAGACGCCAATGTTTATGCCTGTAGGTACTCTGGCGACGGTCAAAAGTCTTTCCCCGGAAGAAATCTCTGAAATTGGTGCAGGTGTCATTTTGAGTAACACCTATCACTTGGCGTTAAGACCAGGGACTGATGTGATTCAACTTGCAGGTGGTATTCACCGCTTCATGCAATATCGCGGACCAATCTTAACAGACTCGGGTGGTTTTCAAGTTTTTTCATTAGCAAAAAACCGTGTAATCACCGAAGAAGGAGTCACATTTAGGAATCACTTAAATGGTGATTTGATGACGCTGACTCCGGAAATCGCAACTACAAAACAAAAAGAGATTGGCGCCGATATCATCATGGCGTTTGATGAATGTATACCTTATCCGGCAGATTATAAATATGCAAAGGCAAGTACGGAAAGAACGTTAAGATGGGCTGTCCGTTGTTTAGCAACACCTCGCGATTCCCACCAAGCGATGTTTGGGATTGTGCAAGGTGGTGAGTTTCCTGATTTGCGTGAACTATCTGCCAAAGCAACAACGGCGTTACCCTTTGATGGATTTGCAATTGGTGGAACCTCGATTGGTGAACCTAAAGCTGTTTTTTCAAATATGTTAAAGGCAGCGGTTCCGCATTTGCCTATTGATAAACCACGATATGTGATGGGAATTGGTTCTCTGGACTATATTTTAGAAGCGATTGGCCAAGGTATCGACATGTTTGATTGCGTATTACCCACTCGCTTAGCGCGCCACGGCGCATTGATGACAACTCATGGTCGTCTCAATATCAAAGATAGCGAATTTGAAAAAGATTTTTCTCCAATTGATTCATCCTGTGATTGTAGGACGTGCAAACAACATACCCGAGCATATTTAAGGCATCTTTATCGCAGTGATGAATTATTAGGCAAACGTTTAATGTCCATTCATAATTTAAGATTTTTAATAAAAGTGGTCGAAGGGGCAAGGGTCGCGATTGAAGAAGATCGCTTCCAAAGTTATGCGAACAAGGTTTTGCAATCGTATGGGGATGATCGAGGTTTCTAATGGATATTCGTCTGTTTGATTTTCCTTTACCCCCTGAATTAATAGCCCAATCACCAACGGAAAAACGTGATCATAGTCGCCTGCTTGTCTATCATCGTCATTCGAAGAAAATTCAGCATAAAATGTTTTATGAGATTGGTGAATTTTTGCGACCCTCCGATTTGTTGATTCGTAATAATACAAAAGTCATTCCAGCTCGATTATTTGGTACGAAAGAGGCAACAAATGCTTCTGTTGAATTACTTTTATTGGATGATTTAGGTCAAGGACAATATCGCTGTTTAGTTGGGAATGCAAAAGTAGTGAAAGAGGGTACAACTTTAACCTTTGGTCAAGGCGAATTGAAGGCGACCTGTTTAATTGTTGAAACGGATGGGGCAAGAATATTTCAATTTCACTTTCAAGGTATTTTTTTAGAAGTCCTTTCACATTTAGGATCGGTCCCCTTGCCACCTTACATCAAACAACAATTACAAGATCCCGATCGCTATCAAACCGTCTATGCAACGGTTCCTGGTTCCGCAGCGGCTCCTACAGCTGGTTTTCATTTCACTGAAGCGTTAATTCAACATCTAATTCAAAAAGGCATTGGTTTTGTCGATGTAACACTACAAATTGGATTAGGAACCTTTAAACCAGTTAAGGTCAATCACACTGAAGATCACGTAATGCATGAAGAAAGATATGAAATAAATGAACAAGCATCTAAAACCTTAAATTTTGCCAAAACTAAGCAGCAACGCCTCATCGCTGTGGGCACAACCGCCACGCGCACATTAGAGGCTAATTGGCAAAAATATGGAAAATTTCAACCAGAAAAAGCGAAAACCAACATGTTTATCACCCCTGGTTATACGTTTCATACCATTGATGGCTTGATCACCAATTTTCATTTACCGAAGTCTACCTTAGTGATGATGGTCTCTGCTTTGATTGGCAGAGAAGAATTATTACGAGTTTACGCGGAGGCGATCCAAGAAAAGTATCGTTTTTTTAGTTTTGGCGATGCCATGCTTGTTCTCTAAAAAAAAGAATCCTTCAAAAGTGTTGACATATTCGATAACCAAGCGTAAAATCAATTTCGTGTCTTGGCGTTGAAGTGCGAGGTTGCTGACACACCCACAGGCGTTGTCATGAATGGGTGTCAGGGAATTCGTATGGAGCTTAAGAAATACACTGTGAAGATTCATCAAAAGGAGGAAAGAATTCATGGCTAAGTCAAAGAAGATTCGCGTTCGGCTCAAAGCTTATGAACACAAGATTTTAGATCTTAGTGTACAAAAGTTAGTGGCAGCGGTTCGCAAAACTGGAGCAACGGTTGTTGGTCCAATCCCGTTACCTACGGAGAAAGAAGTTTACACCGTTTTACGAGCGGTTCACAAATATAAGGATGCTCGTGAACAATTTGAAATTCGGACGCATAAGCGTTTGATTGATATTACTGATCACAATAAAGCAACGGTCGATACGTTACGTCAATTGGATTTACCCAATGGTGTTGACATCGACATCAAGCTTTAAGATAGGAGGCCAACATGAAATCATTAATCGGAAGAAAAATGGGCATGACGCAAGTGTTTGCTGAAGATGGCACAACCTATCCAGTGACCGTTATTGAAGTTTTACCCAACACTATTACCGCAATCAAAACCAAAGAAAAAGATGGCTATGTATCGGTGCAAATTGGTTATTTAGATATGGCAGAAAAACGTTTAAACAAACCAGCGTTAGGAGTTTACAAGAAGGCTAATGTCACGCCGAAAGCGCAACTCGGAGAGTTACTTATTTCGGATGTGGCCAATTTAAAAGTTGGCGACGTTTTAGATGTTACCCAATTTAAGACAGGTGATGTTGTGGATGTGGTTGGCACCTCAAAAGGTAAAGGTTTTACAGGAACCATTAAACGTTATCATCACACCATTTCACCCAAATCTCATGGTGCTTCTTATCCGCACCGTGGTCCAGGTTCTATGGCGACTGTTGGTCGTACCAACAACCGTGTTCACCCTGGCAAAACGATGGCTGGTCATCATGGTAAAAAACAAGCAACAATCTTAAATTTACTCGTTGTTGGCGTTGATAAAGCCAAGAATGCTTTACTCGTTAGAGGTGGAATTCCAGGACCTAACTTAGGTTACGTCACCATTCGCACTGCGATTAAAACTCAATTAGGTCAACCACTCGTTGCGAAACCCTTGATTAATCGTCAAGCGGTCGCTAAATAAAGGAGGCATCGTTTATGGCAAAGAAAAAAGAACAAAGTCTTACGATCGATGTGCTCACTTTAACAGGTAGCAAAGTTGCAGATTTAAATTTAAATGGTGAAGTATTTTCAATCGCACCTCACACTCAAACCATGTTTGATGCAGTTCAAGTGGCGCTTGCTAATGCTCGTCAAAGCAATGCAAAAACCAAAACCAAAGGTGAAGTCGCGGGTTCAGGGATTAAACCTTGGAGACAAAAAGGGACTGGACGCGCTCGCGCTGGGATGAAACGTTCTCCACTTTGGGTTGGTGGTGGTATTTCTTTCGGACCAACCGGTCAAGAAAATCATGCGATTGCCCAAAATAAGAAACAATATCGATTAGCATTCCGCTCCGCTTTATCTGAAAAATTCTTAGAAAAGAAATTGGTCGTCGTGGAAGATTTAAGTTTCAAAACCGCCAAAACTAAAATTGCCCTTGATGCGATGAAAGCCTTAAAAGTAAATGGCAAGGTCTTATTAGTTGGGGAAACGTCCAATGAAAATGTGGCGTTAGCAGTTAGAAATTTAACCAAAGTCAATTATGTCACCCGTCAGCAACTCTCTGCTGTTGATGTGATCAATGCTGATTTTGTGGTCATTGCAAAACCTGCAGTCGCCAAAATTGAGGAGGTACTCCAATAATGGCACGCACCAAAAAAGTTGCCACAGAAGCAACAGAAAATAAAGTTGTGGAAGCAGCACCTGCTGTGGAAGCGAAGCCTGTAAAGAAGGCTACAACTAAGGCTTCTAAACCAGCTAAAGTTGAAAAAGTAGCACCTGTTAAGACTGAAAAGGTCGCTCAACCAGTCGCGGCGGCGGTCACATCGAAAGCTGCATTATCTAGTTTTTCTGCAATTCTTCGTCCACTCATCACTGAAAAGTCGATGAAAGGCATCGAAAAGCAACAAAAAGTAACGGTTGAAGTGGATGGACGTGCTAATAAAACTCAAGTGAAATTAGCGTTTGAAGCCACTTACAAAGTGAAAGTTAAAAAAGTGAATATTTTAAATGTCCGTCCGAAGTACACGCGTCGTGGGCAATATCCTGGAACCATTTCTGGCTTTAAAAAAGCGATTGTCACTTTAGTAAGTGGTCAAGGCTTGGATTTATTTAAGGAATAGGGAGGTCACAACACATGGCAATTCGCTCATATCGTCCTTATACTCCTTCTCGTCGTGAAATGACGAATACGACGTTTGAAGAAATTACGACACGCACACCTTTAAAGAGTCTTTTAACTAAGAAGATGAATACGGGTGGTCGCAACAATCAAGGCGTCATTACCACTCGCCACATCGGTGGCGGGAATAAACGTCGTTATCGTCTCATCGATTTCCGCCGCAACAAAGACGGCGTCATCGGCACGATTGCAACGATTGAATATGATCCATTCCGCAATGCTTACATTTCTTTAGTGAATTATGCAGATGGTGAAAAGCGCTACATCTTGTCACCAAAAGATTTACCGGTGGGTGGCAAAATTGTTTCCGGTGAACAAGTCGACATTAAAACCGGAAATGCCATGCCTTTAGCAAAAATCCCAGAAGGTACGTTTGTTCACAATGTTGAACTCACTCCTGGCCGTGGCGGTCAAATGGCTCGCGCTGCTGGAAGTTCAGTGCAAATCTTAGGCCAAGAAGGAAAATACGTCACCTTACGTCTCACCAGTGGTGAAGTTCGTAAAGTTCTCGGTACCTGCCGCGCCACCGTTGGTGTTGTCGGTAATGAAGAATACAACCTTATTAATTTTGGTAAAGCCGGTAAATCACGCTGGTTAAACATTCGTCCAGCCGTTGCTGGTTCACGGATGAACCCAACCGATCACCCTCATGGTGGTGGTAGTGGTAAGACGCCAATCGGTCGCGACGCACCAAGAACACCTTGGGGCAAACGGTCTCAAGGTGTGAAGACGCGCAAACGTAAAAAAGCATCTTCCAGATTGATCATCCGTCGCATTAACGATAAATAAAGGGAGGCAACATCATGTCACGAAGCGTAAAAAAAGGTCCATTCTATGATGAATTCTTGATGAAAAGAATCAAGAAATTAAATTTGACTAAGAAAAAAGAAATCATCAAGACTTGGTCTCGTCGTTCCACGATTATGCCGGAATTTATTGAACATACCTTTGCAGTTTACAACGGCAAGGAACATATCACGGTTTATGTAACGGAAGATATGGTCGGTCATAAATTAGGTGAATTTTCACCCACTCGAAACTTTAAAGGTCATACGGGTCACACCGCGGAAGATAAAGCTGCCTCCACGGGTGGTGCTGCTCCTGCTGCGGCACCTGCTGCCGCTAAACCAGCTGCTGGTGCCCCGGGTAAACCTGCTGCTGGCGCTGCTCCTGCTGCACCTGCTGCTGCCAAACCTGCCGCTGCTGCACCTGCCGCTGCAAAACCTGCAGCCAAGCCCGCTGGTAAATAGGAGGTAATGCATGAAACAAGATTTTGCAAAAGCCATTGCCTATAACGTCAAGGTCACCCCACGAAAAGCAAAACTCGTGATCGATTTGGTTCGCGGTAAATCGGTATCGGAAGCATTAGCAATCCTTGCTAACGTGAATCGTAAAGCAAGTACCGATGTGATCAAGTTAATCAAATCTGCTTCTGCCAATGCGGTCAAAAATCATCAAATGACTGAAGCAAATTTAGTCGTTGCTGAAATTGCCGCGAATGAAGGAAAACGCGATAAGCGTTTTATGCCAAGAGCAAAAGGTTCAGCGTTTAAAATTATTAAACGTAAAACCAATTTGTTCTGCACCCTCAAAGAAAGAGCAGGTATGTAATCAATATGGGTCACAAAATTAATCCAGTCGGTTTCCGCGTCGGCGTTGGCCGAGGATGGAATTCTAGATGGTATGCGAATAAGAAAGATTTCTCCACCTATCTTTTAGAAGATGTGGCGATTCGTCGCTATCTTGATAAAGAATTAAAAGAAGCGCTTATTTCTCATATCGACATCGAAAGACAAAAAACGGATAAAGGAACCAATGTTACGGTTATTTCTCACGTGGGACGTCCAGGTGTTGTCATCGGTCAAGATGGGGCGAATGTCAACCGTTTAACGAAGTATTTACAAAAAATCGTGAAGTCTGGCAACTTCAAACTCGATGTGGTTGAAGTTAAGGCTCCAGATTTAGATGCACGATTAGTCGCTTTAAGTATTGCCAAAGAACTAGAACAACGTGCTTCTTTTAGAACCGCACAAAAGAAAGCGATTCAACGTGTTAAAAAAGCAGGTGCCAAGGGTGTTAAAACCTTGGTCACTGGACGTTTAGGTGGTGCAGAAATTGCCCGTGGTGAAGGTTACCACGAAGGCATTATTCCTTTACACACCCTTCGTTCTGATATCGATTTTGCCAAAGTTGAAGCCCACACGACCTATGGTCGATTAGGTGTCAAAGTATGGATTTGCCGTGGCGATTATGACACCACTGCTCAAGCAAACAATGGTCAAGATAAAGAATTAATCGATGAACCAGAAGCAGTCAATCCTGCAGAAGGAGAATAAACGATGTTACAACCAAAACGCGTTAAATATCGTCGTCCACACTCCCTCCGATGGGAAGGATTATCAAAAGCTGGTAATACCGTTGCTTTTGGTGATTATGGATTACAAGCAACCGAAGGAAATTATGTTTCCGATCGTCAAATCGAAGCAGCACGTGTTGTGTTAAATAACTTTACAAAACGGACCGGTAAAGTTTGGATTCGGATTTTCCCACACATGGCCAAAACCAAAAAGCCAGCGGAAGTGCGAATGGGTTCCGGTAAAGGGGCTCCAGAATTCTGGGTTGCCGTTGTCAAAAAGAATCGCGTCATGTTTGAAATCGGTGGCGTCGATGCTAAAGATGCTCAAGAAGCCTTACGTCTTGCTGGTTACAAATTACCAGTGAAAACGAAAGTCATTAAAAAAGAAGGAGGTAAATAATTGTGTTATCACTTAAAGATATCCGCGATATGAAAACGGAAGAACTCAATGCAAAAATTTACTCTCTCAAAGAAGAACTTTTCAATCTACGTCGTCAACAAGCGGTTGGCCAACTGAAGAATGGCAAAAACTTAACCAGCATTCGTAAAGACATCGCGCGTATTTATACCGTGATCCGCGAACGCGAATTAGGTCTTAAATAAGGAGGCAACCACTTATGGAACGTGGCAATCGCCGACAATTTACAGGCACTGTGGTCACCAACAAGAATGATAAAACGATTGCCGTTTTAATCGTTACCAAAAAACCACATCCTAAATATCAAAAGTTAGTTACCATCTCGAAAAAATTCTTTGCTCATGATGAAAAGAATGAAGCAAAAATTGGCGATACGGTGACGATCGTAGAAACCAGACCCTTATCAAGAACCAAACGTTTCCGCTTGGTTTCGATTGATAAGCGCGGCTTCCAAAAAGTTGAGTTAAAGGAGGATGTAACCAATGGTTCAAAAGGAAACTAATTTAGTGGTCGCCGATAACTCGGGCGCTAAATCGGTGAGAATTTTCCAATTATTTGGTGGATCCTTCCGTAGCACCTCAAGTATTGGTGACATCGTCATGTGCGCAGTTAAAGATGCCATTGTCGATGGCAAAGTGAAAAAAGGTGACATTGTCAAAGGGGTCATCGTTCGCACGCGAAAAGCGATTCACCGTCCCGATGGTACTTCCATTTCCTTTGATGACAACGCGATTGTGTTAATTAACGATGACGGCACCCCAAAAGGGACCCGCGTTTTTGGTCCAGTCGCCAGAGAATTACGTGACTTAGGTGAAGGATTTATGAAAATTATTTCCTTAGCACCGGAAGTTTTATAAGGAGCGATGAAATATGGCAACCCAATTAAAAAAAGGTGACAAAGTCATCGTCATCGCAGGCAACGATAAAGGTAAGACTGGGGCAATTCAAAAAATTGACCGGATCCATCACCGTGTCGTCGTCGAAGGCGTCAATGTTCGCAAAAAACATCAAAAGCCAAAACAAAATAATCCTGAAGGCGCCATTCTTGATATTTATGCACCGATTCACTTATCGAATGTGGCACTGATCGATCCAAAGTCCAAAAAAGCCACACGTTTTAAAGTCAGTGTCGTCAAAGATAAAAAAGTACGTCTCGCGGTAAAATCCGGCGCGACGATTGAATAAGGAGGGGATTATCATGGCAGAAGAAAAGAAAGTTAAACCCGCCACGGACACCCCAGAAGCGGAAGCCGCAAAGAAGGCTCGCAAACCGAAAGCGGCAACGGAAGCAACCGCAGAAAAACCAGTTGCACCTGCAACCGTCAAACCGGTTGAAACTAAACCTGCAGAAGCAAAAGTGGTGGCAACCAAACCTGAAGTTAAAAAAGAAGCGGCACCGGTTAAAACCAAAGCTCAACCTGCAGTTAAATTGACTTCACGTTTACAAACCAAATACGTTAAGGAAATTCGCCCCGCTCTTTTTAAATCTCTTAAATTATCCTCGATCATGCAAGTGCCAAAGGTCGAAAAAATTGTCGTCAACGTTGGTGTCGGTGATGCCACTGGCAACTCGAAGTTAATCGAAGAATCCGTGAAAGAATTAACCGATATTGCTGGGCAAAAACCAGTCATTACCAAATCGAAGAAATCCATTGCCACTTTCAAACTAAGAGAAAATCAAGCGATTGGTACGAAGGTCACCTTAAGAGGGGTTAAGATGTATCAATTCTTAGATAAACTCGTGACGATTGCATTACCACGCGTGCGTGACTTCCGTGGTGTCTCTCGCAATAGTTTTGATGGTCGTGGCAACTATACCTTAGGGATTAAAGAACAACTGATTTTCCCTGAAATCAATTTTGATCGCGTCAATAAAATTCGCGGGATGGATATCGTGATTGTCACGACTGCCCAAAATGATGAGCAAGCTTACGCTTTATTACAAGCGCTTGGCATGCCATTCAACCGGTAAGGAGCATTATGGCAAAAACCTCTACAAAATTACGTCAATTAAGAAAACCCAAGTTTGCGGTTCGCGCTTACACACGTTGCCAACGATGCGGTCGTCCCCGCGCCGTGTTGCAAAAATTTAAAGTCTGCCGGATTTGTCTCCGAGAACTCGCCCACCGTGGTGAAATTCCTGGGATGAAAAAGGCAAGTTGGTAAGGAGGAAAAAAGTTATGTCATTTACCGATCCAATTGCCGACATGCTTACAAGAATTCGTAACGCTAACTTATTAAAACAAGAAGCGGTGACGATGCCAAGTAGTGGTTTAAAAGTTCGCTTAGCTGCCATTTTAAAAGATGAAGGTTTCATCCATGGCTATGAAGTCATTGGTGATGCGAAAAAGCAAATCGTCATCTCCTTAAAATATGCAAATAATGGCACGCTTCGTGTCATCAATGGTATTCGCCGTATTTCTAAACCAGGCTTACGTGTGATGGCTCCCGTTGACAAATTACCCAAAGTCATTCGTGGTTTGGGTGTGGCAATTATTTCCACCAATCAAGGCATCATGACCGATGCCAAAGCAAGAGAAAAAGGCTTAGGCGGCGAAGTGCTAGCCTATGTTTGGTAGGAGGATAATATATGTCACGAGTTGGAAATAAACCGATTAATCTTCCATCAAATGTTAAAGTTGCGGTTAAAGATTTGACCGTCAATTTTGAAGGTCCTAAAGGAAAGTTAACGTTGACTTTACCAAAAGGTTTTGCCCTTAAACAAGAAGGTACAACTTTACACTTGGTTCGTCCAAATGATAAAGATGAAATCAAAAAGATTCATGGTACTAACCGAGCGCTTTTAGCGAATGCGGTGACCGGTGTTTCCGTTGGTTTTAAAGAAGAACTTGATTTAGTGGGGATTGGTTTCCGCGCGGCGATGAAAGGGGCCAATTTAGAAATGTCGATTGGTTTTTCTCACCCAGTGGTGGTCACCCCTTTACCAGGTGTCAAAGTTACCATAAATGAAAACACTAAGCTATCGATCGAAGGTGTAGATAAACAAGCGGTTGGAGAAACCGCGGCTACGATTCGCATGCAACGTCCGCCTGAACCTTATCAAGGTAAAGGGATACGTTACCGCGGCGAAAAGATTATCCGCAAAGAAGGTAAGCGTGCTGCTGCGGCTGCTGCTCCTGCTGGCGGCGCCAAGAAATAGGAGGATGGCACATGATTAATAAACCATCAAAAAATTCGCAACGACAATTACGTCACGCGCGAATTCGTAAAACTCTTTCTGGAACAACCGCACGTCCTCGTTTATCGGTATATCGTTCCAATACTGGAATCTATGTGCAAGTGATTGATGACACTAAGGGAGTGACGCTCGCTGCGTCCTCTTCTAAAGATTTAAAAATTGGTAAGACCATCGCTGCCGCAAAACAAGTGGGAATGGATATTGCAAAAAAAGCTTTAGCCCAAGGCATCAAGGCTGTCGTTTTTGATCGCTCAGGTTACCTCTATCACGGTCGCATTAAGGCTTTAGCCGATGCAGCGCGTGAAGCAGGCTTACAATTCTAAGGAGAACCCAATGGAAAAAACAGACATCAAAACCGAAGTCAAACCAGCGGTAAAAACAGACGTGAAACCAGCGCCAGCTTCCACGACTGCCCCGCAAGGCAATCGTCCAGCAAATCCTAATGATCGTGGCGGGCCTCGTCGCGATAATCGCGGTCCTCGTCGTCCCCGTCGGGATAATGAACCCAAAGAATTTGAAGAAAGAACCGTGGCGATCAAACGCGTTACGAAAGTCGTCAAAGGTGGTAAGCACTTACGCTTTACTGCGCTTGTTGTCGTCGGTAACGGCAAAGGAAAATATGGCTTTGCTCATGGTAAAGCCGGTGAAGTTCCTGATGCGATTAAGAAAGCCTTAGAAGGTGCAAGAAAAAACACCAGTACGATTCAATTTGTTCGCGCTGGGACGATTAACCATGAAGTGCAAGGTCAATGGGGTGCAACGAATGTGTTCTTAAAACCAGCACCAGACGGTACCGGGATTATTGCCGGTGGACCTGTGCGTGCGATTTTAGAGTTAGCAGGTTGCAAAAACGTTTACTCCAAAGTTTATGGATCCCGTGCGGCGATCAATATTGTTCGCGCCACCCATGATGCCTTGAGTCAACTAAAATCAAAGAAAGAATATCTTGCTTTAAGAGGCAAGCTCTAGGAGGATTTTCTCAATGGCTTTACATCAATTAAAAGCAAATAAGGGTGCGAGAAAACAACGCACAAGATGGGGTCGTGGTATCGGGTCTGGCTTAGGAAAAACTTCGGGTCGTGGGATTCTTGGTCAAGGTTCTCGTTCCGGTGGTTCCGTTCGTCCTGGTTTTGAAGGTGGACAAAACCCTCTTTACCGTCGGATTCCGAAACGCGGATTTAAAAATTTTACAACCTTGCGATATGATGTCATTAATATCGCAGATTTAAGTCAATTCAAAGATGGAACAGAAGTCAATCCCACTTTGTTAATCGAAAAGGGTTTAGTTCGATCCAAAGCCCTCGCGATTAAGGTTCTTGGAAACGGTAAAATCGATAAGAAACTGAAAGTAGTTGCCCATCATTTTTCGCAATCCGCATTAAAAGCGATTACGGATGCAGGTGGCACCACTGAGGTCATTAAATAATGAAAAAAATTGCTGCCATCTTTACTAACAAAGAAATTGTTAACCGCATCTTTTTCGTGGTGATGATTCTATTTGTTTTCCGCATTGGGGCTGCAATTACCGTTCCTGGAGTCACGGTGCAAGATGTTGATTTCCAAACCAATAATGCGCTATCACTGCTTAATTTATTAGGTGGTGGTGCTTTACAAAGCTTCTCTGTTTTTGCTTTAGGGGTTTCCCCCTATATTACTAGTAGCATCATCGTCCAATTATTAGGGATGGATGTGTTACCAGCACTCACCGAGTTAAGTAAGCAAGGTCAATCCGGGCGAAAGAAAATGGAAATGACCACGCGATACTTAACATTATTGTTAGGTGCAGTCCAAGCATACGGGATTGTTAGAACGATGGAAACATCGAGTTTTATTACTTTGAATGATACTTCTTTTTGGAGTTATGCTTACATCGTCACGGTGTTAATGGCGGGTGGCATGTTAGTGATGTGGCTAGGTGATCAAATCACCTCCAAAGGCATTGGTAACGGTATCTCGATGATTATTTTTGCCGGGATCGTCCGTAGTTTACCATTACAAATTGAAGGCGCTTATAACAATTGGGTTTTATTAACCTTAGGATTAGACGTCACCGTTTTATTAAGAGGGATTTTCCAATTCGCGATTTATGTGCTTTCCTTTATTTTAATCATTGCCTTTGTCACTTTTGTTGAATCCAGTAAACGTAAAATTCCTGTGCAAAATGCTGGGAAATCAGGATCTGCACAATATGCAAAAGCCAGTTTCTTGCCGATGAAGATTAACTCGGCGGGTGTGATTCCTGTTATCTTTGCCTCTTCGATTATGTTGGCACCGAGTGTCATCGTTAGTTTTATTACCGGGGCTAATCCTAATGCAGAATGGCTGAAGATATTTGATTCATCCGCAACCGTGACCATGCCTTGGTTTAATGATCAAACCTTCCAATTCCCATGGGGTTTAATCATTTATTTGTTTTTAACCGTCGTCTTTACTTTCTTTTATTCCAATTTACAAATTAATCCGCAACGACTTGCCGAAAACTTTCAACAAAATGGTTCCTACATTCCCGGGATTCGTCCTGGCGTTGAAACCGAACGTTATGTGACGAAAGTGTTGAATCGGATCACGGTTTTAGGGGCAACGTCATTAGCATTTATTGCCGCCTTACCGATTGTCCTTGTTTTATTGAATATCGTCCCCGATCAATCCTTAGCCTTAGGTGGCACCGGATTAATTATCGTCGTCGGGGTTGCCATCGAAGTCAACAATCAAATTGATGGGTTACTCGCGGGCAAGTCTTATGAAGAAGTATTAGCGTCAGGTGGAAAAAACCAAAATGATTAATACCATTTTATTAGGACCTCCAGGCGCCGGCAAAGGCTCGGTGGCTAAATTAATTGCAGATCACTATAAAATTCCGCACATTTCCACTGGGGATATGTTCCGAGAAGCGATTGCGCAAGGCACCGCAGTTGGCAAATTAGCAGCAACGTTTATCAATGCTGGTAAACTCGTTCCTGATGATGTCACCATTGCTTTAGTTAAAGAAAGAATTCAAGCGCCTGATTGCAAAAAAGGTTTTATGTTCGATGGCTTTCCAAGAACATTGCCTCAAGCAGAAGCGTTACAAACCTTATTAGTCTCAATCAAACGTCCCATCAACACGGTGATGGAATTTGATTGTGATCGTAAAGAGTTGATTCGCCGTATCACCGGTCGACGTGTTTGCAAAGTTTGTGGCACGCCTTACCATGTGGATACGATGAAACCGAAAGTTGAAGGTGTCTGTGATCGCGATGGCGGTCCCCTCATTCAACGCAAAGACGACAACCTCGAAGCCTTAACCGTGAGATTAAAGGCCTACGAGGAACAAACCTTACCATTAATCGGCTTTTATAAAGCCAAAGGGTTATTAACCCGATTTGATGGCGCGAAGCAAACGAAGGATTTATTCCAAGACGTCAAGAAATTTCTTGACCGGTTGAAATGATCATCGTTAAATCTCCGCGAGAAGTCACCATGATGCGTGAAGCTGGACGCATGGTGGCGAAGACGTTACGACATCTCGAAAGCCTCGTTAAATTTGGCGTGACAACCCAACAGCTTAACGACGAAGCCGAAAAGATGATTACCAGTTTCGGAGCCAAAGCCTCTTTCAAAGGATATGGCGGTTATCCAGCCAGTATTTGTACCTCGGTCAACGATACGCTCATTCATGGCATTCCTTCCAAAAAAGAAGTGCTGAAGAACGGGGATATCATCAAAATTGACATAGGCATTCAATACAATGGATACCATGCGGATGCAGCAAGAACGTATTGCGTTGGCAATGTAGACAACGCGATAAAAAAACTTGTTGAAGTCACCACCGCGAGTTTCTTTGAAGCGTTTAAGGTAATTCGTCCAGGTGTCTATGTCGGTGATCTCTCACACACGATTCAATCGTATGTGGAAAAACACGGATATAGTTTACCGGAAGATTACACTGGACATGGAGTGGGACAAAACCTTCATGAGGACCCGCAGATCCCTAACTTCGGGCGGCCTAAAACAGGACCGATACTTAAATCAGGGATGACGCTTGCCATTGAACCGATGGTGAACCTAGGCAAAAAAGAAACCAAGGTGCTCGCGGATGAATGGACCGTCAAGACGAAAGATGGCAAATGGTGCGCTCATTATGAAAACACCATCGTCATCACGACAACGGGTGCAGAAATACTCACCCTCGAAGAAGAAGGAGGATAGACAGCATGAGTAAAGAAGATGTCATCTCCCTCGAGGCCACCGTCCTCGAAACCTTACCGAATACTTCGTTCAAGGTTAAATTAGAAAACGGTTCAGTGATTCTGGCTCACGTTTCTGGTAAAATCCGTATGCACTACATTCGCATTTTACCAGGCGATAAAGTCACGGTTGAAATGTCCCCGTATGACCTAACACGCGGCCGCATCACCTATCGTCACAAATAGTGACAAGGAGAAATTATGAAAGTAAGACCATCCGTTAAGCCGATTTGCGATAAATGTAAAGTCATCAAGCGTCATGGACGCGTGATGGTGCTTTGCGAAAACCCAAAGCATAAACAACGCCAAGGATAAGGAGCACATATGGCACGTATTGTAGGTGTAGACATTCCAAATGAAAAACGCGTCGTGATTTCACTGATGTACATTTTTGGTATCGGTAAACCACTCTCGCAAAAGATTTTAAAAGATGCAAAGGTTGATGAAAGTGTTCGTGTTAAAGACTTAACCGAAGATCAACTCGTCGCGATTCGTACCCAAGTCGCTAAGTATAAAGTTGAAGGGGATTTACGTCGTGAAATCTCACTCAACATTAAACGCTTACAAGAAATCGGTACGTATCGTGGTTTGCGTCACCGTAAAGGGATGCCAGTTCGTGGTCAACGTACCCGAACCAATGCCCGGACGCGCAAAGGACCAAGAAAGACGATTGCTAATAAGAAAGAAGCCGTACAAGGTTAAAGGAGAACTGACATGGCCAACGAAAATAAAAAGCCAACTGCGCCAGCGGCAGCTGC
>CAIMWL010000095.1 GCA_903845135.1 uncultured Caryophanales bacterium
CACAACCCCTAGGTTCGAAGCCTAGTACTCTATCCAGTTGAGCTACCGGCGCACACCTCGATATTATAAAGCAATTCTCAAAGGATTAGCGAAAGCGTTTTAAAAATTCAATCGTACGCTTATGTTGCGGTTGGTCAAAGATTTGTTCAGGAGTGCCATCTTCAATGATTTGGCCTTGATCAATAAAAATGACACGATCGGCGACTTCTTTGGCAAATGCCATTTCATGGGTGACGACAATCATGGTCATGCCTTCATTGGCAAGCGCCTTCATCACAGAAAGGACTTCACCGACGAGTTCAGGATCTAACGCAGAGGTTGGTTCATCAAACAATAGAATATTGGGTCTCATCGTTAAGGCTCTAGCAATGGCAACCCGTTGTTTTTGACCGCCAGATAGGGATAAAGGAGAAGCATGAACAAAGTCCATCATCCCTACTTTTTTTAAATATTCACGAGCAAGATTGGTCACCTCGGCTCGAGGGCGTTTTAACACAGTGGTGGGTCCCATCACGCAATTTTGTAACACATCCATATGGGGAAATAAATTAAAGGATTGAAAGACCATACTCACTTCTGCTCTTAGGGATTGAGCATTTGCCCCGCGAATATTCATCGGATTTCCTTGGTAAATTAATTGACCATCCGTGGGATATTCCAATAAATTTAACATCCGCAATAATGTGGATTTACCACTACCTGAAGGACCAATAATGCAGGTTACCTGACCAGGTTGAAAACCGACAGTAATATCCTGGATGACTCTTACCTTACCAAATGATTTGGTGACGTTTTCTAGTTTAATGATGTCCTGTGCCATCACTGACATCCACCACTTCAAGGGTCGTTTGCGAGGTCGGGAATGACACGCGATTGACCACATGCAGTTTCCTTTCAATCCATTTTAGTAAAGCTGAGAATGACAACGTCATGATCAGATAAAGAATCGAAACAATAAAATATACTTCAAATTGCCGATAGTAAGTGGTGGTTAAAAATCTTGAGGAATAAAATAAATCACTGACGGCAATTACTGATAAAACCGCGGTATCTTTGATGTTGACAATAATTTCATTACCAAAGGCAGGAAGTGAATTTTTAATCGCTTGCGGAAAGACGATGCGTAACATCATTTGCGTATACGTCATCCCTAAAGAAAGCCCAGCCTCCGCTTGACCTTTTTCAATCGCTTGGATACTGCCTCTTAAAATTTCTGCGATATAGGCCGTCGTATTTAAACCGACCACCGTAATCCCTGCGATAAAAGCTGGCCAATATCCGGCAAAATAAATCACCCCATAATAAATGACCGTGGCTTGGACAATCATCGGTGTGCCACGAAAAACCTGAATGTAAACTTTCGAAAAACTATTGCCGATATTACGAAAAAACCGATAGACTTTTGTATCCATCGGTTGCTTTGGTAAGACCCGTAATGCCACAAGGGGAAGGGAAAGGATGATCCCAATCAGGGTGCCGCTAATCGCAATAAATAAGGTGGTAAACACCCCAGTTGCAAACACGAACCAATGCTTGGTGATTAAATACCAAACCCCTTCAAAAAAACCTTGTGGCATATACGATTAATTATTCAAGATTGCTTGCTTGTTCGCTTGCTTCGGACATCCAGGCTAAGCGAGTTTCTTCTGTTAAGGCGGTTAAGGCAGCTTCGATACCTTCCAGTAAAAAGGTATCGGCTTTTCTTAAACCAACCGAGACGGTGATTAAGAAATCATCATTAGGTTGACCTTCATCATCCAAGATGGTGATGAGTTCAATTGATGAACCATGTTGTGTCAGCATTTGTTGTGCGAATGGTTCTTCGGCAAGAATCGCATCAATTTCTGAAGATCCTGATAACAATGCGGTTAAAGCGTCAGGATAGGTTGGATAAGCTGCGCCTAAAACCCAACCATCGGATTCTTCATATCCAGCGATAATGTCATATTGTAACGTTCCTTGTTGGGCAACCACATTGGCACCTGCAAAATCGGCAACGGTTGTGGCAGTGGCAAATGGTGAATCTGGTAAGACAATCATGATTGAACGAGTTTCAAAATAAGGTTGTGAGAAACTAATGGTTTCCCGACGGGATGGTGTATCGGTCATCCCGGCAATGATGGCATCAATATTGCCCGAAGTTAAGGAAGGGATTAAACCATCCCAATCGGTCTTGATAATCCGTAATTCAACATCGAGTTCTTCTGCTAAATAAGAAGAAACCCGTACGTCATACCCATCACATAAAAAGGATGAGTCTTGAATCGCAACCGTTGTATCGGTTGCCGTTGTCGTTGACCAGTTGAATGGTGCGTAGCCACATTCTAGACCAACGGTGAGAATCCCATCTTCCAACGCGGGTGGGAGCGTGCCACAACTTGCTAAGGCAAGTGCTGGCATGACTGCGAATAAGGCGGATTGCTTTTTCATTTTTTTTACCTCCTTAAAATAAAATAAGCATCGCCCTACCGATGCCTAAGGAGACAAAATAATAAATGTCTTCTTGTATCGATAGCGCCTCTACCAAATACATGGTAGGAGTCTAGAGGAATGTTATTCCCTAGCCCAATCAAGTTCATTGTCACAAACTTGTTTCGGCAATCTTCCCTTTCATGTGGGTTGCAGAGTACCCTCTCGCCACATTACTTCTGTTGACTGCGCCTCTATCTAAGAGATGGAATTATATTAACAAATTAACTTGTTGAATGTAAAGCATTATTTTTAAAATTTAAAAAGTCCCTGTTATCGGGACTTTTCAATTACATTAAATTTTGAGATCGCCTTCACCGTACCATTTTAGTTTTCTAGCATATCCATCGACTAACCAAACTAAGACGATAGGTAAAATAATTTGTAAAACAAAAATCGATAAAAGGGCACCGATTAAATTCCCTTCCATTGCAGATAAAGTAGCGAATTGACCGACTAATCCAGAGGTGCCCATTCCCGCACCTGTGGCATCCGTTAAGGTTTGAAACACCATCGTTGAAACTGGTCCTAAAATCGCACTGACAATGATGACAGGTAACCATAGCATTGGTTTTTTCATCGCATTTTTAAATTGCAACATCGACGTTCCTAAACCAACCGAAATCGTCGTGCCTAAATCATTATCACGACGACCCATCACTGCAAAACCAAGCATATGTACTGCACAACCAATCACAGCAGCGCCACCTGCCAAACCAGAAATCCCAAAGGAAATAGCGATACCAGCTGAAGAAAATGGTGAAGTTAAAATAATGCCCATTAACACACTAACAATCACACCCATCAAAAAGGGTTGTAAGGTCGTCGCAGAATTGACAAATTGTCCTATGGCACTGGCAATTGAACTAATCGGCTGAAAGTAAATGAGTGTAAATAAAGTTCCAGTTAAAATTGAAAAGAGTGGAATCAAGATAATATCAAAGGGTGTTTTTTTCTTGAAGACAAGTTCGACGAAGATGAGTGCAGAAATCGTCGTGACATAAGCGACAAGTGGATCGGCTCTAAGCGCTAATCCTGAGGCAGTTGATAAACCACCAATCACCATGGCCCCAATTAATTTAAGGCCTTGAAGTTTAAGCGCCCACGCAATCCCAACCCCAATTCCTACGCCTAAAAATCCTCTGACAATACCGGATACCTTTGTAATTTCTGTTCCTAAATTTATCGATTCAGTTAATTGGAAATTCATTAACAATCCCAATTGATTTAAGATCACTGAAATGATCAACGTTGCGAATAATCCGTACACCATGCCATTCATGGAGGTAAGAAAAAATTGAAACGGACTTAAATCAAAGATTTTAATTTTTTTCATATTCGACATTCCTTTTTTTGAAGTATTAAACAATGAACTCTATTTATTATAAACAAAAAAACACCTCGATGGAGGTGTTTAGGGATTTCATGGTCGGGAAGACAGGATTCGAACCTGCGACCCTCTGCTCCCAAAGCAGATGCGCTACCAAACTGCGCTACTTCCCGATCTACTTGGCGCGCCCGACATGAGTCGAACACGTAACCTTCAGATTCGTAGTCTGACGCTCTATCCAATTGAGCTACGGGCGCAAAGTAATTAGCCACATTGCCATTTGGAGGTTCCTATCGGAATCGAACCGATGGTGATTGAGTTGCAGTCAATTGCCTTACCACTTGGCTAAGGAACCACCGAGTGATGGCCGTTAATAACTTTAACATTATCACTCGATGGTTTCAATAATTTAACGGATTAGCGTGATTTAACGCGTTCCCACATTTCGGCAATGGGAGCGTTATATTGACCAAAGTCTGAGAATAACGCAGTGCGAATAATGGTTTCAGGTAATGGATATTGTGTCATAATTTGTCGGTGATTTTGGACTTCAATGACCATATCTTCTGCGGTCAAAGTTTCCGTGGTACCGTCAAAGAAATATCCTAGGTCAAGGGTGACGAGTTCTTCAGCATCCACTCCATCATTGTATTCATCATTGAGATCGATCACACTTTGTAACACTTCATCACCAGCGATAAAAGATGTGTAACCGATATAACCCATATTTTGAATCGCGATAGCAGGAGTCGAAACATAATCGATAAAGCGTTGCGCAACAACCTTTACTTGTTTGTCTTCTTCTACACCTTCATCATCTTCAGCGATATCTTTGTGCATGACAAAGCCATCAAACCAAATATTACTTCCTTCTTCAGGAATGATGTATTCAAGGGCAACGCCATCTTCTTCATCAGCCGTGTCCATCGCATAGGTTGCGTCACCACTCCACGCCATAAACATGTCGATACGACCGGAGACGATATCATTTTTCGCGTTATCGGTTTCGAGACCATAAGCATTATCCACCAAGGCTTCTAAGGATGGTTCTAAGAGAGCTAAAACATCATTATTAATCGTGTTGATTTTGTTGGTGATCAAGTTGTTATAAGCTTCACCCGTAATGGTGCCGGCTTCATAATCCGCGCGGAAACCATCAAAGTCTTCTTTATAAACATCCATCATCGCCGTCATTAATACTTCTCGAACGGAGTCTTTGATCATGCCTTTACCGGCATAGGCTGGATTGTAAAGCGCTTGCCATGAGGTCATATCTTCGGCATTGACTTCTAATGGGTTATAAACTAACCCAACGGTACCCCACATATAACCGGCAGCAAATTCAGCAACTGTGCCAACATCTTCGACTTCTAATCCTTCATAGATAGATTGAAGATAAGGTGATACATAAGTGTCATAATTGGTTAAATATTTTCTGCTACCATCCTGATTTTCATCAAACTTGGTTAACCAACCTTCTTTCATCAATCGTTGAATCATGTAATCAGAAGGGGCAAAAATATCGTAGTCCCCTTGCAAGTTCACAACATTGGTATACATTTCTTCATTGGTGCCATACATGTCATATTCAACATTGACCGTGACCCCATATTCTTCTTCATACCATTGTTCAAATTGATCCACCAAATCTAAATCACCTGCGACTTCAGGATCTTTTTCATAAATGTATCCACCCCAGTTATACACTTTGAGGGTGACATCGGCTTGTGGTCCGCAACCGGCTAACGCACCAGTGGCCAGAACCAAGGCAACATAACTCAATGCTTTTTTCATTTCCATCTCCTTTGATGTTAGCGATGACTCATCGCTTGTATATTCTTTCTATCGCCTTTTCCTGTGAGTGAGTAGTTAACAATTAAGACACCCACGGCGAAGAGAAAAATTAAGGTTGTAAGCGCACGTATTTCTGGGGGGAATGCCCACCCGTAGTTGTGCTTCTACATAAGTAGATAGCGTATCAAAACCTGAGGTTGGTTTCAAGAAAGACGTGATAATAAAATCATCCAAAGACAAGGTAAAGGCTAAGACAAAGCCCGCGACAATGCCAGGAAAGATTTGCGGTAGAATCACCAGCGTTAACGCTTTGAAGGGTGTAGCGCCTAAATCCAAAGCGGCTTCATAAATACTGGGATCCAATTGTTGTAATTTTGGTTTGACTGATAAATACACAAACGCCACAGTTAATACAATATGTCCAACGACTAACGTAAATAAATCGCGGTTACCATATTGGAAAAATAAAAATAATACAGCGAGCGATAAAGCCATGACAATTTCAGCATTGATGACAGGAATTTGTGTCAGCATTTCAAAGATGCGTCTTCCTGTTTTTTTCATATAAAAAATACCGATAGCGCCAAGCGTACCTAATAACGTACTTACGGTACTGGATATAAACGCCACCATAAACGTATTTCCAACTGCTCGCATCGCGCGTTCATTTAAAAATAACCGCCGATATAAATCAAAGGTAAAGGTCGCATTTGGACCAATCACACCAACAATTCGGGTATCGATAAATGAAAACATAATCAAAAGAAAAATTGGCAAATACATCAACAATAAAATTAAAGCGACATAACTTTGCGCAAGTAAACGTTTTACCATAAATGTTTCCTTGCTTGCTCTTCCCGTTTGTTAAATTTTCGGGTTAAATAAAGGGTCAAGGCAATAAACACAAGCATGATTAAAGACATAAACGAACCAATATTAACTGCATCAGGGGTCGAGCTTCGGAAATAAGCATTATAAATGGCTTCACCAAACAAAATCACTTTCTTTTCCGATAAAATCGTCGGAATCACTTGGCTTGATATGGTCGGCATAAACACCATGGTAGCAGCTGCCACAATCCCGGGCATCGTCATCGGAATGATGACTTTATAAAAGGTTTGAAAGGGCGTTGCTCCTAAATCTTGGGCCGCTTCAATTTGTGATTTATCGAGTTTTAGCATGGTCGTATAGAGTGGCAAAATGACAAACGGTAAAAAGTTATACACTAAACCAATGGTCACGGCCAAGGGATAGTTTGGATTTTCATTTGCCGTTACGCCTAACCAATAAAGTAAATCTTTGGTGGCCCAAGTCCGAATAACAAAGTTAATCCACATCGGCATAACAAACAATAAAACAATTATTGTATTTTTATTATATTTTTTATTGGCTAAAATCATCGCAATCGGATAGCCAATTAACAAGCACAAAACAGTGTTGAGAATGGCGTACCAAATGGAATTAATGAGAATGGTAATCCGTTGCGGATTATTAAAAAAACTTAAAGCCGCATCCCAAGAGGGCTGACCTTGACTATCGGTAAAAGCATAAAAGAAAACCACCGCTAAAGGCAGGACAATAAATCCGATTAAGAAAATGATATATGGAATCGCCAAATACTTCCGTTGGAAGTTAAATCTCATAGTCGGTGATATCTCCACGTAACTTTAACTTAATTTTGTTGACATCCACTTTGATTGTTAATTTGGTACCAGTGTCGAATTGATATTCCGTATCAACAATAAAGTCTTCCTCTTCTTCTTCCGTACGTAAAATCACTTGATAATGATCACCTTTATAAATACAGGAAATGACTTTACCTTCAAGTTGTCCAGGCGTATCATCACCATAAAGTTCAATATCCGTAAAAGGAATTTCTGCGGTAACCTTTAAATTCTTTAAATTATATTTATTGTTTTTCGGCCCAATTAAGTAGCCTTGTTCATCGAGTTTGGATCCTTCTAAAAGTTGGGTGACATTCACATCAAAGACGCCTTGATCGATGACCAGTTGATTCGCATCATTTAAATAAGCATCACGATATTGATTGATGGTCATTTCTTTTTTCATGATGTGAATGTAGTTTGGATCGATGAATAAAGAAACCGTCGAGCCAACATCAAAGAGTTTGGTATCTTGAACGATCACTTCGTTTTTGCCAACCGTTAAAAGGTACTCATAATGGACCCCTTTAAAGATTCGGGTATTGATGGTGCCTTGAATCGGTAAGTTTTGTTCGGGCTTAATTTCAATATCTTCAGGTCTTAAGACAACATCCACCTTTTCATTTTCTTGAAATTGATGCGGAACATCAAACACTTGGTTTAAGAATTTGATTTTATTGCCAGCAAGACTAATCGCGTTATAAATATTACTTTCACCAATGAAGTTGGCAACAAAAGCATTAATCGGTTGATTATAAATTTCGGTTGGGGTCCCAATTTGTTGAATTAACCCATCCTTCATGACCACAATGTTGTCCGACATCGTTAACGCTTCTTCTTGGTCGTGGGTCACATAAATAAAAGTGATGCCAAGTTTCCGATGCATTTCCTTTAACTCAATTTGCATTTCTTTACGCATCTTTAAGTCGAGGGCCCCTAATGGTTCATCTAACAATAAGATTTGTGGATCGTTGACAATTGCTCGAGCGATTGCAACCCGTTGTTGCTGACCACCAGAAAGCGTTGTCACATCTCGCGTTTCAAATTCATCAAGATCGACAATTTTTAAAGCTTTTGTGACTTTATTATGGATTTCTTCTTTCGAATATTTACGGTATTCAAAGGTTTCTTTGCCATCAGGATGTTTGATTTTGACATTCGCTTTTTTTAATTTCAAGCCAAACCCAACATTGTCATACACATTCAAATGAGGAAATAAAGCATAACGTTGAAACACCGTATTCACAGGCCGGCGATAAGGTGGAAAATTAGAAATATCGACATTGGATAATAAAATTTTACCGGTATCGGGTAATTCAAAACCGGCAATCATTCTTAACGTTGTGGTTTTACAGCAGCCTGAGGGACCTAAAAAGGTG
>CAIMWL010000096.1 GCA_903845135.1 uncultured Caryophanales bacterium
CCTTGCATTATTAAGCTAATCGCCTCGGCTGCCAGTGGTGCTACCCCTAATGCCTTCACGTAGTCCAGTAGGACTTTATACCCGCTTAATTCAAAGCCTTCTTGGATACTTATGGCATGAACCGCAGACAAAACGGCTGCCGCCGCTGCGGTGTTTGGATTGTTCTGAACCCATTCAACATATTGTGGTGTAAGTTCGGCCACTGTCCCAATCGCATTTGGTGCTAATCCTCGCAGAGACTGTAAAAACAATTTTACAAGCTTCTTCAATCCCGCTTGTTCTACTCGCTGAACTACTTCAGGCTCAATCCTTTGAACACTTTGCATCGCTTCCCTTGCCCTTCGTTGTAAGCCTTCGTCTTCGTTTTCAGACATAGCAGTTTGCGCACTTGTTGCACTCGCAAAGCTTGGCGCACGACTACGGCCAGTTTCAGGCGGGGATGCCATTGAGAACGCACTTGAACGAAGGAGTTTTAGTTCTTCTTCAACTTTATTGTAGTGTGCTACTTTTGCTCTCATGGTTGTTTCAACACTTCTAATAAGACTTTCGTCTGAACCAGTGTCTCTTAAACGGTTAAGTCTTGCACTTAATATGTCTAATTCGTTGCTGGTCGCTTCTTTTACTTGGTTTAATACCGTAGTTAATTGTGCCATTGAGATATTTTCGTCTTTCGCAAATTGTTCTAATTGTAGAAGGCTTCTGGGGCGTGCGTCTGCAGGAATTTGCGGTGAAGGTATGCCACCTAACGTTCCAAAGCGTGAAGAGGCTGGGGCGTCTGGGACTTCGCTTCTATATGCATCGGTTGGTAGCATAATACTTGTCGGACGAGGTGATGGTCTTGGAACTCTCGGTGTGCTCGCAGGAGTTGTAAGGGCTGCGGGGTCTGTTTCTAATGAAGGCATTGAAGAAGACGATGATGAACTTGGCGTGGCAGGAACGGCTGGTGCGGGGGCTGCGGTTGGTGTGGGGGCTGCGGCTGGTGCAGGGGCTGCGGTTGGTGTGGGGGCTGCGGGCGATGCGGAGGCACTTGGTGACGGTAATCCAAAAGGGCGACTGGATGGTGTCATAAATGCATAACCGCCAGGTGTAGCAGGCGGTGCGGGGGATGCAGGTAATGCGGGTGGTAATCCAAATGGGCGACTGGGTGGTGTCATAAATGGATAACCGCCCGGTGTAGCTGGTGGAGGAGGCGGAGGCGGCGGCGCACTTGGGGGCGGTGTCAGGTCTAATCTATTGTCTCTAATAATGTTTCGTATGTCAGTGTTTCTTGATACTAATGCCATTAACGCATTTTCTACATCTCTTTCACTTATAATATAAAATATATTCTTTTTAAATTGTTCTTCTAAAACTTCATACAATGCATGTGCTCTTAATG
This sequence comes from uncultured Caryophanales bacterium, assembly GCA_903845135.1. Classification (GTDB taxonomy): domain Bacteria; phylum Bacillota_I; class Bacilli_A; order RFN20; family CAG-826; genus UBA970. Next base: position 1,379 of record CAIMWL010000096.1, read on the forward strand.
ATTTAACAAAGAATTTTTTATATAAATCAGGTTCGTCTTCAATATGTAATTTATCTATTAGTTTTCTAAACCCTTTTTTCATATTGTCGAACATTGGTTTTAAAGTTATAATATTATTAAATATCTGACTTCTTGTCTGTGGTGTATTAGAAGGGTTTAAATATACTTGAATTATTTTATTATAATCAAGCATATCGGATAAGAAATTACATAAATTATCTATATTACTTGCGATAACAGGTTTATTTAAATCCGTAGAATTTACGACAGTGCTAAATGTATTTATTTTGTCAGTCAATTTAATTTTAAATTGATTAATAAAATTTCCTACATTACTTATGTCAAGCATATTCAATTGTTCTCGCTTAACAGGGTCAAGCACAGGTTCAAAGCGTGATACACCTTTTTTAATCATGTCGGCTACTAAAGACGACCGTTTAGTGTCTTGATTTAGATACTCTTGTATTTGTTGTTCTCTAATATTTCTTCTACTCATGATAATATAATATAATTCAGAAAATTAAATTACATTATATTATTTATTTTTTCTCCTTGGGTGGCTTTCTTTTTTGTTCTAATGGTGTTTCGGAACTTTTTAAAATTCCAAAATCCGTCTGTTGTTCTTTTGTTTGCGGTTTTGGTGGTTGTTCGTTTTGTAATTTTACTCGTTCTTTGATTTTCTCAAGTATTCTTGAAGGCATCTAATCATGTTTAGATTTTAATTAAAATTTTAATGATTTGACATTACCAGTTTTTTGCATAGTTGTAGGCATTGCATCTTTTATTGTTGCATCAACTGTCTCTTGCGAAAGGGGAAAACGGGCACTCCCACCAGTTTTAGTTTTTTTCTGATAAAGATTATTCTCTTTTATATGTTTCATTGCATCTTTTAAACTTATCCCCTTCTCCTTACGGATTTTGGATACAAGTGTATTCCATTCAGATGGCTTTCTTGTCTTCTTCTCTTTTCCAAGTCCTGCTAATAGTAGCGGGGCTGCGTGGGCTGCTATTTTTGCACCAGACGAGACTACATCACCTGCTACACGCATAACATCATTAAAATCACCACCTTTCACTTTTTTAACTCTAACTCTTTTCGGCTTTGGCGCACCCGCTGCCGTTATCCCACTTGCAACTAATGCTTTTTCTGTTATAGGTTGTGTGTTTTCAATGGCGTCAATTAATTTTTTAGTTCGTGTTTTTCTATGCTTGACAACTTTCTCACCGCCTACGACTTTGGGTTCAATCCCTAAATCAAATGAACTGGCTGCGAGATTACCAGAGCCCCCTTCAATTTCTGGGTGTGCAACCGCAGTTAAAAAATCTTGTTGTGATGGTGTTTCTACGGATGATGGATTATTCGCAACTTGCTTCAAATGTGCTACTTTAGTGTAAGCGATATGCTTTAATTTATCTTTAATTCTTTCATTGTATGGGTTAGAAAATGGCATTATAAAAAA
>CAIMWL010000097.1 GCA_903845135.1 uncultured Caryophanales bacterium
ATAATTACCAGCACCATTACTCGATGATTGTAGCCAACCACTTTGATAAATCGTCTCCAAGTGTTGACGATATAAATTTTGATAACCAGTATAGGCCCCTTGATAAATGGTCAAACGATGAAGTGGATTCAATCTTCCTTGGTTCCAATCTTTGAGTAATGCCTCTTGAAACGGTGTCGCCTTGGTCATACTTGGACCATATTGGCTAAAAGAATCCAGCGTCGGATCCCAATCGCCATTACTACCAAAACCACGATCAAGGTCGTAAGGAATAGGAAACGCTTTGCCGGTGCTTGGTAAAAAATAAAGATATAAATTATTGGCATTATTTCGATAATCATCTGGATTGCCAATAAAGTAAGCAATCGCTTCCATCTTTAAGAAACTGGGAATATCAATGACAGCTTCGACTCGTTGACGATAACTCGCGTTATTCACATCTTGACTAGCATTCAACTCGCCAATTAAATTGACAATGTCGGTGAAATTAGGAATGGATGTATTGGTTTTTAAATCATAACTTGGGTGATAATTCGCAGCATTATCTTCAACGCCAATTTTATTACCCGTACGAAAATGATTGGTGCCATCGCTATTGACAGCATTAAATTTCGTCATGTCCGCGGCCCCAGTCGCGGTATATAACACTTTATATAAGTTACCATCGGCTTCTGGACCATCCCCTAATCGTCTGGCAAAGAAGCGCCGATCCATCGGTTCGGTAATGGTATACAAACCTAAATAGTTATCTTGAAATTCTGGAGAAACGCCGCTCTGTAAAAATCGAACGCCACCTAATGTTGCTTCTTGGGCATAGGGTAAATAAGCTCCATATAATTTATGGGCAAAAATTTGGCGAACATATGTATGGTCGAAGTTGCGATTCCATTTCAAGTCCATTCTGGTCATGCCTAAAAATTGTTCATTAGGAATTCGGCCATCTAATGGATCATCGGTTGCGAATGAAATTTTTAAATTCATCAAGTTAGTGAACGCACCATTTTCTTCAATAAAATCAGTTCTCGACGTATTTCCTTTCATCCGAATACCAACGACTGGATAACAATACGAGATCACAGTTCCAGATTTGGGTGTCACATCAATTCTCATCGCCGCATTGACATACCGATCATGATCAGCAGTGCGATTGCCATATTCATTCATCAATAATAAATTGGCATTACTCATTTGAAAATCAATCATCACTTTGGTGGTTGGATGAAAAAATAAGTTAAATTCCTCCACTGTATTTAAACTAATCCTTGGTTGACTCGATGCCTCACATGTTGCGGCAGGTAAGATTAAATTGGGCACCACAGGTGGTTGCGTGAATTCCACCTGACTTTCAATCGAAGGATTGAATGTTGAACTTGAAGGATTCACAAGCGAGGACGTCATCGTCGATGTTTGTGAAGAGGAGTTAAGAATAATGGAAGGCAAAGTAAATTCACAGGATGACAGAATGAGTGTCATCAAGATGACTTGAGACGGCCGAAATAATTTATGCATGAGAAAATTAAACCATAATTCTTGGTTAAATGTAAGATGATTTTAAATCGCCGCAATAAGTAATTTGACCAATGCTTCAAGATTTTTTTGATCGACTTTATCAAATCGGTTAAATTGATAACTATCAATATCTAATACACCGATTAAGGCTTTATTTTTCACAATCGGAACGACAATTTCACTATTGCTGCCTTCATCACAGGCAATATGCCCGGGAAATTCATGGACGTTAGGAACGACAATCGTTTTTCTTTCGCTTGCCGCTTTGCCACAAACACCTCGATCAAGGGTGATATCCACACACGCCACTTTGCCTTGGAAAGGACCCAAGTAAAGGGCGGTACCATTGTATAAATAAAAGCCAGTCCAAGAAACATCGCTTAATGTTTGTTTGAGTAAGGCTGATAGATTAGCATAAATCGAAATCGGTTGTTGTTTATCTTGTAATAAACCACGCGCTGCTGACAATAAAGTTTGATATTCAGAAGCCTTACTCATTTACTTTTTTTCCTCGGGTCTTAAAACGCGAAAATCAACATGGCAATAACCATTGGGGTTCTTATCAAGATAATCTTGATGATAGGTTTCCGCATCATAAAATCCTCTTAATGGTTGGATTTCTAAAGCGATGGGTTTACGATAATCCTTTTGCCGAAGTTGGACATATTTTCTGGCAACTGTTTCATCTTCTTTATTTTCAAAGTAAACACCGGTCCGATATTGGATGCCTTCATCATG
>CAIMWL010000098.1 GCA_903845135.1 uncultured Caryophanales bacterium
GTTGCTTACCCAAGATCAAACCGAACTTGTCTTAACGGTGAATCATTTATCGAGTTTGTTGATTACTGAAACCCTGATTCCTTTGCTGAGTCAATCCAAGGGCCGCATCATCCAAGTCAATTCTGAAGGCCATCGGTTTAGTCGATTTGCTCTCGAAGATCCACATTTCAAGAAACGTTGGTATACCGGTTTACGAAGTTATGGCGCTTCAAAAACAGCACAATTACATACGGTGTGGGCGTTAGCACCCAAATTATTTAAGCAAGGGATCACCTTAAATGCGATGCATCCCGGTGCAGTGCAATCAGAAATTGGTCTTAATAACGGATGGTTATATCGAACCTTTAAGAAATTAATCATTAATAGAATGCTAAAGCGGGTAGAAAATTCAGCAGAAGCTTTATATTATTTGGCTGCAGAACCTTCCATTCTATCGATCTACGGTCAGTATTTTTATCTTACTCACCCGACGATGCCTGCAAAACACGCATTGAAGAACCCACTTAGTAAAAAAATTTTAGCCTGGTCAAAAAAGGTTATTCAGTTAGCGCTTGAATGATCATGGCGCGAGTTGGTTAAGTAAGAAAATCCATTATCCCCCAACTAATATTAATTTTTTTTATCAATCTTGTATTATTTTTAATTTAACTTAATAAATAGTTAATAAATGATGTAAGATAAAAGTCATAAAATAGTATTAGTCAAATTTAATCCAATGGGGGAACTTGGATGGAAATTGTTGTAATACATAGCGAGAATATATTGAAGACGAGTTTTGATTTTTTAAAGCATAAAATCGGCGGCACCTTGCATCATTTACCGATTCATCAAATTGAAACCAAAATTCAAACCATCAAAGCCGATTTTTTAATTTTCTTACATTCAACAAACTTATTAGAAAATTTAAAGTTGGATGTCATTAAAAAGATCAAATTAATCAAAGATATCCCAATTCTTACCATCATTCCTAAAAATGAAAACCTCTTGGAATCAGCATTCCATCATGGAGCGGATGAAGTGATTTACGCGCCATATTCTCAACAGGAATTGATTATTCGCACCGAGGCATTGTTAAAAAGAAAATTTCAAAAACCGCAAACAAAAGAAAAATTCATCACCATCCAGGATTTGGTCCTGGATACCAACAATTATCAGATTAGTCGAGGAAAAGAAATCTTACCGGTTACCAAATTAGAATTTAATATCTTATTAACTTTAGCAACGCATCCTGATAAGGTTTTTATGAAAAAAGAACTGTATGAAATGATTTGGCAAGATCATTATTACGATAACGGCAACGTCCTTAATGTTCATATTCGTCGATTAAGGAAAAAAATTGAACTCAATCCGGATAACCCACAAATTATTGAAACCAAATGGGGAATCGGATATAAAATCAATTTAACTAAAAAAGTGGTCTTATGACCACTTTTTTCTATCATGTTTATTGGATTGGCCGCGGAGGATGGGAACCCGGCTTTAGAGGACCTTGTCAGAGGCATCTCTTACGGAAACTCAACCATCTACCTAAGCTCACGGACGAATTTTTGCGAATCTAGAACGATGGTCTTTAGTAGTTCCCATCCTCTAATTACATTATAGAACGTGAAGTCTAAAAGTATAGTCTTGGGGCTGAAATATTTTAAGAAGTTTTTCTCATCGTTTGTCGGACCCAAGAATATAGCCAAAAAAAGGTAATATCGTTACTAACATCATCGAAGTGCCTAAGGCAAACCATTTGAAGGCACTCACCGTGACACCAATCAATGCTAATAAAGGGATTTCAGTAGGATACAAAGTTACCAATAAGGTAAAGATGATATTTTCTAGGTAATCAAGTAGCGTGGCGAACCATGGAAGCAATACGATCCATTTTCTAAAATTGAGTTTGGGTTGAATGAATCGATTTAAGGTGGCAAATAAAGGTAAACCATATACCAACGGCCAAATCAGATCAAACGTCCAACGTTGCCAAATATAATAGGCTCGACCATTGACACCATAAGCATCGACAATTTGATATATCAAATTTGGATCAAAAGAAAAATTTGTATCAATCGACTCAGTCAAACCTTGTTCGTAAGTTGCCATGGAAACTGCTGGTAGAATCACAACCATGAAGAATGCAAATACAAACCATGTTGCAAGAATAAATCCCTGATGGATAAGAACTTTTTTCAATAATTTATTCATCAATTCATTGTACATCTTAATTAACGCAAATAAAAAAAGTCACACCGTTTGGCGATGTGACTTCTAAGAACTTACTTCTTAACTGGTTTTGCGGGAGCAGCAGGAGCTTTCGCTGGAACTGGTGCTGGTTTTGCCGCTGGTTTTGGAGTGGCCATGTTAACATTCCTCCTATTAACTTTAGTTATACGCTCAATCGTGATTTTTGTTGCTATTTCGCTTCTGTGAAAACATTTTAAAAGTTAAAATATCGATTATAGCGTTGTTTTTTGAAGTGCCTGTCCTACAATAAAAAAGAGACTAATTAAAAGAGCACCTAAGCCAATCATCGTCAATTGATAAAGAATTTTAGAGGTTGTGATTAAAAATTGAAAAGGACTTCCAGTTCCATAATTTAATAATAAAAAATCTTGATTGGTAAGTGCATTGACTATAATCGCAACCAATGCAAAACCACCAGTGAATA
>CAIMWL010000099.1 GCA_903845135.1 uncultured Caryophanales bacterium
ATTTGGGTCAGAACCGTCCGGGCTTGTTTAGGAATTAAGTGTTGTTGATTTTGATCAAACAATTCTAAGTAACGATATAACGTTGGCCTCGTAATATGAAGCACACTTGCTAAGCGCGCAAGTTTAATTTTTTGTTCCTTTAACTTTACACTTAAAGTCTTTTTCATAACTTGATAATACAATATGAATTTACATATTGCAAATAATACTTTACATATATAAATGTAAAGTGTAAAATCAAAGTGTAAACAAAGGAGTATCCATGATGAGAAAATTCCTTATCCTTGTCTTACTTGGTTTCATTGGCAGTATTAATTTTGAGTTGACCTTAGCGTCACATGAATTTCCGAGTTTGATTCCGGTGCCAATTTATTTAATCGTTGCTGGCATCAGCTTATTTATTTTTCTTTCTCTATGGATTGAATATCGGTTGACGCATCGATTCCAAGCAATTGAATTTTTATTTTTGTTAATGATGCTTTATCCGATTCTTGCAGAAGTGTGGAGTCAAGACCAGATTTTACTTTCTCAATTGAATGCTAGCTTCCAAGAATCGACAACGATCTTTACACTTTCAACAATGAAGATATTCCAAGGGATTTTTTATGGGATGTCAGTGGGGATGATTTTATATACGTTGTATTTATTTTCTGGAAGTATGGTTTCGACTAAACAGGTTTATCGTTGGGTCCTTGGGATTGTCATTGCCGTCGTGATGACGGAAGTGCTTTATAGTCTGGTGGTCGAGTGGGAAGAATATGTGTATGTGTTTAACAATTTTTCTGAAGGAGCGCGTTTAAATATTACTTCGTTTACCACCAATACGAATATTTATGCCTTCAATCTCACCATGGGTGTGTATGCAGTTGGGTCTTTATTCATGTCTGAAAAACATCATCGTTGGCTCTATCCTATCTTAGGATTGTTATTTTCGATTCTTATCGTCTTTACCGTTTCAAAAACGGCAATGTTAGCGGTCGTCATGTATGCTTTGATCTATGGGGGCATGTGCGTTTATCGCCTCTTGAAACATCGTCCAGTGTTACTAAAAATGACGATGACTAGTTTGATCCTTATGCTCGTGGTCGGTTATCAAAGTATTTGGATGATTGAACATCCGATCATGGAACGCCTCCAAAGTTTATTAACGAGTTCGGCTTTAGGTTCCTTTACCTCACGCGTGGATATTTGGGTTGAAGGCATGACCTTATTTCAAAATCAAAATACATTCTTTGGTTATGGCCTTGGCATTAGTAATACGTATCTAGGCATTGCCACTGCAGTCAGGACTGGGAATGTCGGTTCAATCATGTACCAAGTGGTGAACGATCGCTTCCATAATGGGTTTTTAGAAATCTTAGTGTCGTATGGATTAGTGGGGACTTTGTTATTAACGATTGCCCATTGGGAATATATCAAAGCCTTGATCGCGATGACCAAGCAGTATGCAATCACGATTCCAATGTGGGCGTTATTGTTAAGCTTTGTTGTGCAAATGTTGTTTGAAGATCGGATCTTATTTCGTCCTGATTTATCCGGTGTCTTCTTTTTAGTGCTGCTGATTTTACCGTTAGTGAAACCAAGCGAATATAATAGAAGTGATGAAGCTCACCAGTAGTCCACGCCTCGCACAAGCGCTAGCGGACATGGGCATCCATTCTTTTGCCGATGTCCTTTTGCATTTTCCTTATCGATACGAAGATTTAAATTTAACCGCCAATGGTCTTTACCATGACCAACAACGCTTGGTGCTTCAAGGCAAGGTGACGTCGACGCCTTCGATCTTTCGCCGCGGATCATTCGTGACGATTCGGTTTACCATCAAAGACCAACATGGACACTTGATGCATGTGATTGCCTTTAATCGCCCCTTTTTAGCAAAAATGATAGTGCCCGGTGACACAATCATGGTGGTGGGAAAGTATGATGCAGGTCGTCAAATCCTCAACCTCATCAATGCATTTAAAGAACAAACCTCAGAAAGTATTAAATTAAAACCGATCTATCGTTTACCTTCCACGATTGAAAATTTTGTCTTTACCCGTTTGGTGAAAAAGGCCTTGAGTATGATGGACACGCTTTCGTTTACGAGTCATGTACCGAGCGATATTCGTCAACACTTTGCGTTAGCCGACAAAAAGGAATCATTAAAAACGATTCACTTGCCGGACACCATCGAAGCGGTTGAAAAAGCGATGCGAATATTTAAAGTTGAAGAAGCATATCAATTCACCAAGACAATGATGGCAATTCGTCAGGACAATGAGGCGACCATCAAAGAACGGATGACGCCCATTAAAACCGGTTCCGTCATCGATATGATGGAAGCACTCCCCTATGCATTAACCCAAGATCAAATGCAAGCGGTCAACGATATCCTCGAAGACATGAATGGTAAAAGAAGAATGTATCGTTTACTGCAAGGGGATGTGGGTAGTGGGAAAACCGTGGTCGCTGCCTTAGCGTTATATGCGAATGCCCTCAGAAAAAACCAAGGGGCGTTGATGGCGCCTACGGATGCCTTAGCGAAACAACACTTTAAAACATTACATGAATTAATAGGTAAACAAGGGTTAACGATTCGTTTACTCGTGGGCAGTTTATCTAGCACCGATAAAAAAGCGATTAAAGAATCCTTACTCAACGGCACGATTGATATTCTCGTTGGCACCCATGCTTTATTTTCTAACGATACTGAATTCTTTTCGTTAGGTTTAGCCGTGATTGATGAACAACACCGCTTTGGGGTCAACCAACGGGATCTACTCAAAGATAAAGGCAAGCAAGCGGATCTCTTGATGATGTCGGCGACGCCCATCCCTCGTTCCTTAGCGATGACCGTCTATGCCGATATGGATATTTCCACCTTAACCCAATTCCCATTTGCCGGAAGAAAAGTGAAAACGAAGATTGTTGAAGAAGGCGATGCCTTGATTGACTATGCAATTAAAGCCGCTTTAGAACAACAAAAACGGGTGTATATCATCGCCCCTAAAATTATGGAATCTCAATCGGGTAAACAAAGTGTGATCACGTTATATCACCAATATGCCAAACGTTACCCTAAGCAAGTGACGTTATTACACGGCAAATTAGATGCAGAAGATAAAGAAGATGCTCTCCATGCTTTTACCACCGGATACACACCGATCATTGTCAGTACCACGGTCATTGAAGTCGGGATTGATGTGAAGCCGGCCACCTTAATGATTATTCATGATGCGGATACCTTTGGTCTTGCCTCACTCCATCAATTACGAGGGCGAATAGGTCGTGATGGCTCGGAAGCATTATGCTTACTCGTGGTCCAAGATCAAGCCTTAGAAGGCCTTGAACGATTACAAGTGCTGGTGAATTCAAATGATGGTTTTTATATCGCAGAACAAGATTTACAACTCAGAGGTCCTGGTGAATTGATGGGGTCTAAACAATCGGGATTACCAGGTTTCCAATATTTGAATATCGTCAAAGATCAAGAAATCTTAAAAAACATTAAAAAAATCCTTCATTTTTGATGTTTTTACCTTGATTAAAAATTGACAAACAAAAAAGTAATAATTATTAAAAAATTTGTTACAATATTTTTAATTTCAATTGTTCACTAGTCGTTGCAGCAAACATAGAACACCCAATCTATGTTGCAAAGGGGATTGTATATGGCTTTTTTCAATAAACGGATGATTTTATTATTCACCAATCTTTTCTTATTGGCGGGTATAGGTACCACGATTGCAAATTACTCGACTAGTCAACTAGAAGGTCAAGCAATTTACACTGACTTAATAATAAGTGAATATTATGAGGCAGCTGCTGGAAATAATAAAGCAATTGAATTATACAATGGTACTGGTTCAGAAATTTCACTATCAAATTATTCAGTTGTTTTATATTCGAACGGTCTCACATATGTAAATTCTTATGTTAATCTTACCGGCAATTTATCAAATGGATCTACCTATTCGATTTATCATGGAAGTTTAACAAGAGTAAGCATAAGTGGATCTTCTCTTAATAATGGAACAAGTGGTCCAAATCTAGTAGTTAATTTTAATGGAGATGATACTATTGTCCTCTACAATAATGGTGGCACCCCTTTATCAGGGGATGTTGGAGTGTCAGGAAGTCCGAATACCCCTGCATCAGGGGGAACAATAAATAGTGACATGCCTGATGAAACTGTTGTTGACATTATTGGTGCTATTGGTCAAGACGGTAATAACTCACCTACAAATAATGCATTTCTATTTACCTCTGCTAATAACTCTGTCACAACAGGATCAACAGTAGATAGAATTTTAATAAGAACAAGATCAACCACTAGTCCTAACACAACATTTACTGGATCAGAATGGTTGGCATTTCCGGTTTCTTCTAACTCAACCAGTACCTCTCCAGGTTTAACACAACCAGATAGTAAGACTGCATCTTTTGGATCTCATTCTAGCGCAACATTAGATTTGGTTTACGCTGAAAATTATGGTTATCTCTTCTTAAATGGAACTTCAAATAAGGCTTCAAATTGTACTGATGCTGGTTTAAATTGGACATCCAGCTTAGAAAGTAATTATAACTTACTTACTTCGGATGAAAAAACTGCCTTCAATAATAATACGAATAACAGCGCAAACATAACTAATGCTCTTGCAAGATATCAATATTTAAGAACGATTGCACCTTCATTAAACAATTTCGCAAATTTATAAATAATATAAGCTTTAGTTTATAATAAGCTGATGAAAAAATACTTATTTATTTACTTTTTAATTGCTTTAAATTCTATTTTATTATTCAACTTAAAATCACCTTTAGAAACGAGTGCCGCTCTGCGCGATGAAACTAGAACCATTACCACGACCAATTGGACCGATACTCAAATCCATGGTTATTATGATGACTTTGTGACCGAAGGAATGTCAGGTAGTACTTTAAAAACAGCATTAAATGATCGGATTAAAAACCATACCGTTATTTCCCCCTATGCCGAAACTAAATATGCGATGGCGATTGTCGATCGTGACTACACCAAATCTCCATTGGCGAATGGCACTAGCTATAACTTTACGAACACTTTAACCGACAATCCTTATTTACGATTAATGTATGGAAAATATAATGGTTCTACGAATGCTTACCAATGGAGTGCTGATCATACCACCATTTGGAATAAAGAACATACATGGGCTAAGTCCTTAGGTAACTTTGGTGAAACCGCACCAGCTGGAACCGATTTACATCACTTAATCGCCGCTGATCAAAACAATAATAACTATCACTCTAATTTAGATTTTGGCGATGTAACATCAGGGGCAACCAATGTCTTAGATGAACGTGGCAATATCTCAGGTAAGACTGGATATTCTTCTTTATCCGTTTCTAAAAAAGTGTATGAACCCGCAGATGAATATAAAGGGGATATCGCTCGGATGGTGTTCTATATGGCCACTCGCTATCTCACTTATAGTTCCACTGGTAATCCTCAATTAAGGCTCGTGAATAGTGTGGTTGGTGGCACCACGGTGACATCCTCTGCCTCTGTGTATGGTGAACTTGGGATCCTATCGCACTACTTACAATGGAATGAAGAAGACCCTGTGGATGCATATGAAATTAAACGTAATAATTTAATTTATCATAACTTCCAAGGTAACCGGAATCCATATATTGATCATCCTGAATGGGCAGACATTGTCTTTGACACAGCCTATAGTGGCGCAGGGGCGACCATTGTCAGTGGCACAAGTTCGGTTGGTAATAATCCAGCATGGGCGGCGGCAAGTGGTGTAACTTTATCTAGCATTAGTGTCAATACTTCCGGAATGTTAACAACTTATGCCTTAAATGAAGCGTTTGATGCAACTGGTTTAGTCGTGACCGCGACGATGTCGGATAGTTCCACCAAAGTAGTCACTGGATGGACGACAGACTACGATGGCGTTACCTCATTCGGATCAAGCGGAAATAAAACCGTAACAGTCACTTATGGGGAAGGTGGGGTTACGAAAACGACTACGTTTACCATCACCGTGCAAAATAAATCCCTCAACTCTTTAAGTTTAACGACGACCAATGTCACGACCACCTTTCCATTTCAAGGCACATTTGATCAAAATAATTTAATCGTGGATGCGGTCTATTCGGATGCATCAACACGAACCATTTCTAGTTCAAATTACACATCAAGCTCCCCGGATTTAACAGATTTAGGATCCCAACAAATTACGATATCTTATGCAGGCGTCAGTCAAACCTATGCAATCCAAGTGACGTTACAAGGTGCAAATTTAGCGGTTGCCAATGATTTGTTTTTTTCCGAATACATGGAAGGAAGTAGCAATAATAAATATGTTGAGATTTATAACGGCACGGGGGATGCAATTAGTTTAGAAGATTATCAAGTTAAATTGTTCGCGAATGGGGCAGCGAGCGCTACTAGCACCCTTGATTTAACAGGAACGCTTCCACAAGATGAAGTGATCATCATTTATAACTCTTTAATCGAAGCGAGCATCTTAAGTATCATTACTGCGCACGGTTATAAAGTCGCTAGTAGTGTTGCCAATTTTAATGGCGATGATGCGGTGGGTTTATATTTAAATAACGTTCTTATTGATCAAATCGGTATCGTCGGTGGCGCCGATCCTGGAACTGCTTGGACTGGCACTGGGGCCAACGGATCTGCTTATAGTACATTGGACAAAACTTTAGTTAGATCAAGTTCCGTTTACCAAGGTAACACCACTTATTTATGGACTGGATCGACTACCGAATGGACTGCTTATACCATCAACACTTCCACTTATTTAGCCGATCATACCTTCACTTCCGGTAATGTGGAAGATCCTTCTTTAGCGTATGGCCAATATTTCCTCGATATCACAGGACCTTATTGTGCGGTTCTCGATGGCATCAATATTCCTTGGAATAGCTTAGCGACTGAATATGGATATTTAACCAATGCGATGAAAGATTATTTTACAACCACCAATCAGGCGACCATTCTCAGTGCAAGATTACGATATGAATTTTTGGTGAATAAATATCCGACCCTTGATGCGAATAATTTTTTAGTCAATGGCAGTAACACGCCCCTTTATGCCTTCAGGTTTGATGTCCAACCAGATACCCATCCTATCGCATTCATTTATCTTGTCTTGTTCTCTAGTTTGATCAGTTTTGTCTTCGTTCAATTCCTTGATAAAAAAAGAAAACTTCATTAATCCAGGTTGATATTTGCTAAAATAAAGTTAATCGTATGAAACAAACCATCATTTTAGATATGATGGCCGCTGATAAAGGCGCGCCAGAATTAGTCGAAGGGGTTAAATTATTTTTAGCACGCAATCCAGGTGAATATCGGTTAGTCGCTGTTGGTAAACAAGAAGAGCTGCAAGGCTTAAAAGGCATTGCTGAAATCATCGACGCTCGAGATGTCGTGCCCATGGAAGCAGGCGCACGTGATGTGTTACGAATGAAAGAATCTTCGATGATGAAAGCGATTGAATTATATGAAACGCTCAAAGCAGATGCGATGATATCTTGCGGTGGGACTGGTGCATATTTATCAGCGGCCACTTTAAAATTAAAATTAATTCCAGGTGTTGAACGCGCAGCTTTAATTGTGCCAATGCCCAATGCCATTGGCAAGATTACCAATGTATTAGATATTGGTGCGAGTAATGAAAATAGTGCCGAGCATCTTGTTCAATTTGCCGAAATGGGTCGGTTATTTAATCAAGCAGTGTACGGAAACAAAGTCCCTCGAGTCTATGTGATGGCCAATGGTACCGAAGATAAAAAAGGATCACCCGAAAGTAAAAAAGCTTTAGAAATGTTAAAGGCAATGAACTTTCCTGGTCTACAAGGCAACATCGAAGGAAGGGAATCCTTAAGTGGCATCGCTGATGTCATCGTTACCGATGGTTTTACTGGCAATGTGTATTTAAAGACCACGGAAGGGGTTTTTAAAATCATGTCCAATGAAATTAAAAAAATCTTTAAACGAAATCTCTTTTCGATGATTGGATATCTTTTTGCAAAAAAAGGCGTGAAACTCATGCAACATCGTTGGGATTATCGAACCACCGGTGGTAGCATGTTACTCGGGCTCAATGGCGTCATCGTCAAAGCTCATGGTAGTAGCGACCGCGTCGCGTTTTCATACGCGATGGAAGTCGGAAAGAAACTAGCAGAAGCGAACATTGTCGACACGATGAAGAAAGGATTTGCAAATGCGACCAGTGCAACAACTTCTGGATCAACTCCAACTTCAACCACGTAATCTCGGTCTTTATCAACTAGCTTTTACCCATACTTCTGTGAATGCCTCAGGCAAAAGTATCGGTAAAGACTACGAGCGATTAGAGTTTATGGGCGATGCGTTTATCTCGATGGTCGTGGCCGATCTCGTTTTTCAACTACACCCAGAATGGTCCCAAGGTGAACTGAGTAAGACACGGGCAAAGTTTGTCCAAACGAATAGTTTAGTGATCATTGCAAGAGAACTGAAAGTTTCAGACTTTGTCACGATTGGACCCTCTATTAAAAGAGAAATGGTCGAGCAAAGCGATAAAATTTTAGAAGATATTTTTGAAGCGTTTGTCGGCGCGATCTATTTAGATTTAGGTTTTGAAAAAGCTTATGCTTTTGTCAGTGCTTTTTTTAAACCGTTAATCCTTGGTGTTAGCATGGATGATTTAACGGATTATAAAACGAGATTACAAGAAGAAATGCAAGCAGAATTCCGGGAAGCTGTCACCTATGAAAAAGTCGATGAATCAGGACCGGCTCACGATAAAAGTTTTACCTTCCAAGTTAGTTTTAATGGCATTGTTTTAGGAACGGGAACCGGCCCCAGTAAAAAAAAAGCAGAACAAGCTGCGGCCAAACAAGCTTTAGAAAAGAAAGTAGTAAAATAAAGGGATGAGTTTTTTTGTCAGTTTAATTATCTTTATCGCGATTGATGCTTTGGTCAGTAGCATTCTGGTCGCCTTTGGGGTGGCCTTACCAATTGTGGATTTAGTGGTCTCATTAACCGTTGCCTTTGTCTTTGCCTATATGAATAGCCAAAAACCTGTCTTAACTAACATTCAATTTCATAAGAACTTTGCCTTTATCTTTGTGGTATTACTCTTAATGCGGTATTTATTTAACTATGCCTAAAAAGAATGCATTATTAGCCTTTAGTGAGATCAATGCCTTATTGGACACCTATGGCAAACTGCTCACCAACCATCAACAAAGTTTGATGTCGGATTATTACCGTTTTAATTTATCGTTAAAAGAAATTGCCGAACAACAAGGGATTTCTAGGGCAGCTGTCGCCGATACCTTACAAAAAGCAAAAACAAGTTTATCTCATTTTGAAAAGGTCCTTAATTTAAAATCAATCAAAGATCAACTGCAAGCGCTGAGTGAAGATGCGTCCATGCCCCTAACCCTGAAGAAAAAAATAATCACCATTCTAAAGGGATAAAAAGGCAAGTAACAACGTCAACGTGCCAATCCCGACTAAATAATAACCAAACCATTTGAAATGCTTTAAGTTTAAATATTGAAACACCATTTTTAACGTGAAGAAGGTGACCACGCCTGAGACGACGGTGGCAATCCATGAATAAGTTAATAGACTAGGTTCAAAACTTTCAATCCGATCAAATGAGACAATAAAACTACCCAAGGTGATGGGGATAAATAATAAGAAGGCAAATTCTTTGGCTTTTGCCAGAGTTAGTCCCCCCAATAAACTTCCTAGTAAGGTCGAGCCACTGCGAGACACACCTGGTAAAATCCCAAGCACTTGGAATAGACCACTCATCAAGGTATTTTTCCATGTGTATTGCCCATAACTTAATCTAGCAAAGCGTGGGATGATCAATAAAAGGGAGGCGGTGAAATAAAAGCCAACACCGACAATCCATAAGGATTGAAATAATTGATCAATCACATCTTTAATAAAGTAACCTGCTAGCGCGGCGGGTATCGTTGCCAAGACTAAATACAAAATTAGCATCATATCATCTTGAATCGCATCGCTGCGTTGACCTCTAATAAATTGAAATAGATGACTCACCAATCGCCAGATCACTGGAAAGAAGAACAGTAAAAAAGCAAAGAGTGAACCGACATGGAGTAATAAGGCAAAGATGGCTTCATTCCCCGCATTGGTGTTGAGTAAGGCTTGGAATAACGCTAAATGTCCGGAACTTGAAATCGGTAACACTTCACTAATACCTTGGATGATGGCGAGTAAGAGATAACGTAATAGGTCAAGGATATTCATCGTTTGGTAAACTTCCTTCCTTTTTCTATGGCGGCTTTTTCCCATTCGCCAATGGTATGTTCTTCAAGTTCTTTGATTAAACTTTTCATTTCTTTGGTCAACACCAATTGTTGAAATAAATCAGGACGATGCAACTTGGTCAAACGTAAGGATTCTTTTAAGCGCCATTTGCGAATCGCCTCATGATTTCCGGAATATAAAATTTCTGGCACCACTTGTTTGTCAATCTCGCGTGGTTCGGTATATTGGGGATATTCTAAGAGGCCGTGGGTAAACGATTCTTCGCTTAATGAATCCGCTTCAATGACACCAGGCAATAAGCGTATGACTGCATCCAAGATTGCCATCGCCGCGATTTCACCGCCTGTCATCACAAAGTCCCCAAGGGAAATGGCTTCATCGACTGTCGCATAAAGGCGTTCATCAAATCCTTCATAATGGCCACAAATCAACGTGATGGATGCTTCTTTGCTTAATCTCACTGTATCCAATTGAGTCAACGTTTTACCACGTGGGGTTAATAATATTTTTCTTCCTGGTTTAGCGATGGATTTTAAGGCGTCGGCAAGCGGTTGGTATTTTAAGACCAACCCCGCGCCACCACCGATTGGAGGTGTATCTACACGCCGATAAGGGTCCTTTGTGAAATCACGAAATTGCACAAGTTCAATCGCTGCCTTTTGCTCTCCAAGGGCGCGCTTGATGATTGAAGTTTGCATCATCCCTTGAAACATTTCTGGAAATAAAGTTAAGACGTGGAATTTCATTACATGCCCTCAATCAGTTGAATGACAATGGTTTTGGTTTCGAGATTGACTTCACGAATGAAGACATCCAAGAATGGAATCAAAATAGTCCTTTGATCTAATTTTTGAATCCTGAGATTCACCCGATTGGCGATGCGTTCAACGGCAAGGACCACACCATAGGGTTGCTGATGATGAGATTCAATCACCTTACTACCAACCAAATCTTCGTAATAATAATGGCCATGTTTCAAACGCAGATCTGCTTTAGGAGCGTATAAATAAAGATTCATCCAATCCTTCACCAGATTAATATCTTCAAAGTCTTTAAACTGGACAAAATCAAGACCTGGTTGATGATGCGCCATCTTGACAACCAAGGGATGATATTGGCCGTCTTTTTCTAAAAAAACGGTATTGCCTTTTCGGTAGCGAAGCGTGGGAAAATCGGTTTGCGAAGCGATTTTTAGTTCCCCTTGCAATCCTCTAGTGTTGATGATGCGACCGATGGTTAATAATTTAGTTTCCATAGAAAAAAACCGAGGAAACTTATTCCTCGGTTGTGGTCTTTTCAAATGTTTCGAACTTAAGATGTACTCTGCGATTATCGATTTTACCGGCAATCGATAGCACTTCTCTTAAAGCGTTAGCAATGATTCCTTTACGACCAATGAGGCGGGAGGTATCTTCACCTTCGGCCACCACTAACAACGTTAAATCATAGGGATTATCATTTTTTAATTCGCGAATTAAAATCGCGTCTTTATTTTCAACGAAATCATCAACAAATGCGTGAATGATCGCTGCGTAATCCATGATTATTTACCTTTTTTAGTCGCCGTAAATTTAGCAATAATCCCTTTATGTTTGAATAACGTTCTCACGGTATCCGACACTTGGGCGCCTAAACCTAACCATTTTAAAGCGATGACTTCATCAATGGTGGCTTCGGTAGCAGGCTTTTGTGGATCATAAAAACCAATTTGTTCGACATAACGACCATCACGGGAATAACGTGAATCTGCCGCCACAATGCGGTAGGATGGATCAGCGTGACGACCAGTACGAGCTAAGCGAATTTTAACAGCCATAAAGTTCTCCTTTGTATGACAATATTAATGTAAACGAAAGCATTTAGTCTGTCAAGTTATTTTACTTTACAGATGATAAGAATCATCGTTGCATCTTCTCAACTTATTTGATAAGATGGAAAGGCGTTAAGCGCTAGAAGTGGTCCGCTATGGTCACAATCCACAAGAACACTTTGACAAACATTATGAAGGAGGCAATCGATCATGAATCAAAAACTCGTCGATCAGATTAATGCCGAGCAGCTCAAGAAGGATGTTCCAAGTTTCAAATCCGGTGACACTGTCAAAGTGATGGTGCGCATCATTGAAAGTGGTAAAGAACGTTTACAAGCATTTGAAGGGATTGTCATTGCCCGCAAAGGTAGTGGCATCAATGAAAGCTTCAAAGTTCGCAAGGTGTCAGGGGGTATCGGTGTTCACCGTATTTTCCCAGTCCACGCTCCCACTGTTGCCAGTATTGAAATCTTAAAGAAGGGTAAAGTTCGTCGTAACAAACTCACCTATCTATCTAAGCTTTCTGGTAAGGCCGCTAGAATTAAAGAAGTTTTAGAATAACTTCCTTGATTCAATCATTGTGACAAACAAGATTCCTTCGGGAATCTTTTTTGTTGTCTGCGAGGGAAGTGATTATAATAGTAAAGATGAAATACCTTCCCACTTGGTTAAAAAAAGTTGTGTCGATTCTTTCCCAATTGCTTTTTATTGCCCTCATCATCACCGGTGGATTGGTCATCTTTCATAATTTTTATTTCACGCCGATTAAAATTGTGGGTAGTTCGATGGAACCGACTCTCGTCAATCAAGAATTTGGCGTGATGGATCAAAATCCCCAAACCATCGCTGGATTAACACGATTTGATATTGTGATTGTTCAACAAAATCCGACCGTCGATCGATATCTTATCAAACGCTTAATTGGTTTACCCGGAGAAACGATTGCATTGCAAAATGATGGCAGTTTGCTCGTCAATGGCCTTTTGATTGAGCAAGATTTTCTTCCCGAATCTGGATACCAAGAACGGACCTGCACGAATATGAATGCCATTGGATGTGTGCCGTTAACGCTCGATGATCAAAGTTATTTTGTCATGGGCGATAACCGTGGATTTTCTACTGATTCAAGAGTGTTTGGTCCCATCCTCAGGGATCAATTAATTGGGAAACTATTTGCCATTGAAGGTATTTGCCAAGGGCATACCAGTACGTCTGCAAATGAGGATCCGGACACGTGTGGCACGCGCCAATATTTTTGGCCAAGGATTTATGCATGAATCAACAACAAACGCATTGGTATCCTGGCCACATGAACAAGGCGATCCAAGCGATTCAAGAAAAATTAAAGTGGATTGATATCGTGATTGTTGCCGTCGACGCTCGCGCGATTGAGGCTTGTATGCATTTACCTTTTGTCACCAATAAACCGAAAGTTTATGTCATCACCAAATCGGACTTAGCGGATATGAAGTTCACCACCTTGATGATGAAACGTTTAATTGACCAAGGTCATACCGTGGTCATGAGTGAAGGAAAAAATGCAACCTCAAGAGCGAATATCCTCAAAGCGATGATGAAGATTGGCGAACCGCTTTGGCAAAAACAAGAAAATAAAGGGTTGAAAAGACAACCGTTAAAATCGATGATTCTTGGGGTGCCTAATGTTGGAAAATCAAGTCTAATTAATTTACTGGCCAAGCAACATCGTGTTGCGACTGAAAATCGACCCGGTTCGACGCGGGGACAGCAATGGATTAAATTAGATGCATGGTTTATGTTACTGGATACACCTGGCATTCTCCCACCTAAATTTGAAATGAAATCGATCTCTTTTCAATTGGCTTTAATTGGCTCAATGCCTTTAAAACAATTGCCACAAGAACTCCTAGCCCACCATCTTTATGATTGGTTAGAAACACAATATCTTCCTACCTTACAACAACTTTATGGGTCCATGGTGTTTACCCGAAGTGATTTTTTCCAACAATGGGGGCTCAAACGTGGCTGGAAAAAACAATCCGAAGTTGATTTATCGCGTGTTTATTCTTCATTTTTAAAAGCTTTTCAAGATGGTGAACTTGGATCGATTTCTTTACCGATGCTGACTACATGAAAGCCAATCTTGACTTAACGTATTACCAACAAGGATTCAAACGCATTGCCGGATGTGATGAGGCGGGTCGCGGACCGATTGCAGGACCGGTGGTCGCCTCAGCGGTGATTTTACCAAAAGATTTTATTGATGAACGGATCAATGACTCTAAGCAAGTGACCGCTGAAATGCGAACAAAGCTATATTCGCTAATTCAAGCGAAAGCAGTTAGTTATGCGATCACGATCATTGACGTGGAGACCATTACCAAGATTAATATTTTGGAAGCCTCTAGGCTGGCGATGCAATTAAGTTTAGAAAAACTAAAAAAACCATATGACTTAGTTCTGTCCGATGCGATGAAACTGCCGCAGCAAAAAGTGAAAGTGGTGCCGCTCATCCATGGCGATGCTTTATCACAAACAATTGCGGCTAGTAGTATCCTTGCTAAAGTCACCCGTGATCACATCATGGAAGCTTTAGATCTACAATATCCGCATTTCCAATTTGCCCAACATAAAGGTTATCCCACCCCGCTACATTTAGCCTTATTAAAACAATATGGACCCATTCCTGGCATTCATCGTCCCACGTTTGGTCCGGTCAAAAAACTACTGTTGCAAAAACGTGCCATCGTTTAGATAACTTTCATTTTGTCCTGCTATTGGTAGATAGAGGACAAGATATGTTAAAAGGTCGAGACATTATTATTTATTTAGCTCTCAAATATGCTGGAGACTGGAACGCCATCTATCAAGCAATCAAACAAAAAGAATTAGTGGATGAAGCGTTGGTCCAATCCGAGTTAAAATCGATTAAAAGCTCAGTGATTACCATCATCGATGAAGCGTATCCGGAATCTTTAAAAAAAATATATAAACCACCATTTGTATTGTTTTACTATGGTGATTTAAATCTCATCTATATGTTAGAAAAAACGATTGCCGTTATCGGCAGTCGCCATCCTTCAAGTTATGGATTGGAAATGACCGAGATTATTACCAAGTCCCTCGTGGAGGAGGGTATCATGGTGGTTTCCGGTTTAGCATATGGCGTTGATATCAAAGCTCATCAAACCGTGATTGCCCAACAAGGTAAAACGATTGGCATTCTTGGTTCAGGGATTGATGTGTGTTATCCCAAAGACCATTATGAAACGTATGAATCGATGAAAAAGTCTCACCTCATCTTAAGTGAATATCCAAATGGCACTCCACCTCATAAAGATCATTTTCCTTGGCGTAATCGGTTGATCGCTGGTCTTGCTCGTGGCGTGTTTGTCGCGGAAGCCAAAAAAAGAAGTGGAACATTAATCACCGTGGGGTATGCCCTTTATTTAGGAAAAGATGTTTATGTGCTTCCGCATCAAGCCAACACTGATAATTCGACCAATCAATTGATTAAAGATGGCGCGGTTCTTGTCGAATCGGCCCAAGATATTTTAGAGCATTTATTAGGGAGTCAAGAAAAAGAAAAGGCGCTTCGCCAATCGCAAGAATCAGAAAAAAAACTCAGCTAAATTTTCTTGAGAAAAACTGACGATTAGGATTTTTTGATTTGACAATTTTACTTTTCATAAGATAATGAACTATGTTTAGGAGCAACCATGAATATTTTAATTATTGTCGAATCTCCGACCAAGGAAAAGAGCTTTGCCAAGTATCTTAAAGATCAAAAAGATCATTACACCATTGCCTCCAGTAAGGGGC
>CAIMWL010000100.1 GCA_903845135.1 uncultured Caryophanales bacterium
AATCCTGTTGGAGTGTTTTTACTTTAGGATGTTGTAACCAACCTTGCGCAAAATCCATCACCAGGATTCTTTTCTTTAGCCACTGATAAAGTTGTCCAAGGAATAGCACCATGACAAAACCGACTAAAACCCAACTCAAATTTAGTTCTAACCACGTGTAACGTAATTGCCAAAAGGCTTCTGAGAAACCTGCACGATCAAAGGCAATTGCATAATACTGCAAAGCTTCTTCATAGGCTTGTAAACGATAATGGCCTCTAGCTAAAGCCCCATTTGCCAACGCAAACATCGCATTCATTCTTAAGACATTTTCCCATTGGGATAAAGAATAGATCCCTTCTTTAAAATTAATTAAACCTTGATGGACTAAAGCGGCAAATTCAGATCGTTGTAAAAGTTGAATCAAACCCGTACCCTTATCAAGTACCCAAAGATTATTGTCTTCGTCCGTGATAATATCGACGGGATTCACATATAATCCCGAAACGCGGTTACCTTGGTCTAATCCACCAAAGGAAAAGATCATATTCCCATAACTATCGTATTCGGTAATTATGCCATCTTGACTGACAGTAAAAATGTTATCGAAATCATTGATGTGAATACTGACCGGTATAAATGCCGGTGTCATAGAAAGAATCGTTTGCGAGGCAATATTAAATTTTTTCACTTGGTTGGAAGTGGTTGGTGAAACCGTATACACCGAACCTTTTGCATCCAAGGCCACATTGGTGGGTGAGGTTGGAATATTAGCAGCCCTCGTAATGCCAAAGAAATTAGAAATGGTTTGCAGCCAACTAAAACTCGTGGTATTCGTACCAAAAAAACCGATGAATTCTCCAGCTTGATTGATTTGCATTAAACCGGCAGTCGAGCCTTCTCCTGCCACGTATAAAATGCCACGTGGACCACTGGTAACTTTCATTGGTACAAAGGGTGAAGTTTCACCAAAGATTGGTTCTAGAGGTCTGGTAAAGGTTTGGATTAAGGTCATCTCAGCATTATATCGATAGATGCGTTGAGCCCCTTTATCGGCGACATAGAGATCCCCTTCATCATTCACATATAATCCAGTCGGTTGAGATAATCCTGTCATCAAGACTTCACCTACACCCGTATCGATATTGAATCTCACAATACGTTGGTTGCCAGTATCAGCGACATAGAGTTGATTCCCGACACGCATCATATCTTCCGGTTGTCTTAAGGTTAAATCCATATCAAAATAACCGGCAGGTTCATAGGCAGTTTGGGTTTCCACCCATCTGCCATTAGGGCCAATGGTATAGGTTGGATATGGGGCCGATTGTTGAGTAAGCGCATAGGTAGCAATCGGTGTGATCATGGTCATGACTGCAATTGTTAAAATGGATAGTGGTAAAGTCCAACGTTTCATTATTTAATTCCCGAATGAACCATCGTGTTCATCACATTTCTTTGGAGGATAACGAAGATTAATAGATTGGGAATAAACATGATTAAACTGGCAGCAGCGGCCATCCCTTGACCGGCTACTGTGTTCCCAGTGGTGGTCAGTGTCGCCATATAAAAGGCAAAGGTTTTTAAGCTTTCATCATTGATAAATAAATTAGAGACATCGGTGTTATTCCAAACGCCTTGGAACGCCACAATTGCAATCGTCGCCAATGCAGGTTTAATCAAAGGCAAGATAATATGCCAGTAGATTTGGAGATTATTCGCCCCATCCACTTTACTCGCCTCTATCAAATCTTTAGGGATTTGATCGATAAATTGTTTGATAAGAAATAAACCCACTGGAATCGCTAATCCTGGAATAATATGCACCCAGAAGCTATCAATCAAACCTAAACTTTCAATAACTAAATATCGTGGAATCGAGACCGAGGCTCCCACAAACATAATGGCAATATTATTTACCCACATTAAGGTGTTCTTAAACCGGAATTCTAATTTAGATAAAGCAAAACCTGCTAATGACCCAATCACAATCGAAGCAAAAACCGTTAAGGCGGTAATAATCATACTATTAAATAAATACCGAGACATGGGAATTCCCGTTGAGGAGGTCACCGCAAATAAATCAATAAAATTATCAAAGGTTGGATTTTGAACAAAGAATCGGGGTGGCCATTCAAATAATTCGACCAATGGTTTAAACGCGTGATTGAAAATATACACAATCGGTAAACCCATAAAGATCGCCACGGGGATGAGAATAATTAAAAACCGCCATTGCGAGATATGGAAGTGTTTGGGATTCATTTTGGTGCCAAAATAATTTGCCATTAATCTTTTTCTCCAAACAGTTTGTAAGCGACTTTGCTAAATAAATAAACAAGGATCAATAACACCATCGATAAGGCAGCTGCATAACCCATATCAAAACGAATGAATCCATAATCATCAATGTGCGTCACAATCAGTTGGCCAGCATTTTGGGGGGTTGGGTTTTGCCCCGATAATAAAACACCAATGGAGCCAGCATTAAAGGTGGCAACCAACGACATTACCGCTCCAAATAACATTTGTGGTTTCATTGAAGGTATGGTGATATAAAAGATTTCTTGGAGTTTACTGGTCATGCCATCGACGTAGGCGGCTTCAAATAATTCGGGATTAATATTTAAAACACCTGCTAACATTGCCAAGAAACCAATGCCCATGCTACTCCATAATGTGACGATGATCATGATGGTCATTAAATAATCAGGATTGGCTAACCATTGAATCGGTGCATCAATCAAGTTAAGACTTAATAAAATGGCATTTAAATAACCAGCTTCATCCCCAGAAAAAATAATCCGCCACATCACAGCCATCGCCACACCCGCGGTTAAGGAAGGCGAATAAATAACAAGGGTCAAAATCGTTCTTAAGCGATGGGGGATTTGCGCCAATAACCATGCCAGGAAAAAACCAAGTAAATATCCAACGGGACCTACCACGACCGCAAAGGTAATCGTGTTCGGAATAATTTGCTGCATAAACGCACTATCAGCCGTAAAGATGGTGATAAAGTTCGATAAACCAACCCACTGAGGTGCATCTAATAAATTAAAATAGGTTAAGGATAAAGCCATGCCCATGATAACGGGGATGGTAATAAAGATCAAAAACGCCAATACATAAGGTAGGACAAATAGACTCCCCGTGCGATTATCTTTATATTTTTTCAATGGCCATTTCATCGTCATGTGCCAATCCAATCTGAAAGCGTATCTTTCGTCGGTAAGACATAAGGTTTTAAGGAATTGCCTTGTTGATCAATGAAACGGAATTCAATCATTTTTCGCCGAATTTCTTTATTGGCAATAATCAAAGAGTCCTCAATCGCGGTCCGTAAATTGACCCCTTGGAAAACCACCTTATTCCAAATATTAGAAAGTTCTCTTTCAACCATGTAGGAGGCTGGTGTTTTTGCCGTGTCATCAATCCATTGCCATTGATCAAGTATGGTTTGGCGATGCCCGCCATCCCATGACATTTGTGCAAAGGCTTCACGATTGGAAGAATTCCATAAATACTCTGGGCCGTAAGCGGAAAT
>CAIMWL010000101.1 GCA_903845135.1 uncultured Caryophanales bacterium
AATGTACGCTAACGCAATACCATGGGGAATGATCACTGATAAAAAAGTTAGTAAACCATTTCCTTGAATCGAAAAGTTTGAGAGTAAATTTATTAAACCCCAAATCAAAAAAGCAAAGAGAAGTCCAAAGAAAAATAAGCCGAGATAACTGGTTATTTTTTGTTTCATGCCTCTATCTTAGTTAATTTTGATTTTGAACGCAATCCCTGAACCTTACATTTCAAAACGTTTTTCTAATTGTTTTAATCCAATGATAATGAGATAACTAAATAACAGATAGAAAATAGCCGCAATAAAAAACGGAGTCACGGTAAAGTCTCGGGACACGACTTCCCTCACTTTTCTAAGTAAGTCTGGGATCGCAATCACTGTGACCAAGGCAGTATCTTTAATTAAGGTAATCCATTCATTTGCAAACACCGGTAATTGACTGCGCAGGGCTTGAGGCAGCAGTATTTTTTGAAAGGTGTAAGTTGAGCTGGCCCCCATGACAAAAGCACTTTCTTCTTGATCAATAGGAATCGATTCTAAACCTGCTCGAATGATTTCCACAAAATATGCGGTGTAATTAATTGCGAATCCATAAACTGCCACGGCATAACGATCAACAGTAATTCCAATCGCCGGTAAACCAAACAAGAAAAAGAAGAGCTGCAGCATCAGCGGCGTGCCTCTAAATAACCAGGTATAGAAATTGATGATCGGCCTTGTGAAGGTAAGAAAACGATAGATTGCTGCTAAGAAGATGCTGAGTGGCGTCGCAATCAATAACGTGATGGTAAATAATTGCAAACTATACCACGCACCATCCCAAAGATAGCGCGTGGTTTCTAACCAATAATTAAGCGACACGGTCTAAGAACACGTCTTCGGCAAACCATGCTTGAGCAATCGCTAAGGCTTCACCAGATTCAATCAGATCAAATAAGGTGTCATTAACGGTGTCACGAATCGTGGTATTCCCTAAACGGAAACCAATCCCATAAAATTCATCTCCTAAGGTTTCTGTCATCACCCGATACGTTCCTGGATTTTGTGAAATGAGATAACGACCATAGATTTCATCGACGACGACTGCATCAACGGTGCCGGCATTTAATTCTAAGAGGGCCGAATTGAAAGTGTCCGTGGTGATTAATGCTTCTAAATCCTCAAAAATTGCGTTTGCTTTTACTGCATCTTCAGATGCACTGCCTAATTGAGCGGCAACCGTTTTACCAGACAATTCGGCGATGGTATCAATCGTCGCATCAGCCTTGGTTAAGACAATTTGACGATTTGAAATATAAGGATCAGAGAAAAGCATTTCTAATCTTCGTGGTTCGGTAATCGTTAAACCATTCCAAATCATATCGATGTTACCCGCATCGAGTTCTAAGACTTTGGCTGCCCAATCGATGGGTTGAAAACGAACTTCGATTTCGAGGGTTTCAAAAACAAGCTTTGCAAGATCAACATCGAATCCCACTAATTCATTTTGTTCATTACGAAAACCCATGGGTGCAAAGGTGTCATCTAAACCGACAATCACATATCCTCGATCCACAAGAGCATCAAACGTTGTTGGAATGCTGGGTGCTCCGCAATTGGTTAAACCGACAACGGCTAATAAACTAACGGCAGATTTTTGTACGCTATTCATTGTAGTGTACCTCCATAGCACACTACTATACTTTAGTGCTTTAGCAAAGTAAAGCATTAAACACTTGAAGTGATTATTTGGTTTTCTTTAAGGCGCGTTGATAACCTTCTGCTCCATAGACTAAAGCGCGATTAACACGAGAGATTGTTGCACTTGAAGCTTTGGTTAATTTCACAATTTCTGCATAAGATTTCTTTTCGTATAAGAGTCTTGCGACTTCAAATCTAACGGCTAAATCTTGTAATTCTTGAATCGTACAAACATCTTCAAAGAAGCGATAGCAAGCCTCCACATCCTCAAGTTTAAGGATGGTTTGAAACAATTGATCTAATAAAGCTGATTTTAATTTAGATTGATACATGTTGAACTCCTCTTTATATTTTAATGCTTTTATTCAGCTTTTGTTTTAATGATTTAGTTTGTTAAAGTAATGAAATGAAAATAGATAGCATTTTCAACCTTTTTAGCATATGCTTATCTCGTTTGGAAAAGACATCATGAAAGTAAGAAACATTGCCA
>CAIMWL010000102.1 GCA_903845135.1 uncultured Caryophanales bacterium
CATACATTGTTGACGGGTAAACCTTGAAGATTGTTGGCAATCCAACCTGGGTTCAATGTAGCAAAGGCGGTGGTAATCGTTTGCCCTGTTTGCGTCAAACTTGGCACATCTTGAATGCGATCAAGGTACCCTGTTAATTGACCCCCAAATGCTAAACCAACAAAAATTCTTCCGAATGCGGCAGGGTTAAATAGATTCATTCCAAACCCACCAAAAGTATATTTGACGATGAGAGTGGCAAATAAATTTCCTAGGATAAGCACATAATATGGCGTCCCAATCGGCAAGGTTAACGTCATAATCACCGCGGTCACATAGGAATAATGTTTTTTGATAAAGTTTAAAAAATAGCTTGATAAGCGACCATCTTTTAATTGATAGCGAAGCGCGCCAACAAAAATATCTGCTAATAATGTCACCACTAACGACGTCACCATCATCCCTAAGGCTTTGATTGCATAATCAAGACCATGGGTCAATCCATGAAATCCAACGGAGAAAAAAAACAACCCAATTAAACCAAGGGTGTAATCTCGCATTGCCCTTTTGGTTTGGGCAAGAGGGTTTCTTAAAAATGGACCTGGGGATGTTACAAAGGTCGTCATGAGGCTTTCACCACTTGCTTGGCTAATTCAATTCTGGTTTTAGTTTTAGCTAATCTCACGGCTTCTGTTACTTCAATTTTAGCAGGACATACATACGTACAAATACCACATTCAACACATTTCATCGCATCAAGTTTAAGTAATCTCGCTGTATTTTGACTATCGAGAGCAAGCTTGATTTCAATCGGTTGTAAATTTGCAGGACAGTTACTAGTGCAAGCCCCACATCTTAAACAAGTTTCTTCTTGTGATGAAATCGGTGCCAGTACGGTAAAACCACCAAAATGCTGTTGTACTGCGAAGTGATCATCTTTTACTGCTTTTGCCGACATTGGTCCACCAATAAAAGCAGTGACACGATCCATTGCATATCCACCGACTGCTTGCACAACGTCACTCATCAACATCCCAACGGGAACGTTAACGTTGACATCTTGATGAAGACCGGCACCGGACAAGGTTAGAATTCTTTCGGTGACTGGTAAACCCTTTACCACAAGTTGGTTCAAAGCAATCGCGGAAGTCAAATTCGAGACAATCACTTTCGCTTCTAAAGGAAATTTATCATATTCACGATGTAACACGGTTCTGACTAATGTCCGTTCCCAACCCATCGGATAAACATCTGGAACGGAACGAATTTCAATTAGCGGATATTGGTCAAGATAAGGTTGTAAGGCTTCTTTGATGGCGACTTTCGTTTGTTTAAAAGCAATGATTACTTTTTGAGCATTCGCGGCAATTCGAAATAATTCCGAGCCTTGCATCACTTCTTCTGCATATAATTGCGCTGCTTGATAATCGGTTGACAAATAAGGTTCACATTCAACGGCGTTAATGAGGACATATTCCACATCTTTTGCGGATTGATATTTAAAATAAGTGGGAAAACCAGAGCCACCTAAACCGGTTAATCCACCCTCTTTGATTTGTTGAATGATTTGTTCACGGGTGGGTTTTGCAGGTAACGGTTTTAAAGTTGAAAGGGATTGATATTGATGGTCATTTTCAATTTTAAAGTGAGGAACGGGTCTACCAACGATCGGATGATATAGGTCAACTTTGTCGATGATCTTTCCAGAGACACTACTGAAAAAAGGGACATACATATCTTTACGAATCCCAATAACTTGACCAACTTTAATTGGATCTCCGAGATTAACTTTAACGTCAATATCAACGCCATTAGGGCCAACAAGAGGAATATAAATGTAAGCTTTTACCGTTTCAGGTAAAGCTAAAATGGGACCATGGGCACTTTTTTCTTTTCTTCCATCAATATGGAGGGGTTTTAAAGCGGTAAAAATGTTTAAATTCATACACACAAAGTATAAACAAAAAAATGGTATGTGAATACCATTTGTCTAGGAATCTTTTGATAAAAGCGTTTTCAAGCCTTGGGGGTTCTTGACTTTGGCCGAATCTTAATCATATGACCCATTTTGTCTTGTTTTGTTTTTAAGTAAAATTCGGTACGTTCATGATGGTTCAATTGAATTTTCATGCGATCGACAATTTCAATACCAAACCCTGATAGTGAGCGTATTTTTGTGGGATTATTTGTCATTAATTTGATTTTAGAGACCCCTAAATGTTTGAGAATTTGTGCGCCAATACCATATTCCCTTAAATCTTCAGGAAAACCTAAGGCTAAGTTCGCTTCAACCGAGATCGGAAGAGCACACGTCTGAACTCCAGTCACGAGATTCCATCTCGTATGCC
>CAIMWL010000103.1 GCA_903845135.1 uncultured Caryophanales bacterium
CATGGCAATCAGTCTCAAGCTCAACGTCAATTCGCGATGAAAAAATTTAAAGAAAAGCATGTGCGCATCTTAGTTGCCACCGATTTAGCCAGCCGGGGCATCGATATCGATCAACTATCACACGTGATTAACTTTGATATGCCGGAAACAGCGGAAGCCTTTCTCCACCGAACCGGTCGAACTGGTCGTGCTGGATTTTCTGGCGATGTGATTAACTTAGTCTCGCGAGAAGAAAATAGTTTGATCCATATGATTAATCGGCATACTGGTTTAAATTTAAATCCACAGCCATTAAAAGATTTTGTATTTGATCCCAAGCTTGTGATTCATGGTACTGAGGATGCCGGTGATCGTACAGGATATGCTAGACATCGTCGTCCGAGTGGAGGCCAAAGTCATTATCAAGGGTATGCAAACGGACCTCGTCAACCAAGACGCGCTTATGAAAATCGCCATGATCGTGATCGTCAATTCATTCCAAGAAATGAAAGTAATCGTCCCTCAAATCCTGAAGCCCAAACTACTGAAAATCGCCAAAGTCAAAACAAACCATCTTCCGAAAAATCTTATCGTTCAAACTCGTCATGGGGACAACGCCCACAAGGAAGTGGCTCCCGTCCTTCAAGGTTTCCACCAAGAAAAGACGGATTTAAACGTAATCCGTAATTAACGTTTTTGATTTGATTCGGCAACTTGAATGCGATTTAAGGCTCGAGCTAAGGCTGCTTTAGCCCTGGCTTCATCAATTTTTTCAGACTTTTCTTTCAGGCGATCCTCTGCACGTTTCATCGCTTCTTTTGCCCGTGCAAGATCGATTTCATCAGCCCTTTCAATCGCATCAACCAGTAAAATGGTTTGATCTTTTTGCACGGATAAAACCCCACCAGAGACAGCATAAAAAATTGGTTTTTTGTCGACGATGACATGCATTGGCCCGGTTTTAAGAATCGTTAATAGTGGCGTATGTTTCGCTAAAATACCTAATTGACCTGCGGTCGTCATCACGCTTAAAAGTTCAACTTGACCGTCGAAGACTTTACGCTTAGGAGTAATGATTAACACAGGAAAATTCATACTATTTTAAGGTTTCAGCTTTTGCAGTGGCGTCCTCAAAAGTGCCAACATAAAGGAATGCGCCTTCCGGTAAAGCATCACCTTTTCCATCCAAAATCATTTGCACACTACGAACCGTGTCTTTGATTTTTACAAATTTACCTGGAATATTATTAAAAGGTTCGGCGACGAATAAGGGTTGCGATAAATAATTACGAATCCGGCGAGCACGACCGACGATAAGTTTATCTTCCTCAGACAATTCATCCACACCTAAAATCGCAATAATATCTTGCAAATCTTTATAACGTTGTAAGACTTTTTGCGCACCAACTGCAGCTTGATAATGGTCTTTACCAACAATATTTGGATCGAGCGCCAGTGAAGTTGATCCTAAAGGATCAATCGCAGGATAAATACCTAATGCTGCCGTTTGGGTATCCAGAACCGTCTTTGCATCTAAGTGGGCAAAGGTTGCCGCAGG
>CAIMWL010000104.1 GCA_903845135.1 uncultured Caryophanales bacterium
GTATGGGCATTGAGTGGGTGTCTAAGGTCACCCGTTAGTTTATGAAAATTAGAGTTGCCATAAACCGTGTGGGAACCAAAAACACCGAACATATAAGCTGTCGTTGCAAACACATCCTCGGAAGCATGAAGCACATCGCCGCTTAATAAAATGTGACCATGCGGCCGTTCAACCAATCTTTCTTTTTGTTGGGTAATTAAGTGATCTCCTTGGTCCGTAAATGCCGATAAAAGATCTGTGTTAGAAGTATCCATTTCGATTTGTTTTAATTTAGGGAAACGCAGTTTGATGTCTTGAGCATTTAACGGTAAACCCACAAGCGGATTCATCGGATTAAGTGCCGTCATCGATTGTTGACCTTTCAATGGTTGGATAGTTCGATTGACAAACGAAGGAATCGGTAAAGGTGCATTAAGAAATAGTCCATCTTGCTTCCTTGATAAACCATAAAAGGAAATCGTAAGCGGTTGTGTAGTCAAAGCAAAAGGTTTAGTTTGTAAAGTCGGATAGGCGAATTCGTATTGATAGTTCTGATTGGGAAGTAGGGGACGTTGATAAGCTTGAGGAATATGGTTTAACTTGTAATCAAGGCCAAAGAATTGCATCGCATCCGTAGCATAACCGATGGTGGGATAGCTGCAACCCAATTGCAAATAATGGGTTAAACCCTGATTTTGACGAGATAAAATGGTATGGTGTTCGCCACTGGTAAAAATCTGATGGTCAATGTATTGAGACGTATAGGCTTCATTCATCAAAATCCCAAATGGATGGGCAATCCCAACATCTTGACCATACATCAAATCGTAAATGGCATTGGTCTGTTTAGACGCATGCAGAATGACCTGATATTGCCATCCATCTTCTTTAACAACCAATTGCACTTGGTAAGACAAACCCCAAATGCTACCTTGATAGACGGCTCCATCTTCGTTAAGTTGCCATTGACTTGGACTATGAATCCCCATTAATTTTGTCACGCGGTAACCTTGGGAAGTTTTTTCTCGGAGATACAGATTGGCAATCATCCCATCGATGGGATTGGCTTGCAATAAATTAATTTGGTGATCGCCATGCATCCATTTAAAGACATCTCCCGTTGCTAAAAGCGTGAGACTGATATCACCTTTTTTGATGAACGAAGAAGACCATTGATTCTTTAAGGTATCCATATATTACATCTCCTTTTGAATGCGAATTGTGTTGAAAGCATCGCCGATAACAAAGGATAACGTTCCCTTTAAAGGTTGTCGTTGATATTCCGCATCGATGTAAGTCAAAAATTGGCGATCAATTTCGATTGTTAAGGTTTGCGTTTCTTGAGGTTGTAAAAAAGTTTTTCCCATACCCACGAGTTGACGATTCGCAAGAGCTACTGGTGCGAAAGGTTGATCGAGATAAACCGGCACAATCACATAGCCAGCCCTTGACCCCGTATTCTTTACGTTAACTGAGAATTGAATTTGCTCTTGGTTTGAAACATCTTTGGCATGTGAAAATTGAAAAGTGGTATAACTTAAACCGTCACCAAAACTAAATAGGGGTAAGTTTGATTCATCAATGTAATGAGATGTATAAGTGAAACTTTGACCTAAGAAGGGGCGACCGGTGTTGAGGTGGTTATACATGATGGGAATTTGCCCAATGTGTCGTGGAAACGTCATCGTTAATTTAGCAGAAGGGTTGTTTTTGCCTAACAAGGTATCGGTAATGGTATACGCTGCTTGGGAACCTAAAAAATATGCATATAAAATCGCATCAACCTCATCCACGATGGGGGTTAAAACCAATGGGCGCCCCGCCGTGATAACCAAAACAATTGGTTTGCCAAAAGCTTTTAGTTGTTGGATGAACTGAATGGTTTGCTGGGCAAGCGTTGGATTGGTTTTGGAACGAGCTTCACCTGATTCCTTTTCTTCTTCGCCTGTCATCACCACAAGTACGTCTGCGAGTTTGACTTGTTGTTTGAGGGCATCAGACCATGTTTGGACATCTTCAACATCATGTTGAACAAATGGTTTTAAGACGGCATTAACACTCGGCGTTTGTTGACGATTACCATGCCATGACCACGGACCCAATAATGCGCCACTATTTGAAAGGTGTCCGAGTAAGGCAATTTTTTTAGTTTGTAATGGTAAAAGATTTCGACTATTTTTTAACAACACGATTGACTCATCGGCAAGGGTTTTGGCAATTGCGAGTTGGGGAACCGATAGAGGCAATGATTTTTCTTTATCGATATTAGCGCCTTTAAAAGGATTTTTAAATAACCCTAAATCTTTTTTTAACTTTAACACCCTTAAAACCGCTTGATCAATCAACTCGATATCAATGAGGCCATGTTTGACGAGCGTGGGAATATGTTTAATGTAAGCGCCTGAAGCCATTTCAATATCCACGGTTGCGAATAAAGCTTTGCGAACGGCATCTTGATCATCCTTACTTACGCGGTGAACTACCGTTTCAATAATAGAATCATAGTCTGAAATCGTCACGCCTTTAAAACCCATTCGTTTACGAAGAATTTTTCTCAATAACGTTCGATGAATGGTTGCCGGTACGCCTTCAAAAACATTAAACGATGTCATCGCCATTCTCACTCCAGCATCGACAGCCCCACGATAACCTGCATCATATTGTTGATAAAAATCATGCAGTGAAAGACTCGCTTGCGCATAATCGCGGCCGGCTAAAGCAGCACCATAGGCTGCAAAATGTTTGATACATGCCGCTAAACTATCCTTATTTTTGATACTACTGCCTTGATATCCTTTCGTCATCGCATGAGCATAATGATAACCAAGGTAAGGATCTTCACCATACGCTTCCATGACGCGTCCCCAGCGAGGATCTTTGACTAAATCCGCCATCGGAGAAAACGTGACATGAATCCCACTCAACGTGGCCTCGGCGGCAGATGCACGAGCCATCTTATAAAAATTATCAGTGGAAAAAGACCCTGCTAAGGCAAGAGGAATCGGAAAGATGGTTTTATATCCATGGATAATATCGGCCATAAAGACTAACGGAATTTGATGCCGACTTTTTGCTAAATACGTGGTTTGGACATCGATCATTTCTTGAGGATTACCAATGCCTAATACTGAACCAGCCAAAAAAATATCTGCTTCCGTTAATTTCAGTCTTTGCACAGGCCCTGCTACTTCTTGAAGCGCTTCCTTTTTGAAAAAGTAAGGGGGTAATTGGACCAGTTGACCAGCTTTTTCTTCTAAGGTAAGACTGGCGAGTAA
>CAIMWL010000105.1 GCA_903845135.1 uncultured Caryophanales bacterium
AAGATTCCTATGCCGGAGAAATTTGGGATGTGGTCTCTGCTCTCAAAACCAAAGGATTACCCAAAGCGATTGTAGTGGCCTTAAGTTGCGCGATGCGCGGGAATCAGCGCCTTGAAGAATATAACATTTTTGATACTCGATTTCCGTCCCATCCAACCTGGGTTGCCCATGGGCGAGGGATGGATTATTTACAATATCTCCTCTTTGATCTTAAAAAGGAAATTGATCAACGGTTTGCCACACTCAAAGGTCCGGAACACACCTATATGATCGGTAGTTCTATGGGAGGGGTGATTTCGCTTGAAGCCGGTTTGCTTTATCCAGATGTGATTGGCAATGTCGCGGGGTTGTCTAATGCCTTTTATGCTTCTACCGATGAAATTTTAAAATTAATTCACCATAAACCATTAAAACTAAAGAAACTATACTTAGATACCGGGGACAAAGAAGCGGGTTTAGAAATTGCCGAGATTTATATGAAGAGTAATCAGGCTGTTAAAGAGGCTGTTTTAAAGAAAAAATCAAACACCAAGTTTGAATTCAAGGTGATTCCCGGTGGTCAGCATAATGAATCGGCTTGGCGGTCACGATTACCGAAAATTCTTAAGTTCTTGATGATAGAATAAGATTTACCAATAAATTCATTGAGTGAATTGTTAATTGGTTATAGGGAGAGTTAAATATGAAGTTAAATAAGTTAAGTTTAATGGCGATCGGTGGTGCTGCGTTACTCGTTGGATGTGGTTTAAATGCCCCATCCCTTCCCAGTAATGATGTGGCGCCTTTACCGGCACCAATTAAGGAAGTTTATGCAGAAAAGGCAGTTGCTGGCGTCAGCATGCTCGCTACTAGTGGTTTAATTCAAACAACCAATGCGAATGTTGGACCTGTCATGAAGGTTCAAGCGGCTGCAACCTTAGTTACCGAAGAAGATTTAATTGCAAAGTTTACGGAATACATCACCTTGATGGATACCTTACTCACAGAAGAAGGTCAACCCTTCCAAGTGGTGGAATTACCCTCTGACCGTGAAGCCTATGCCTATCATTTAAGCATTACCGTTCAAGACCTTGCAGGCAATGTGATGGTCTATGAAATGTATTTTAATGTTAAAGATGAAGTCATTGAAGAACCCACGAGCTCAGAAGTGACCTCGAGCGAAGTAGAAGTTACATCCAGTGAAGAAGTCGTATCCTCAGAAGACATCATCAGTGAAGAATCCTCCGTGGTACTACCATCAAGCGAAACGCAAGCTTCCGACGTTACCAGTGAACCATTAGCTCGTCGCGATGATAATGATGATAATGATGATCATGAAGAAGACGAAGAAGATGAAAACGAAGTCGAAGAAGAAGAACGTGAAGACCAAGAAGATCGTGATGAACACGATGGATATAATGATGGTGAATTAAGAGATCGTAGCGAAGAAAATAGTTACCGCGACCATCATGATCGAGACTTTGAAGACGATGAAGAAGTCTTACTCGAAGGCGTTGTCATCTTTGAAGGCGAAGAATATGCCTTATTAGGTCTCCAAGAAATAGAAGCAGATGAAACCGAAACTAAGTTCTTTATCTCCTTAGATGAAAATAATTGGATTAAGATCAAACGAGAAGTTGAATTAGACGAACAAAAATATGATTTAGCAATGATGAAAGATGGTGAATTCTCTAAACTTACTTTCAAAGTTGAAACCGATGAAGATGGTGAAATTGAAGTTAAATTAAAAACCATTCTCAATGGTGAATTAATCTCCTACTCCTTTAAGAAAGAATTAGAAGATGGCGTAGAAATCATTAAAATCAAGGTTGTCGAAGATCGCCAAGTCCTCCATGTTAAAGCGGTTCCTTCGATTGATGAAAATGGTGAAACTATTTATAGCTTCTATGTTCGGGAATCAGGAAAAGATTATGAAGGCCGTCCCGGTCATGGTCGTGATGGCGGTCGAGGCCATTAAATCTAACGTCGTTTAAACAATTAAAAAGTGGCACTTGGTGCCACTTTTTTTATTTCTCAGAGAATAATGGATTTTCTTGATTGTGGACTAAAATGCTATCAATAATTGACTGTTTAAACACGCCGTTGCTTACACAATGGTGAATGATTAAAGAGGTTTTATCACCGGAATGAAAAATATAACCCGCCGCTTTTAACAACACAATCGCTTCTTCCATATTCAAACGCATCCCGATGATAAAACGGTAAACGGTGTTACGTTCTGGGCGATAATGATCATCGGTACGAATTTTAGAAAAAAGGGCACGACTGATATCAATACTTTGATAGAGTTGAACTTCATCAATGCCTTTTTTATCAATGAATTCAAAGAGGATTTGACTAAAGGACTTTCCTTTTTTAAAGGTGGGTAAGATCGTTGCGTCAAAA
Source organism: uncultured Caryophanales bacterium (assembly GCA_903845135.1). GTDB lineage: Bacteria > Bacillota_I > Bacilli_A > RFN20 > CAG-826 > UBA970. The sequence goes on from CAIMWL010000105.1 coordinate 2,386, forward strand.
ACCTTTTGATAAATAAGCGTTGGCTTATCTTCGTCAAGGTCTTCACTATCCTCTTCTTTAAGCAAAGCGTGAATAGATTCAGAATTCGGTCTATAGTCTCGATTGACGAGCCTGGTAATGTGTTGAATCCAATAATCGCGATCAAAGATGGTCATAATTCCCCCAATATTATTTATTTTTATTATATTATATTGCAATTGGGTTTCTTGGTAATTTGTTATAATGAATTTGGTAATCAATGATGGAAAAAATTTTAGAATCCCAACGACGTTTCTTTGCTTCCGATGCGACAAAATCCTATGCATTTCGGATTGCCCAACTTAAGAAATTAAAACAATTGCTCATCCAACATCAACAAGCGATTATGGATGCGTTGTATGCGGACCTTCACAAAGGCCCCTTTGAAGCTTATACCACGGAAGTTGGGTTTAATATTCGTTCGCTTGGTCA
>CAIMWL010000106.1 GCA_903845135.1 uncultured Caryophanales bacterium
CTCTGTCTTAGCGGGTATCATGATCGGCTCAGGCATTTATTTCTTTTCGATGCTCGTACTCGGTCTCGCGAGCAATTCCTTAGGTCTTTCCCTTGTGGCCTGGTTAGTGGGCGGCATCATTACTTTATTTTCAGCGTTAACCTATGCTGAACTTGGCACTTTATTCCCCAAGACGGGTGGATATTATGTTTATTTACGAAAAGCATATGGCAAACGAGTGGCTTTTCTTTCAGGGATTAGTAACTTCTTCTTATCAAGTTCGGGATCAGTGGCACTCCTTGCCATATTATTTGCCCAAGTTTTAGGTTATATGCTCGGTGTCAATGGTGGCGCAGGGTTTGATGCGACGACCGTTGGTGTAATTGCCTCCATCACCATTATCGTTTTATCCGTCATCAATTACCTCGGTATTCAATATGGGAAGTTAGTACAAAATATATTCTTTGTTGCTAAGTTAATTCCGTTACTGACGGTGATTGTCTTCGGCTTATTTTTTGGTACCCAATCTAATATCGTTGCCAGCAATGGTGCTGAAAATATAGAAACGGGATTATTAATTTCTGGGTTACTTTTTGCCGTTGCTAGAACCCTATTTGCTTATGAAGGTTGGACCAACCTCAATACCGTTGCCGAAGAAATGAAAGATACTAGCAGAGACTTACCCAAAGCTTTAACGATTGCAGTTGCACTGGTGATGGGTGTGTATGTTTTATTTGTGATTGGTTTATATCGGATCATTGATGCTGGAACTTTAGCCGCTTTAGGATCAGGAGCAGTCGAAGCTGGCTTTGATTTAGGGGCAGTTTATTCAGCATTCGGTGCTATTTTTACCGGGTTTGATTTAACTCTATTAGGTTATGTGGTGTTTGGAGCGATTGCCATTTCTATTTTAGGTTCTCTAAACGGTTCTATTCTTTCTTTCCCCCGCGTTTATCTTGCCATGGCAGACGATGAAACCTTACCAAGATTTTTTGGTAAGATTGATGCCAAATTTCAAACCCCATGGGTAGCAATTTTAGGACAAACCGTTGTTTCCTTAATCATTGTGTTACTTGGATATAACAATGTAAATTATTTACTTTCCATCATCTTGTTTGGTGCCTTAATCTTTAACACCCTTATCTTTTTAGCAGTCTTCAAATTCAGAAAAACAATGCCAGAGGCACCTCGTCCTTATCGCGTTTGGGGATATCCATACGTCCCAAGAATTGCGATCTTAGGGATGCTAATCTTACTTGTCGTCACGTTCATCAATAGCTTTGAAGCCTCGATGTTAGGTGTATTTGTCATCTTGATTGGCAATGGTGTTTATGATGTCTTCATGGAAAAAGTTGCCTATGAACCAGCAGCCGCTTTACCCTTGGTGAAGTCAACCAAAGCGAAACCTACCGAACCTGCAGTCATCAAGAAACCAAGAAAAAAAGCAACAACAAAAGCCTAAATTAATCAAATAAAAAAACGTCTCAATGAAGAGACGTTTTTCTTTGTTCAGCAAAAACGTTTTACCCTAGTTGAAAGAAACTTCCATAATCCCCAAGTAAATTGTTAAGCAAACTTAAGATGATCGAATTACTTGGATGCAAGGTTTCAAGGAATGTGGAGATGAATCGATTGGGGAAAATTTCTGGTAAATAGGTCGATATATTACCTAAGACGATATTGAATAGTAAGACATAAGCAATGCCTTCTATTAACCCAACGGTAAACCCATAGGACTTGACTTTGATGACCACCATTGGATCAAGATCACGATAGGAGTAATTTCTACCCTTAATGGGGGTAAAGATTAAATAAATAAAACCAGAGACGATCCAACCAAATAATAAAACCGCCAATAAAATTCCAAACATGGCCATTGTTCTCGACATGTCAATATCTTGGAAAACTAGATAGGCGCCAGTCAAATTGCTAACTAAACCAGTTGCGACATTAAGGAAGAATGTTAATAAGATGAATAAAACCACCGCCGAAAAAAATAAATTCCAAAGCGCAAACCAATAACCACGTTTAACACCGGTTGTCGCCATGATAAATAAGAATGCGCCTAAGCCAATATCCAATAGAATCGGGTTGGCGAGTATATCAAGGATGGCTAATTTGATAGGTTCCAGTAATGCATTAATATCCATGTTTCATAATATAACATAGTTGTGGTTTAATTTTTACTTTTTCTGTCATTTTTTTGATGGTTTTTATTAAAAATAAATTGCAAATGTTTTCATAAAAAAATTTACGTGCTTTCTCATAACATCTCTCGTTAAAATAAAAGTCCATTGATGAAATTATGTTAAAAAATATTCAACCGACATTAAATTATCCCTCCGTGGTCGCTGTTCTCGATCTCAAATCTTTCTATGCAGTGGTGGAGTGCGTTGAACGCGGTCTAGATCCCTATACAACCCCTTTAATTGTGGCCGATAAAACTAGAGGCACGGGCACGATTGTTCTTGCCGTTTCTCCTTACCTTCGTCTGCAAGGGATTCCTTCGAGATTAAGGGTCTTTGAACTCCCGAAACGTGATGACATTATCTTTGCCACGCCACGGATGAGTTTGTATTTAGAAAAATCGGCACAAGTGATGTCGATTCTGCTAGATTTTGTTGGCGAAGATGACCTCCATATTTACAGTGTCGATGAAGCGTTTTTAAATCTTGGTCCTTACTTGAAGTTATACCAACAATCCCCACATGCATTAATGAAAACCATCAAAGATACGATTTATCGTAAACTTAAACTTTTGGCCACCGTTGGCATTGGTGACAATCCATTTTTAGCAAAAAGTGCCTTAGATATCGAAGCGAAAAAAGCTAAAGACGGAATCGCCACGTGGCATCAAGATGAAATCCAAGAAAAATTTTGGCCATTACCGGTTGGTGAAATGTGGGGCATTGCCTCAAGAATGGAACATCGATTACACCAATTGGGGATCATGACGATTCAAGATTTGGCACAATTTCCTGAGCATAAGCTAATCGCACTCTATGGCATCATGGGCAAACAACTTCATGATCATGCGAATGGCATTGATCACTCCAACATTCGTGAAAAATATCAACCCAAAGAACCCGGCATCAGTATGGGACAAGTTTTATATCGTGACTACTCAATCGATGAAGTCCCTGTGGTAATCCGAGAAATGTGTGATGATTTAACCTTGCGGCTCCGCCTTCAAGGTCAATTGAGTTCACTTGTACATCTCAGTATTGGTTACTCGGCAAGCTTAGGGGGATTTTCTCATCAAATGAGCTTGATTCGCGCGACGGATGACGAAGATACACTCTATGAAGCATTGATGAGAATTTACCATCGGTATGTTGAAGCAAAACCAATTCGTAATATTACCTTTGCTTTTCGTAAATTAAATCCTTTAGATCATGAGCAATTGGATTTATTTACCGACGCCGAAACCACTGACAAAAAAAGAAGACTCCAGTTGACCATTGCCCACATTAAACAACGTTATGGTCACAATGCCATTTTAAGAACATCGGCGTTGTTAAAAGCATCCACCACACGAGAACGACACACCTTAATTGGGGGACATCGTAAATGAGTGACCGTGGCATGAAAAAATGGGCGCCTTATGCTTCCTTAATTGAACAAAAAGGCACCATCGTGAGGATGAAAACATCCAAAACTAAAATGGAAAAACCCCAAGTTAGCCAAGATCAAGCTACCATCATCAATGCCAATCTATTGATAGCAAACCAACAACTTGTCACGCTCATTTATTTTGCAGATGGTAAGAAAATCAAAGAGACTGGATGGGTTAAACAAATCAAATTTGAAGAAAAATGGCTAAAAATAAATGAAAAAATCATTTATTTTTCAACCATCCTTGATCTTCAAATCCAAACACCAACAAATTCAAGCCCTTCTTTGTTTAATGAGTAGCATCTTAAGTCCCCTTGAGATGCTCCCTTTAAAGGGGTAGAAGTCAGCATCGTTTAGGTGTAAAGTTAGGCGTGATGAATCCCATAAACGCTTTACTATTACAAATCAAAAAAGGCAAGCGACAAGCGATGCAAGATCTCTACGAACAAACTCGAAGAGGGGTGTTTGCGTTCATTCTTCCATATTTGAAAGATACGCAGTTAACCGAAGATGTAATGCAGGATACCTATCTCAAAGTGATGGATAACATTCAGCAATATCAAGTAACGACGAATGGGATGAACTGGATCCTCACCATCGCCCGCAATACTGCCTTAAACCTTATTAAGGTTCGGGATCGAGAAACGCAAGTCGAAAGGGAAACCTTAGAAGCAACGTTGCCAAGTAGTCGCGATATCTATGATTTAGGTTCACCGGTCATCACCTTAGCGAAAAAAATTCTAGACCAGGATGAACAGAAAATCCTCTTCCTCTATGCAATAAGTGAGTATAAACATCGAGAAATAGCCTTAATCATGGACATCCCAATCGGAACGGTCACGTGGAAATACAACCAAGCGATTAAGAAAATGAAAGGAGCTTTGAAAAAATGAATGAAAAAGACGTCTTGAAAAAAATCAAACAAGAAGCGGAAGGTCAAATGCCGAATCTTCGACCTTTCATCGTTCAAAACTTTCCGAAGAATCAACCCTTTTCTTTTTTTAAACTCCTGCCAATTGCCACGATCTTGACTGGCGTGTTTATCTTTGCCATCATCATTCAAAATACGAATCCAATTGCGCCTTCTAGTGATGCGGTTTTATCTTCCACTACCACTTCCCAAACCAGCGAAACTTCCTTACCCGTGTCTAGTCAAGTGGTGTTACCACCTTTACGCTTAAACAACGAAAAGGAAGCGATCTCGATTTCAAGTATTACGTCGGCAACGCTATTAACAAACCTATCCATTAACAATACACAACCGTTATTGAATCCAGCTTTGCAAATAAAACTTAGACCGTTACGTGAAAGAGAAACGATTAATTTTGAGGCAACGATGACCTTACTCAACCCCTATTTAACCGTGTTTGAACAATTTTTAGGAACCAATGAAGCGCCTTTGATCAATTCTCAAGTATCAGATGACTTTAATTTTGAATTTCTTGATACCTTTGTGGTTTATGACATTGAAGGGTTAGCCATCCCGTATGCGCTTTACTATAACGTTGAAAGTTCAGAAGTGATTGAAGAAGAAACCTACTACGTTTTTAGCGGTGAATTAGTAATCGATACAACCGTTCGTTACACCGTCACAGGTAGCAAAATTCAAGAAAATGATGAAACTAAAATTATTTTTAGAGCCAATTTAGATGACATGAACTATATCGAAACAGAATACAAATTTGAAGAAGATGAAACTAAAATCAAAGTCAAAAAATTAATCAATAACGTCCTCACCATTTCTGAATTTAAATTAGAAATTGAGGATGATGAAACGGTAATAGAATTAAAATTCTTTGAGAATAACGATAGCAATCGTACCAAAGATACATTTAAGTTTGAATATGAAGTTGAGGATGGTGAAACCATTCTAGACATAAAGTTTGATATGCAAGGCGTTAACGGTAGAATTAAAGGCAAAATTTCAGTTTATGTAATCCCTGTACTCAACGATCAAAATGAGATTATCGGCTATCGTTATCAAGCGATTCAATTTAATGAAGATGGCGAACGTGAAGATGGCGAATGGGAAGATGACCGCCATGGTCCTAGAGGCGATCACCGAGACGACGAGGATGAAGACGAAGATGACCATGAAGAGGATGATAACGAAGCGGACGAAGACTAATCCTATTTGACAATTTATTTGACGTATTTATAATGACATTAACATCTCATAGGGGGAGTTAGGCATGGCAATCATGACGAAAGACGACGTTTTAGCTATTGCTAAGAAAGAGGATGTTCGGTTTATTCGGATGCAATTTACCGACATGCTCGGGATGGTTAAATCAGTCGATTTACCCATTTCACGTTTAGAGGACGCACTCAATAATAAAATTATGTTTGATGGGTCCTCAATAGAAGGTTTCGTTCGCATCAAAGAAGCGGATATGTATTTATATCCCGATTTGTCGACGTGGCAAATTCTGACTTTTGAAAGTTTGGCACTAGGAAAAGTGGCCCGGCTTGTCTGCGATGTCTACACACCCAAAGGTGAACCCTTTGAAGGCGATCCACGATTTATTCTTAAAAAGGCAATTAAGAAGATGCAAGATGCTGGATTCTCTGCCTTGAATGTTGGCTTTGAACCAGAATTTTTCTTATTTAAAGTCAAAGATGGGAAACCCGTCATTGAACCGAATGATGATGCCGGTTATTTTGACTTAGCACCGATGGACGGGGACAACTATACCCGTCGTGATATTGCCATAGAACTTGATAAATTAGGGTTAATGGTGCAAGCATCGCACCACGAAGTGGCAGTCGGTCAACACGAAATTAATTTCCGATTCCAAGATGTTTTAAAAGCTTGTGATAATTTACAGTTATTTAAAACGGTGGTCAAAGTCATCGCCCACAAGCATGGTTTACATGCAACTTTTATGCCAAAACCAATTGCCGGAATTAATGGCTCGGGTATGCATACGAATATGTCATTAGCAAACGCCAAGGGTGAAAATGCTTTTTATGATCCCAAAGGCGATATGCAATTATCGGATGTCGCGCGGAAGTGGATGACAGGAATCTTGAATCATTCTCGCTCGATTGCAGCCTTAACCAATCCTACGGTTAACTCTTATAAACGTATCATTCCGGGTTATGAAGCCCCTTGCTATGCTTGCTGGTCTGACGCGAATCGTTCGGCGATGATTCGCATTCCTGCAGCGCGTGGTGGTTCGACACGTACTGAGTTAAGAAACGTGGATCCACTTGCCAATCCTTATCTTGCCTTGGCCTTTATCCTCACGGCAGGGTTAGAAGGCATCGCTGCGAAAGACAGCAAAACCATCCCACCTGTTTACGACAACATTTTTGAATTAACACGTGAGCAACGCGAAGCCCAAGGGATTCAAAATTTACCAGAAAATCTCAAAGACGCGCTTAAGGAAATGAAAAAAGATCCGATGATGCTTGCCGTCCTTGGTAAACATACTTACGATAAATACATTCTTGCCAAAGAAAAAGAATGGGATGAATATCGCACTTATGTTTCGCAATGGGAAATCGATCGTTACTTACATTTATAAACAAATCATTTCAAAAGAAAAAACCTTCACGAAATTGTGAAGGTTTTTTATGTCAATCTTTATTTAAGGGAAGGAGCCCAGTTGCCTTTTTCGAAGATGGCAATCGCGGCACCTTTGCGATTGTATCCAGTGATTTTTAAATCGCGACTCCCAATCATGAAGTCCACATGAATCATGGAACGATTGCAACCAATGTCAGTTAATTGTTGGGGTGTCATCGTTGCATACCCTTTAATTGAGTTTACATAAGCCCGACCTAACGCAATATGGCAAGCGGCATTTTCATCAAACAACGTGTTATAGAATAACAACCCCGATTGTTGAATGGGTGAGTCAAATGGGACGAGGGCTAGTTCACCAATGCGTGAAGCGCCTTCATCCATCTTCACCATTTGTTCTAAGAGTTTTTGATTTTTCTTCGCTTCGACTTTGACCACTTTACCTCCGGCAAAGGTGACGGTAAAATCTTCAATCAATTCGCCTTGATAAGAGAGTGGTTTTGATGCGACCACTATTCCTTCGGCTTTGCCAGCTTTAGGGGTGATAAATACCTCTTCAGTTGGCATGTTTGGATTATAAAAATGACCATCGATTAGTTTTTCACCGCCACCAAGCCAACGAGCTTCTGGAATCATCCAAATTTTAAAATCGGTACCATTAGCAGATTGGAAATGCAAATAATCCAAATTTAAAGCATCGAGTTGTTTGCTGCGTTGTTGTAATGTGGCATTATGACGGTCCCATTCTTTTAATGGATCATTGGTGACACGGGTGGCTTTCATGATCGCTTCCCACATCGCTTCTACTGCTTGTTCACCTTTGAGTTTAGGAAATACTTTTTCTGCCCATTTGATGGAAGGAACACCAATAATCGTCCATTGAAATTTATTATCCATTTGTTCACGATATTTCAAGATTTGTGGCGTGGTAATCTTGGCAACATTGGTTAACTTGGTTTGATCGGTGCCTTTCATGCCATCTGGATCAACAGACCGAATATGAATTTGGGCAGGTAAGGTTTTGACGTTGTGCGCCATTTCTGCATGTTGCCATTCGGGTATTTCTGCCATCACTTCTTCTTTCATTTCTAAAGCGTTGACACGACTAATCGGTTGATGCGTCCATTTGACCCGAACCGACCGTGCACCAGCGGCATAGGCTTCTTCAACCACCATGGTAATAAACTCAGGTTGATCGAGTTCCGCGTGAACAATTACATCTTGTCCAGGTTTGACATTCACACCGCGGCGAACGGCCAAGGTGGCAAATTGTCTAAGTTTTTTTACATCCATAAAAGACTCCTTATATTAAGGGTATTATATGCTTTTATTGCTTGAAGGCAAACTGCCGGAGATGTTAATCTTCTTTGATTTTTGATTTAAATTGTTGAGTATAGGCTTCCCATAAATTTTTTAATAATGAGAATCGAGTCAATAGACCGACTCCACCAGGTACTGGGGTTTGTAACGCCACATGGCGACCCGGTTTGACATCGCCAAAAATCTGACCATCTTCTCGGGTAATACCAATATCGACAATCCAAGCTGTTGGCTTAACTTTTTGGTTTGATAAATACCATTTTTTCCCAACTGCCACACATATTAAATCGGCGTTCGCTAATAAGATAGCTCGATCGTCTTCTTTGGTTTTGGAATGAACAATACTCACTGTGGCATTTCTATCCAACAGTGCACTCGCTAAGGGTCTGCCCACAATATAAGATCGACCAAGAATTAACGCATGTTTACCAACAAAATCAAAACCACTTGCCGATAAATAATCCACAATCCCTTTAGGTGTACACGCCATCATCGGAGATAACGGGTGAAAACCATCAACATCCTTATGCGGCACCACCGCCCGACGGATGACAGAGGCATCGATATGTTTAGGTAAAGGTACTTGAACAATGACACCATGCACCATTGGGTTTTGATTGTGTTTTTGGATTTCTCTTAATAAATCTTCTTGGGTAATAGAGGTTGGTAAGCGTAAATGGGTTGCTTGAAAACCAACTTCTTGGCAATCCGAAAGTTTACCGCGAATGTAAATATTGGAGCCTTCGTTTTCGTTAGCCTGAATGATAACCAAGTGGGGTTTGGTTGAAAGCCCAATGGCCAATTCTTGGAGTTGTTTTTTTTCTTGTTGAATATATTGTGCAATAGTCATTTTCAATCAAATTATATCAAATTCACCAAAAGAAAAACGAGGGATTGAATCCCTCGTATCATTACCTTTTTAATTAAATTATGCTAACGCGTTGGTCAGTAAAGCTAGGAGGAAAAATACCACAGCAAATCCGAAAGTTAACCAAGAAATGATTAATTCAGAACCCCGTTCTTTGGTTTTGACAAACACATTCATCCCTGCACCAGTAATAGCCCCGGAGGCGCCTTCTGATTTACCACCTTGAAGTAACGACAAAATGATAATCACAAAGGATACGATGATAAAGACGATATCTAAAAATGTAAATTCCATAAATGTCTCCTACGAATAAAAATCATACCTTGTTTTGCTGAAAATGAAAAGAAAAACTAACCGTTGATTTCTGCTTTGAGTTCAAAAATAATATCCCGTAGTTCGGCCGCTCTTTCAAAATCATAGACTTTGGCAGCTTCTCTCATCAACTTTTCGAATTCCTTGATTCTTTGTTCAATTTCACTTCGTGAGGATTTCCCCTTTACTTGCGTTAACTTTGCAATATCATCATCAATTGATTTTAAAGGCGATTGAATCTCTTTCTTAATCGACATCGGGGTAATGTTGAACTGCTTGTTATGGGCGAGTTGTTTATCTCTTCTGCGATTGGTTTCTTCGATTGCCGCCTTCATCGAATCGGTCTTTTTGTCGGCATACATGATGACTTGACCTTCTGCATTTCGCGCGGCCCGACCAATGATTTGAATTAATGATCTTGTTGACCGTAAGAATCCTTCTTTATCTGCATCCAAAATCGCGATCAACGACACTTCAGGAATGTCCAATCCTTCTCTTAAAAGGTTAATCCCGATTAACACATCGTATTTACCTTTTCTAAGTTGGTAAATAATTTGACTACGTTCCATGGTTTTAGTTTCTGAGTGCATGTATACCACTTTGAAAGAACGTTGTTTTAAATAAGCAGTGAGATCTTCTGCCATCTGAATCGTAAGGGTCACGATCATCACCCGTTGGGACTTGGCGATTCGCTTTTGAATCTCTTGCATCAAATCATCTATTTGACCCGTGGTAGGACGAATGATGACTTCGGGGTCCACAAGTCCAGTTGGGCGAATAATCTGTTCCACCACTGCTTGTTTCGTTTGAGTTAATTCATAATCACCCGGAGTGGCAGAGGTACAAATGACTTGAGTTAAAGCCGCTTCGAATTCTGCAAACTTTAATGGACGATTATCTAAGGCAGATGGCAACCGAAATCCATATTGAACAAGGGTTTCTTTACGCGCTCGATCCCCGTTATACATCCCACGTACTTGCGGTATAGACACATGGCTTTCATCAATGACAAATAAAAAATCTTTAGGGAAATAATCCATTAAACAAAATGGTTTTTGCCCTGGTTTTCGATTATCAATATGCCGGGAATAATTTTCAATACCAGGACACATGCCAAATTCTCTTAAGGATTCAAGGTCTTGTTTGGTTCGCATTTCTAAACGTTGATACTCTAACAATTTATTATTTTCTTTTAATACCTTTAAACGTTCCGCTAATTCAATTTCAATTCGATCACAAGCTGCGATAACCCGTTCATGCGTTGAAGCGTGTCCATAAGCAGGATAGATTGGATAGCTTTTATAAGTATGACGAACTTCTCCTGTCAATAAATCCACCAATGATAGTTTTTCGATTTCATCTCCAAACGTGTCGACACGGAGAGCGGAATCTGCTAAACCTGGCAAGGCAATTTCAATGACATCACCACGAACACGAAAATTACCAGGAGGTAAATCCAAGTTATTACGTTGATATTGTGCATCGATCAGTTTTCTAAAAAACTCTTTGCGATTAATCGTCTCACCAACTTTAAGATAAAAGGCAAGTCTTTGATATTCTTGCGGATCGGTTAACCCATAAATAGCGGCGACGGAGGCAACAATAATCGTATCGCGTCTTTCCAAGACAGCGTTGATTGCCGACGTTCGCATCATTTCAATTTCATCATTCATCACGGCATTCTTTTCAATGTACGTATCAGATTTAGGCATATACGCTTCTGGTTGATAAAAGTCAAAATTAGAAACAAAATATTCAACGCGATTATTGGGAAATAATTCCTTAAACTCACCGTAAAGCTGACCGGCAAGGGTTTTGTTATGGACCAACACCAGTGTTGGTTTTTGAATGCGTTCAATCACGTTTGCAATCGTGAAAGTCTTACCTGTCCCAGTCGCCCCAAGTAACACTTGAAATCGTTGTTGACGTTCAATCCCTTGTACCAAACGTTCAATGGCGTTGGGTTGATCCCCTTTAGGTTGATAGGTTGAAACAATTTTAAAAGGTTGATTCATGATGCTTTCTTTTTTAAAGTAGGAACGGAATGGGTGAGTGGGTTAAATCCCAAACCCAAAACAGCTCGTGCTTGATTGATCATCACAAATGCTGAAGGATCGACTTCGGCAATTTTTTGTTTCAATAAAAAGTATTCCCGTCTTTGAATGGCGACTTGAATCACCTCAAGGGGTTGTTGTTTAAAACCTCCCTTGGCCATGTAAATGGTGGATCCACGTTCCAACTTTTCAATAATAAATTGATTGATTTCTTTTGGTTTAGAAGAAACAATCGTCACCAAATAAACTCTTGATAAACCAACAAAGACGATTTCAATCATGATGGAATTGACGACAGTTGCAATCACACCATACAACCCTACCACAATACCAAAGGTAAACATGCCAAGGCCGATGATGACGATATCAATCACCAAAGAAGTAACAGATGCCTTCCATTCATAAAATTTTTGACCAAGCATCATGATTACATCAAAGCCACCAGTGCTGCCGCCTGCCAAGAAAGAAATGCCCATCCCTAAACCAACCAATCCACCACCAAATATACTGGCCAATAATCGATGGGTTTCTTCTTCGGGAGAAAAACCAATCCAAAGCGGATCAACATAACGAACCAATAAGAAAAAGAAAATGGGATAAAGTAACGTTGCTAAGAAGGTTTGGGCAGTAAAAGTTTTACCTAAAAATATCAAGCCAATGAAGAAAAACGACCAAGCAAGAATGGCGGTTGTCACATCCACCGGAATATTGAACCATGATAAGAAAACCAGTGATAAACCACTCATCCCACCATTGACAATATGCATCGGTACAAAAAATAAAGCAGAAGCGAATGCTAATAATAAATTAGCAAAGATAATCAAGATGATATTCCTGAGGTTGTTATTTTTTAGCATGTTTTTTTGCCTCCATTTCAAGATAGGAACGAATGAAGCCATCAATCGCACCATCCATTACTTTCGTCACATCAACTTCTTGATAATCCGTACGGTGATCTTTGATTAACATATAGGGTTGAAATACATAAGAACGAATTTGACTTCCCCATTCAATATCTTTTTGTTCACCGACGATTGCATCGAGGTGGGCTTCTTGTTGTTGTTTCTTTAATTGATAAAGTTGAACCTTCAACATCTGCATCGCTTTTTCTTTATTTTGTAATTGGCTCCGTTCAATCTGGCATGAGGATACTAGCCCAGTGGGAATGTGGGTAATTCGCACCGCACTTTCAACTTTGTTCACGTTCTGTCCGCCCGCACCACCAGAACGATAAGTGTCGATGCGTAAGTCTTTATCTGGAATCACCAAATCCACTTCATCGACAATATCAGGAATGACATTTACCGAGGCAAAGGAAGTATGGCGGCGATCATTCGCATCGAAAGGGGAAATTCTCACTAAGCGGTGAACTCCTTTTTCCGATTTTAATAATCCATATGCACGCGGACCTTTAATCATCATCGTTACACTTTTGATGCCTGCCTCTTCACCTGCAAGGTAATCTAACATTTGCACTTGGAATTGATGGGCTTCTGCATAACGAACATACATTCGATAAAGCATATTCGCCCAATCATGACTTTCCGTTCCACCTGCGCCTGGGTGGATCTCCACAATTGCATGAAGCGCATCAAATTCGCCAGAAAATAATACCAGTTCCTGAACTTGTTTTCCTAATTTTTGTAAAGCGTGTAGTTCACTTTGAAAACTTTGCATCAAGGATTGATCAGACTCTAGAAAGGGAAGTAAATCGAGTAAAGCATGTTGACCTTGTTGCAGTTTCTCTAAAGAGTCAGCAAAAAATTTCTTTTCATTCATTCGTTGAATGACCGCTTTGGCCTGACGTTGATGATCCCAAAAATGTGGGCCATCCATCAACGCTTCATCGGCTTGGATTTGAGCTTTTAATTGTGCGAGGTCAAAGGGATTCACTGACTTGCTGAATCAAGACAGCTAAATCATTTAACTCCGACTTTAAAACACTAATATCAATCATGATTTACGCTCCAATTTTCTTGGGATCTAATTGAATCGCCGCGGGTTTAGGTTTGACTTCTAATTTTGCGGTTAGCATTGAACCCACAAATTCTACGGCAATTTTCTCATTTAGTTCTTTAAACATCTTAAAGCCTTCGTTGACATAATCTTGTAGCGGGTTACTTTGGGCATAACTTCTTAGATGAATACTTTGTCTTAAGTGATCCATTGCATCAATATGGCGGGGCCAATTCATATCGATAATTTTTAGTAACACTTGTCTTGGTAAACCCTTTACGACTTCAGCGGGCCAATCTTTAATGGCTTGTTTATAACGATCAATCAATAAGACGGTAATATCTTCTGCCACTTCTTCAACGGGTGATTCACTAAAAGCTTTGGCATTAATCGTGCCTTCGTTAAGAAAGATTGGTTCGAGCATTTTCTTTAATTTTTCCCCATCGATTGCCTTGGTACGATCGTCGGGATTAATCGCTCGGGTTGCAAAAGAATTACCCGCATTCGTAAATGCTTCATTAATAATGTCGGTGACATCATTCGCCATAAGAATCGCATCCCGTTTTCGATACATCACGCTTCTTTGTTTAGCTAAAACGTTGTCATAATCTAAAACGTTCTTACGAATATCGAAGTTTTGACCTTCTATTCGTTTTTGAGCGCCGGTGATCGCGTTCATTAACAAGCGATTTTCAATCGCTTCATCCCCAAGCGACTTGAACATATTTCTTAACGCATCCGATCCAAATCGCACCATTAAATCATCGTCTAAAGAAACAAAAAAACGAGAGTAACCTGGATCACCTTGACGACCGGAGCGGCCGCGTAATTGGTTGTCGATACGTCGAGCTTCATGTCTTTCAGTTCCTAATACACACAAACCACCTAGGGCTCTGACTTCATCATCAATTTTAATATCGGTTCCACGACCCGCCATGTTAGTGGCAATGGTAATACTGCCTTTTTCACCTGCGCGTCTGACAATTTCTGCTTCGGAAGCATGGTTTTTGGCGTTTAAAACAAAGTGTTGCAAACCTTCGTTTTTTAATAATTTAGATAACTCTTCTGAAGCTTCAACGGATGGCGTCCCAATCAGTAGCGGTTGCTTTTTTTCGTGACGAAGTTTAATTTCTTTTAGAATCGCTTTGAGTTTGGCCGTCTTCGATGCAAAAATGAGATCGACATCATCATGACGACGAATCGGAACATTCGTCGGAATACTGACAACTTTCATATTATAAATTTTGATGAATTCTTCTTCTTCAGTCTTTGCGGTTCCGGTCATGCCACCGAGTTTCTTATATAGGCGAAAAAAGTTTTGATAGGTGATGGTGGCCATCGTAATGGTTTCGGCTCTAAAGTTTGCATTCTCTTTAGCCTGTATCGCTTGATGAAGACCATCAGAAAATTCTCGACCTTTGAGAATCCGACCAGTAAATTGGTCAATAATCTGAATATTTTTTTCTGGATCGACTAAATAGTCAACGTCCCGAACCATAATAAAGTTTGCCTTTAAAGACTGATGAATGCGATGAACCTTATCTGAATGTTCTGGAGAATAAAGGTTACGAATGTTAAATGCCATTTCAGCTAGATTGGCCCCAGAATCGGTTAAACTTGCGGTTTTAGTT
Source organism: uncultured Caryophanales bacterium (assembly GCA_903845135.1). Lineage (GTDB taxonomy): Bacteria > Bacillota_I > Bacilli_A > RFN20 > CAG-826 > UBA970. The sequence continues at coordinate 15,265 of CAIMWL010000106.1, forward strand.
TTTACATCAATCGTGAAATGCTTTTCTTTTTTAAGTGATTTTACAAATCGATCATATTTTACAAACTCGGATTGAGAGGTTTTCGCGCCACCAGAAATAATCAAAGGGGTGCGAGATTCATCAATCAGAATCGAGTCCGCTTCATCAATAATGGCAAATGGTAATCCGCGTAACACTCTTTGTTTAATATTCCCTGTCATATTATCGCGAAGGTAATCAAAGCCTAATTCAGCGTTAGTTGAATAAGTGATATCGCATTGATATGCAAGTTGTTTTTCTTCTGTGGATTTATCCCTTAAGTTGACACCAACGGTTAAGCCAAGAAATTGATAAATCACACCCATCCATTCAGCGTCGCGCTTAGCAAGATATTCGTTGACGGTAATGACATGCACACCTTGCCCCGATAGCGCATTCAAGTAAACGGCCATGGTTGCAGTCAAGGTTTTACCTTCACCCGTTCTCATTTCAGCAACGTTACCACCATGCAAAACAAGGGCACCAATGATTTGTACTTTAAACGGTGTCATTTTTAAGGTTCGGGTTGCGGCTTCTCTTGCAACGGCAAACGCTTCGTATTTAATATCATCCAAGGTTTTACCTTGTTTTAATAAGTCACGAAAGTAAGTGGTTTTTTGTTTTAACGATTCATCGCTTAGTAATTTAAACTGATCAGCAAAAGCTAAAACTTGGTCAGCTTCTTTTGCAAGTTTTTTAAGCTGTCTTTCTTCGATTCTAAAGATTTTTTCTAACCATGCCATGTTTGTTGTTTCCAATTTCTTATTTTATCATTTTTAATATCCGTTGTAATCTCAATTTTTTCTTGTTTTTTTCTTGCTAAAACAAGAATTTTTAATTGCTGCGGTCGTCGAGGTTTTAGTAAGTTGATCATTGCCTTGATGGTTTCGCCCGTGGTCATCACATCATCAACTAACAGAATTTGCTGGGGAATGGTAACCCCTTTTTTGAGGATGATTACATTTTGAATTTGCTGGCGATCTGAACCATGTTGTTCAGCTTGACGATAAGGTCGATTTTTTTCAAATAATGTCATCATGGGTAAGTTTAAGCTTTGGTAGATTTCGATTAATGGATGAAAGCCTCTTAAGGTTATATCGTGTTCATGGGTTGGTGCGAGCACCAAGGTAAATTGTGAATACTTTAATTTTAAATAAGGCACATGTTGATTCAAAAAAACCGGTGCTAATTCAATATCCAAATTGGCTTTAAGTTGATAAATCATTTTTTGAAAAGTTGGCCCATAATCTAAAAGCGATTCAATCTTAATGCCGTGCCAATTTTCAATACGGTGATGCCATTCTAGTTGTTCATAACAAGTTCGACACAATAAAGGAGGGCGAATCAAATGCCAAAGATGTTGAGTTTCAAATCCACGAAAACAATATTTACAGATGCGCATTGGCAAAACTTATTTTTTCTTTTGCGGTTTTCATCGCTTCAGTCATTTTATTTGCCAAAAGTATGACGGTTCCGCCTGGATCAATTTTTTTTCGCCCCACTCTGCCTGCCATTTGGATAATCGTCGATGTTAAAAATAATGAATGATCTGCCATAAAGATAATCACTTGGAGACCCACCATTGTGATGCCTCTTTCCAAAATAGATGTTGTCACTAAAATCCCATTTGCATTTTTTTTAAAATCATCGACAATCGTTTCTCGTCCTTCAATGCTGGAGTAAGCAAATGTCACTTGTTTAAAAAATAAACAAAGCCATCGATAAAGCAGGTGACCAATACGAATCGTTGGTACAAACACAAAAATCGGTTTGGAAAACTTCATCATGGTTTTAATTTCATTAATAATCGTGAACCATTTCAGAAAAAAAGGATGAATTTTAACTTGTAAGTTTGGCATAGGTTGCCCATGAAATCGCTTGAATAACTGAAACACGTTACCACCTGCTTGGCGGAATTGAACCAGGTCGCTTTCCGTAAAGGTTGCAGACAAATACACGATCATCCCGTTGAGTGACCGTTGAACCATCGCCTTTAACAACGGATTGCCTGCATAAGGAAACGCATCGACCTCATCAAAAATTAATACATCAAAATACTGTTCATATCGATACATTTGATGAGTGGTTAGGATGATGATATCCCCCTCTAGAATTTCGGAATGGCCGCCAAAAACACCGACAATATCTAGGCTTGGAAACACCTGCTTAAAGCGAGGGATTAATTCCCTGACCACATCTTTTCTTGGAATAACAAAGCCAACCCGCTTGCCTTCGGCAAGGGCAATTTGAATAAGGGCAAAAACGATTTCGGTTTTTCCACTGCCAGTTACCGCATCCACCATCGCCGATTTCCCTTGCCGATAACAATCAATTAAAGCATTGGAAATTAATTGTTGCTCTGGTGTTAACGCATACCCAAGTTGAATGCTCACTGCAAGTGGTTGTCGCGGTTTGGGTTGCCAAGGTTCTTGGTGAAATTGGATGCACGCTCGACAATAAAAAAGACCATTTCTTAATCCAATTTTTTCAGGATCTTGATTAGTGCACCGTGGGCAAATAAAAGCATTCACATCCTTGAATAGGATGATTTATTTTTTAACGGAAGTGCTTTTTTTCGTAATCGGCAATTATATCAAGTCTTGTTTGGTGGCGACCGCCTTCATAAGGCGTGTGAATAAACATTTGAATCCGTTTTAGCATTTCTTCAAGGGTCATATAGCGAGCACCAAAGGCAATTAAATTGGCATCATTATCAATCCGTGCGCGTTTAACGGCCTCATCATGATAACCAAGAGCACACCTTGCGCCCTTTACTTTATTGGCAGCGATGGACACGCCAATACCCGAACCACAAATAAGCACCCCAAAATCTGCTTCTTTAGCAACGACACGTTCGGCAGCACTCAAGGCATATTCTGGATAATGGCAACTGCCTTCATTAAAGGTGCCACCATCAATGATTGAAAATCCTAACTTGGTTAAAGATTCAATCAGGGTTTTTTTATTAGCAAAACCAGCGTGATCACTTGCAATCAATAATTTCATCATTTAACTCCTGCTTTAAGTATAAAGCAAAGCAAAACGAGTTTTACCATTGATGTCTTTTAAGAAAGTCCACGTTGCAGAAGGATACATAGTTTTTGTCATGTTTTGTAAGGGGGATACTAAAGAAGGGTCGATTTCAAAAGCAAACATTCCTTTTGGGGCAAGTAATCGTTTTCCTTCTTTTAAATACTGTTCATAGAATTGGGTATTCGGATTAGCAATTAATGCAAGCCGTGGTTCATATTGCTTAACAAATGGATCAAGTTGCTGTTCATTCGCAACATAAGGGGGATTACTGATGATGAGATGAATCGTGTGGTTTAACTTTGTTTCGAGAAATCCAAGTCCATCACCATGACGTAATGAAATATCAAGATGAAGGTGATTTGCATTGGTTTTTGCAATCTTTAACGCGGGTTGACTAATATCGGTGCCCATCACATGCCAATGGGGCATCCTTGATTTGATCGCTAACGCAATTGCGCCACTACCTGTACCCACATCGACCACATTAATTTTATTGACTGATGGAAAAAGTTGAATTGCCTTTAACACAAGTTCTTCAGTTTCTTGACGAGGAATAAGCACAGTGGTATTTACTTTAAGCGTCATTCCTAGAAAGGAAGTAAAACCAAGTATATAAGCGACTGGCTCTCCTTTTTTTAACCGGGAAAAATCGCGATTAAAACTTTCAACATTCTTCATCGTTTGATCGAGGTGGGTGAGTAAGGTATTCACATCCTTCATTTGATTATGAAATTGCAATAATTGATGAATGCTAAAACTATCAACCGCGCCAATGCCAACGGATTGAAGCGCTTGTTGGTAAACAGATAGAATGGTCATAAACCACCTAATAGTTTTTGTTGTTGATCAAAATGGTTTAGGGCTTCTAAGATATCTTCAATTTGACCTTCCATCACGCGGTCTAATTGATTAATCGTAAACCCAATACGATGATCCGTTACCCGGTTTTGAGGATAGTTATAGGTGCGAATTTTTTCACTTCGTTCACCAGTCCCAACTTTTAGTTTTCTTTCATTGCCTACTTTTTCATCAATTTCTGCTTGTTTGTGGGCTTCTAATTTTGCATATAACATTTTCATCGCCAGTTCACGGTTTTGAATTTGTGATTTTTCAATTTGGCAGGAGACCACAATCCCGGTTGGTAAATGGGTAATACGAACTGCCGATTCTGTTTTATTGACGTTTTGACCACCAGCACCTTGGGAACGATAGGTATCCACTTGCAGATCATTGGTATTGATGACAATATCCACTTCTTCAACTTCAGGCATCACGAGCACGGTTGCAGTAGAAGTGTGAATTCTTCCCGAGGCTTCCGTTGCCGGAACGCGTTGCACGCGGTGAGCGCCTGATTCAAATTTGAGTTTGGAGTAAACCGCGTCACCCTTCACCATAAAAGTTATGGTCGATTGACCACCAGCATCGGATAACATTTGAATCTTCCAACCATTTTTTTCACAATATTTGGTATACATTCTAAATAAATCACTAGCAAAGATAAATGCTTCATCTCCACCTGCAGCCCCACGAATTTCCACAACGATGTTCTTATCATCATTGGGATCTTTAGGGATAAGGTGAAACTTAATTTGCTCCATCAATTTAGCTTGGGATTCTGAAAGTTGTTCGACTTCGAGTTTTCCTAATTGAGCAATTTCGGGATCTGCATCATTTCTCATCACCAATGCATCCGCTAAATTCTTTTCATTGGTTTCAAAAGTATTAAACAACGTCACCACTTTGTCCAAGGTTGCTCGTTCTTTTGATAGAGACTTAAATTGTCGAGAATCGTTTAAAACGGATTCTTGAACCAGTAAATCATCAATCGTTGTTAAACGATCACGCATCACATTAAGGCGATTTCTTAAATTTTCTTCCATTTATGAGACCTTTCGTATTTTATCATAGGCATCGCATTTCTTAAAAGGTTTTTCTTTATTTTCCTGTTTAATATGAAGGAGAATTTGAGTATAATTAATGCAATCAAACTTTATGGCATATAAGGCACTCTACCGAACTTATCGACCTCAGCAATTTGCCCAAGTTGCTGGGCAACAAGCGATTGTAAGAACCCTACAAAATGCTTTGATCAATCAAAAGCTTTCGCATGCTTATTTGTTTTCCGGACCTCGAGGGACAGGAAAAACCTCGCTTGCGAAAATTTTCGCCAAAGCTTTAAA
>CAIMWL010000107.1 GCA_903845135.1 uncultured Caryophanales bacterium
CGCTTTACTCAACCGCATTTGGTTGGGGTGCTGCAAGATATCGTTATCTCTCCACAGATGCTGACTTCGCTGATGGTTTATATAACTCCTTCGAAGTTGCATACTTAGCTTCATTACCAGCCTAACATTCATTTGAAGATACGTTAATTAATGCGCCTGGAAAGAGCAATCTTCCAGGCGCGTTATTCTATAAAGAAAACCATTTACATCACTTACTCAAAAATCTATAATTTAAATACGCATATTTTTAACTAAAAAGGTAAAAAATGACCCAATATCTTCTTAAAAGGTTCTTCTTAATGTTAATCACCTTTGTGATTACCGTTTTTTTATTTTTTGCCTTTATTAAATTGATGCCTGATCAATATTTAGACCCTTTTGGTGACCCAGCTTGGTACGAAGCTTTAAAAGCCAGAGAAGGTTGGGATCAACCAATTCCAGTACAATTTTGGATATGGATAAGAAATATCGTTACGGATGGTTCGTTTGGGTTTTCAAGAAATAAAGCCACAGACGTAGGTGCATATTATTTTTCAAAAATACCTGCATCCATTCAAATCAATATTATTCCATATTTTTTATCGATACCCATTGGTATTGGTGTTGGTGTTTTAGCAGCCTTATATAAAAACAAATGGATAGACAATATCATTTCTGTTGGGATTATGGTTTTTATTTCCATTCCTTATTTTGTGATTATCGTTCTATCACAATATTTTTTCTTTTTTCAATTGCGTTGGGTACCCAGTCACGTGGTAGCAACTGCCAGTCAATTCACTGAGGATTTTTGGTGGAGTTTATCCACATACATCATGCCAATTACATTATTAACTATTGTCGGTGTTCCAGGTTTGGCAAGAAGTGTTCGCGCAGAATTAACAGAACAATTGACCCAAGATTATATGTTATTAGCCCGTTCTAAAGGATTAACCCAAAGACAAGCAACTTTTAGACACGCATTAAAAAATGCAATTGTGCCTTTTTTACCAGGTATATTTATTGGAATTATCGGCATCATTAATGGTGGTTTAATTACTGAACGCTTATTTAGAGTAGATGGAACAGGTCGCATTTACCTTGACGCTTTTAATGCTATCCCGCCAGATTATCCCATGCTCATGTTAATCAACGCTTTTGGTCAATTTGTTGGACTACTCTCATCGATTGTTGGAGACGTTTCTTATACGCTGTTTGATCCAAGAATACGAGTTGGAAGTGGGAAAATCATGTCATGATGATTGATAAAAGTAAACTGGTTTTAGTTCACTCAAAAAACCCCAATCTATCAGATAAACCACTCAAGACAAAAGAAATTGGTTACTATCTGGACTCATGGAATCGGTTTAAGAAAAATAAAGGTGCCTTGAGTGCTTTCTATATTATTTTAGGAATTTTATTTTTTGTGATCGTTGGGCCACAAATGAAATCTTATGATCTTGCAAAAACCCGCCCAGACGAAGCGTTCAGGTTTGGATATCTAGAACCTAAAATCCCTATCTTGGAAAATTTTGGTATTTTTGATGGCACTCGAACGATTACTGCTGGTAAACGATTCTTACATGCGGTAATGACAGAATCCTTTGGTGAAGGTGTGATTATTTCTGGTTTTCCAGAAGAATTAATTGATGATGTCAATCATCCCAATTACGCCAACGTTACCGAATTAACTGTGAAAGTCGATTCCTATCGTTACACCAACTATATTCAAAGTTTTATGCCTGCAACATATTTCTCAGATCTAGACCAAGGTAAAAATCCGCTGGCAGCAGTTACACAAACCTTAACAAGAGTTCAATTTGAACAATACCTTGCCCAAAATTACATCATTGATATTGTCGAAATTATTGAAAGTCCGAATCCTACCAATCCAGAAGAACCATTTTTACAATATAAAGTCCGAGTTGATCGCTTTAAAATGTTTATCGGTACTTCACCGGATGATACTTATTTCTGGTTTGGCACCACGCGAATTGGCCAAGACCTATTTACTGAGTTATGGACTGGTGCAAGAATCTCTTTAATCATGGCTTTGTTGGTTGTGATTATCAATGCCGTTGTAGGTTTAACGATTGGCTCCATCGTAGGTTACTATGGCGGCGTCCTTGATTTATTATTTGATCGGTTCGTAGAAATTGTTGCTTCTATTCCATTCCTATCTGTTTTAACCTTGCTCACATTACGATTTGGTAATGAATTGTGGGTTATTATTTTTGCCTTTACTGCGACCGGTTGGCTTGGGTCTTATGGAACTGGCCGTTTGCAATTTTACCGTTTTAAGAATCGTGAATATGTCTTAGCAGCAAGAACATTGGGTGCTTCTGATATGCGCATCATGTTTAAACATATTCTCCCCAACACGCTTGGTTTAATTGTGACTTCTTATGCGCTTGCAATTCCCGCCTTCGTCTTCACCGAAGCATCATTCTCTTTCTTGGGAATCATTAATTATTCAGATGCAATCAGTGTTGGTTTATTGATTGACCAAGGGCAACAAGAAATGCAAACCTACCCTTATCTATTACTTTTCCCAGCCTTATATATTGCAATTTTAATGATTTCCTTCAACTTATTTGGTAATGGTTTACGGGATGCCTTCAATCCATCCTTAAGAGGGGTTGAATAAGATGAGTGAAAAAATACTTTCTGTCAAAGATTTGGCCATCTCTTTTAAAACCCAATACGGAATCTTACACGCGATTCGTGGCGTTTCCTTTGATTTACATCGCGGCGAAACCTTAGCGATTGTAGGTGAATCCGGTTCTGGAAAAAGCGTGACCTCAAGAGCGATTATTGGCTTGCTCGCGGGTAATTCCATTTATGAAAATGGTGAAATCATTTATCAAAATCGCGATTTAACCAAACTCCCTGAAGAATTGTTCCACGAAATTCGTGGTTCACGAATTTCGATGATTTTCCAAGATCCCATGAGTTCTTTAAACCCGATTCAAACCGTCGGTCAACAAATCGCAGAATCACTGATTTTCAAAAGCGGCATGCCTGAAGATTTAGCGAAAAAGCGGGCGATTGAATTAATGACTCAAGTCGGGATTGCGGATGCAGAAAAGCGATATTATCAATTTCCTTTCCAGTTCTCTGGTGGGATGAGACAACGGATTGTTATCTCAATCGCTTTAGCTAATAATGCCGAAATTTTAATTTGTGATGAACCGACGACCGCTCTAGATGTGACGATTCAAGGACAAATTTTAGAGTTAATTAACCAATTGAAAGTCGAACGTAATTTATCTGTAATTTTTATTACCCACGATTTGGGTGTTGTTGCGAATATGGCTGATCGAATTGCCGTTATGTATGCTGGTAAAATTGTTGAAATTGGTAAAGCTGAAGAAGTTTTCTATAACCCCAAACACCCTTACACATGGGCGTTATTATCCTCCATGCCTAATTTAGCAACTTCCAATCGTCTTGATGCGATTCCTGGTACACCTCCAAATATGATTTTCCCACCGAAAGGTGATCCCTTTGCCGAAAGAAATAAATATGCGATGGAA
>CAIMWL010000108.1 GCA_903845135.1 uncultured Caryophanales bacterium
GCACTTAACGACCATAATAACGGTCGATCTTGTAATTGTTCACTGTCCATCAACGATTGCGTTCGCCATGTTTGCGATAAAGTTGCCTTGGGCATGATTTCATTTTGATAACGATCGGTCGCAAATTCATGTGGAGTATTCCACCATTTTTTTAAAGTGATTTGTTCTGCATCCTCAAAGGGGTATTCACCATTAATCATGATGGCAATATCAATGTCTCGTATCCCAGCATCCACGGGAAGATAATCGACACTCATCACTACTTCATAGTCTTGTGGGACCATCACTTGATATTCAATGTAGGCAGGTGTGCCCTCAAAGCGAATGACATGATCGACTTCTGCTTGCAGCCAAGTAGCATAGCCATACATTTCGGTGGTGTTGACCACATGGCCCGTTAGCGTCGCTTGGTCAGGACTCAGCAAGGTTTCCCATTGATGGTTCAAAATGCCTAAAGGTTTTTGATAAGAGGATGGTCGCAACGGTGATTCAAGTTTAAAAGGACTGTCTTTTGCTTGATTTGCCTTGGTTTCGAATGCGTTTGAATGGGAAGAAAACAAGGGCAAAATCATTGCTGCAAAAGAGAATAAAGTCATCACTTTATGGCGAATCATCTTCTTCTATATTTTAATGCTTAAGCGAGTGAATTTAAATAAGTATCGAGGGCTTCTTTGGCAGTTTGCCATTGTTCATTGACAATCGTATTAAGACCTTTTTGTAGAGCATCCGCAAGGGTTAGTCGTCCTGCAGTGATATCGTCAATTGCTTGACCTACCGTGCGATTGACTTCGGTACCATCAATGACCACCGTATCAAACGGAGCATTCGCTCTGGAATTCCAGTAACCTGGGACGTTTTTGCCTAAGCTTTCTAGAATGAAATCTTGATGTTCTTCAACGATCTTTTTAAATTCTGTCATGTTTGGATAAAGATTAAAGAAACCTTCCACAAGGTCTTCTTGAGGAATCATCGGTGTAAAGTTTAACGCTGCCCGAACTGGATCGGCGGCCGCAAGTTCTAAGCGCTTGGCATAACCTTCGGTAGAAAAGCCCATCCAACGAGATAAATCATAGGCTGCTTCTCGGTGATCGGTGCCTTTACCGACTGCAAGATAATCAACAACAACAGGAATTTTATTGACGTTACCAACACCTTCTACGTTCCATGAAGGGGTGCCGATGAAATCAATATCCGCTCCGTAAAGTGGGTCGTTGGCATCTAACGAACGTGTATGCCAATCACGCATCGCATAACTTCCTTCAAAACGTATGGATTGGTTACCCGTTTCAAAGATATTTGCACTCGCGCCAAAATAGTCAGCATAACGAGCAGGGTCTAATGCATCCAACACATAATTACCATACGTCGCTTTACCTGGACCATAATATTTGAGTTGTTCGGTAACCGCGGTTGCAAAGGCAGGACTATCGAGATGATAACCTGTGTCTTCATTAAAGGTAAACCAACCTAGATCTGGATCAAGTTGGGCTGGTAACCAGTTGACTAAATTATTTAAACCACTGATCCCGATAATACCGTCACCACCTTGAATCGGGGCTTTGGAATTACTTTCTGCAGCATCCATCAGTTCTTCATAAGTCATCCCATAAGTTGGCATCACAGCGCGAGGACCAACCCGGTTAATCGCTGTACGATTGATAAAGAAACCGAAATAAAATAAAGTTTGCGGAATCGCAAAATATCGGTCATTGAAAGCGGCGGATGCCTTGATGTCATCAGGAATAGAGGCATAGTCTGCATCCGCCATAAATAAGTCGGTAACTTCTTCTGTCCAACCTTGGGCGGTAAAGCCAGCAAGGTTATAAATCATGTATACATCGGGAAGTTGATCAATCGCGGCTTGGGTTGCAAAAAATTCATCCCAAGTCGCCGAAACTTCTTCACCGGTTTCTTCATCTATCTTAAAAGGTCTTTCGATGATTTCAATATTGACATTTGGATTTAAAACTTCATAAGCGGCAAGCATTTGCCGTTCAATGTTATTTTGTTCAGCACTCCCTAAATTCCAGCCAGCATAACGTAACGTAATTTGATCGCCATTTGAAGTACTACCATTACCACCACCACATGCAGAAAGTAACAGCACTAAGAAACCGGAAGTAGTCATCCATTTACGATTCATAATGTTCCTCCTTAAGGAAGTATCGAAACGTTTCGAATCTTATCACCTATTAAACCCTTTAATTTCATATAACAAGGGTATTTATGAAAGAATGATAGGATTTCGCTATATTTATATCATAATGAAATCGCTTTCATTTTTCAAGATTTTTTAAATGGAAGGAAGTTTTTGGTTATTTGAACCAAATCGCTATTTCACGTTCAACAGCTTCTTCTGAGTCAGATGCGTGGATTAAATTCTTCAGTAAGCGATGTTCTTTCATGGATAGTTCCATCGTATCTCTGCCAAATTGTCCGCGAATCGTAAAATCTTCTGCTTTGGCAGGATCGGTAGGTCCAATCATGGTTCTCACCGTTTGGATTGGATTCCCTTTTGGATGAGTGGCAACAATAATCCAGACAAGTTTGTTTTCAAACTCATCCAGAATCGCTTTTTCAATATAATCTAGTTTTAAGCGATCAATGACATCTTGGTAATGGGCGATAATTTGCGCTTTCGTTGCAATAACTTTTTTCATCCGTAAAACCACCAAGCCATTGGCCCGCAGTTGGTCGAGAATTTCTTCTCCCAGATGTCGCTCGATTGCGTCTGGTTTAATCAGAATAAAGGTACGTTTTTGCATTCGCCAAAACTCCTTGATACTTTTATCTTAACAAATTAAAGAATAAATGAACTACTTTTTTCTTATGAACTCAATGACGAGTGACACCACGCCAGAAAATAAACAAGCATAACCTAGGAGTAATAAGTAGAAAGATTCTTGAAGGATTCCTTGTTCATCTACTGACGAGGGAGATAAAGAGAATATTAAAAAAAAGACAATACTTAGAGCAAATAATAAGAATGAAAGATTTATTTTTTTCATGTTTCTAATCTTAACACTATTAAAGGATATGAACATGCAACAAGTCATTGAAAAATTTCAAAGAAGGCTGATTATTACCAAACGTCCCGCAACCGTTCAATATTACCAATTTTACTTTCATTTAATGAAAAAATATCTCGGTGATCTTGACATTAAACTCATCGATGAAGATGTGCTATTAAACTTTATTGTCACGCTTAAGCAACATCACCCCAAGATGAAAAATATTACGATAAATAAGGTACTTTCTGCACTTAAAACCACCTTAAAATATGGGGCAAACCAACTGATCAACATCACTAGGTTATCCGAAAGTAAAACCCTCATCCCTTTAATCCCTTCTGGCACAATTAATCAGATATTAGATTCATTCAAAAAGCACATCCATCGACCAACCCAATTAAGAAATTACTTGATTGTAAAGATTTTGTTAGAGACTGGTTTACGCATGAATGAACTCATTCATTTACAAAAACAAAATGTCGATTTTCAAACCCAGACCATTGTTGTAGAAATGACCAAAACCCACGTGCATCGCATCGTGTGCTTTTTACAAGAAACGCACGAGACACTGCAATCGTGGATGAGTCTGCATCCAGCTGTACCTCATCTTTTTTATAATCTCAAAACAAAAAAACCAATGACAACAGCTTCAATCGAGTCACTTTTTTATCAAATTAAAAAGCGTACCGGCATCCAAGACAATATAACCCCTCATAAATGGCGCCATACTTTTGCCACGAATTTCTTAAGAAAAGGGGGTGATTTAGAAACCTTAAGAATGCTTCTAGGACACACGAATTTGAAAACTACACAGAAATATCTGCATTTAAACCAGCACGATATTCGAAAAACTTACCAAGCAATTATGAATAAACCATCCTAAGCATTTATAATATAAGTATGCTTAAGCTTCTTTTTGGCAAAGTGACTACGACCCGAGTGCTGGTGATTCTCCTTCCAGGTGTCCTTGCAGGCCTTTTATTATTTTGGTTGCATCCTAACCCCACTTCTTTTACTTGGTTAACGGCATTATTGGCAGTGGATTTAGTCAGCGGCATGATCAGCAATCAACTGGGAGATACCCATCGAGCGTGGCAATCCATGAAACCCATCTATGCCTATCTCTTTATTGGTTTTCATACTGGTATCTATCCTGTTATCCTATGCCTTATCGAAAGAGATTACCTGATTTTGGGTAGTCTATTAATCATTTTATCTGTCAAACTATACGGGTTTATTCGTGGTTATTTTTTAACTTAAATGAGTGGATAAAAAGTGGCTTGAGTTGAATAAAACGTTAATGCATTTTAATGAAAGCCTTCGTTAAGAAAAAATACTATATTGAACAAGTTCCCAAAGATTACCATATAGATCTTTGAATTGGGCACGCTCACCATAAACTTCTTTGGTAATGGGTTTGGTAAATTGGACACCACGATTCATTAAAGTTTTGACTACCGTATGCAAATCTTGCGTTGATAAGGCAATCAAAGGTCGACTACCGGCTTGTTTACCGATTAACGAGATTTCTTCTTTGACGAGAGGTTCATGTAAAAGCACGTGGACAGGAGATTGAATATCTGGGGCTACCTTCACCCAACGCCTTGAGGTGGTAATAAGGATATCTTCAATCAAAGTAAAACCTAACTTCTTAGTAAAGTAGGCAATCGCTTCGTCGTATTGCTTCACGAATAAAGTGACAATATGTAATTTCATTTCCATATGTTTATTTTAGCAAGTCAAAATGTGCTTTTAAAGGACTATTTTTGAATATTGGTTGAAAACTTATCCCAAGGAAGGTTCACCGCGATGATTGAACCAAGGATAAAGACCATGCCGATGGTTTGAAGAAAGGTAATGGTTTCTTGCAAAATCAACATCCCTGCTAGTAAGGCAAAAACCGCTTCTAAAGACATGATTAAGGTGGCGATTGGCGCACTCTTCGCGCGCTTTTGTCCAATAATTTGAAAGGTATATGCGATACAACTGGACACCACACCTACGTACAGCAATGCATAAATCGCTTCGATGGAGGAAAGGTAAGTCAAATCGATGCCTTCAATGATGATGGTTGGAATCGCGGTGATGAATGTAGCGATGCCAAATTGAACAAACGAGAACATTAATGAATCCAATTGTTGTTGGACTTGATCAATAAAGAAGATTTGAAAAGCATAAGAGAAGGCGCATCCAATAATAAGCAAATCATAAGTGTTCATCATGAACACTTCATCTTGGTTCATCGATAAGAAATAGAAACCAATCAATGCGCCTATTAATCCTAACCAGACCGTAAGGGTAGGTTTCTTCTGGATTAGAAAACCAAGCAAAGGCACGAAGAGGATGTAGAAGGAGGTCAGAAATCCTGCCTTGCCACTGGTAGTGCCAAGTAAACCAACTTGTTGAAGAATCATCGCCAGAGATAAGGCAACTCCGGCATAAATGGCCAGGCGATATCCTTTGGGTTGTCCCAAATTTGCAATCGCTTTTTTAGGGTTGATTTTAGCGCGTATAAGGATAAAAAGACCCATGACTACCGTTGCAATCAAACTTCGCGTTGTCACAAAGGTGTAGGGTTGCATTACGGTATTGGCAATGGATTGGAAGATAAAGGCCGTGCCCCAAATCATACTGGCCGCAAGTAAAATGAATTCACCAAGGTAATGTTTAAGAAAACGCATGATTATTGTCCCTGTGCGGGTGTCGGTGTAGCAGGTTTCAGGTTTTGCAATGCTTGGACAGCTTCTTCGACTTTATATAATCTGACATTATAAAAACGCGCAAAGTTTAAATCATTTTCAACAAACGTTGGTGGGGTTTGGATTAACCATGCTTCTTTTGCTTGATACGTGACCAAGCCTTTCGAGAGATCTTGAACCATAGCATTTTGAAAAGGTTGCCCCATATTGAGAATTTTAACGAGGATGACAGTGTTTGGAGATTGAATGACAGCCTGTGCGGTACTTGGGTCATTGTGGGGTAATCGAGTCACTTGAAATCCTAACTGAGTTGCCATATCTATAATTGAAGGGGCTCCGAATCCTGATTGCATGCCAGGCATTCCAGGGTCTTGACCTTTAACTGCATTGGCCATTGTAGCAACGATTGTGGTGATAAAGATTCCAATCATTGCGAAAAACGGTATAAAGAAAAACCAAATACCCACATTGATAAGAAAATCTGGTAAAAAAATAGCAAAAACAAAATTAAGAATAAAAAATACAAAAAATAGAATCATACAAACAAAGATGATAACAGCTGCAGGTCCTTTTAGAGGGACACTTCGACCATATCCTCTGAATCGTATGCCATTTCCATGAATAAACGAAGAGCGTCTGATTCTGGAATTATAACTTCTAAATCTACTTCTTCTCATAAATTTTTCCTACATTATTGTCCCATAATTTAATGAAAATGAAACAAATATGTTATAACAATTTTTGTCGCTTTTTGGATAAGTCTAATACTAAACCAAAGATAAGAGATCCAGGGATACCAAACAACCAAAGTGGCATTAAAAAGAGTACAAACCATAAGACCGCTGCTCCAATACCTAAAAGCGTTAATATCCCCCAAGAAGGGATGGAAAATACTAAAATTGGAAAAAGTAAGAATCGAAGGGATGTTAGATGTTGAAAATGTTCACTGACATTAAACAACAAATAAGCTAATCCTGGTGTCATTAAAGCAAAATGAAGCACAGTCATCCAAAGTTCAGGCGTGGATGCTTCACTAAAGGTGATAAGGGGCATAGTTATTAACAACACTAAGATGACATAAAGCCACGTTATCAAGATAGCTAAAAATAAACTTGCAACATGGGATTGAAAAGGATTAACTATTTTTTTAATAATCTTCACGAGGAAATTATATAGGTTTTATAACTAAATTAAACAAAAAAAGAACCTTTATGGTTCTTTACAAAAGTGGTGGCCCAAGCCGGGATCGAACCGGCGACACACGGATTTTCAGTCCGTTGCTCTA
>CAIMWL010000109.1 GCA_903845135.1 uncultured Caryophanales bacterium
AGAAAAAATATCACTTTTTTATTCCGTTTTAATTACCATCATAGACATTTATAAAACTTAGTCCTATAATAACCCTCGTTATAGAAAACTTATGAACTTTTTTACAAAAAAACCTTACTACACGATTTTGCTTAGTTATCTCATTGCCATCGCCATTGGTGGCTTTATTTTAACCCTTCCAATTTCCCATCAAGATGGGGAATGGGGCAACATTATTAATAGTTACTTTATGGCCACCTCTGCCTTAGCCGTGACTGGTTTATCTGTTTACGCTGATCTAAGTGCCCAATTTTCCACTTTTGGTCAAGTAACCCTAATGATCTTAATGCTTCTCGGTGGTTTAGGTATTATCACCATTTTTAGCTTTTTTACCATCCTTTTAGGTAAAAAAATAGGCATTATGGAACGTTATTTACTTAAACAAGCGCTCAATTTAACAACGATGAAGGGATCCTTAAGGTTTGTGCAAAGGGTGGTGCTGATTGCCTTTGTCTTTATTTTTAGCGGTGCCTCCCTCTATGCCTTTGTCATGGTTCCGATTTATGGTTGGGAAGAAGGAATCTTTCAATCGTTATTTTTAGCAATTTCTGCCTTTAATAATGCTGGTCTTGATATCCTTGGCAGCAATAGCCTCATTGATTTTCAAAGTAATGCCCTTATTCAAATAGTGACGATGATTTTAATCATTTCAGGAGGTTTAGGCTTTCTCGTATGGATTGAATTATTCAAATTTAAATTCAATCTTTATCGAATCTCGACGTTTGCCAAAGTGGTGTTGATCATGAGTGGCATCCTGATTGCAATCGGGACACTCGCATTATTCCTCACGGAATATAGCACCAATGAAGTTTTGAGAATTGATTTGGCACTATTTACATCTGTTTCCTCTAGAACCGCAGGATTAACGATTGTCAGCATTCGCGATCTAACGAACGCGAGTAAGTTTGTGATTATGATTTTAATGTTTATCGGGGCTAACCCGATTTCCACTGGCGGGGGGATTAAAACCACCACCACCTTTATTGTGTTCCTGGCTATTTGGGCCTTGATTACGGGGAAAAAAGTTCATGCATTTAAAAGAACTTTTTCAATTGAATCTATTCTTAAATCCATGGCTTTAGTGGTCATTTCATTAGTGTTTGTTCTCTTTACCGTCATGACTATCGAATACATTGAACAATTTAACACCACATACCCAGAAGGTTTGAAAACCGGAACCGCCTTATTATTTGAAGTTGTATCTGCTTTTGGTACCGTCGGTTTTTCAGAAGGAGTCACACCTTTTTTAGCCGAACCTTCAAAAGTGATCATCATGGTTGTCATGTTACTTGGCCGCATTGGTCCAATATCGGCCATTTCTGTTTTTTCGGATAAACTTTCATGGACAGAACAAAGTGAAGTCCAATACATGGAAGCAACAGTACCCATTGGGTAGGAGGATAAGTTATGGCAAGAGAAAAATCATTTGCGGTGATCGGTTTAGGCCAATATGGACTCAGTATTGCCAATGCGTTGATTGAAAATAATCAACAAGTCATTGGCATCGATCGAGATGAATCTA
>CAIMWL010000110.1 GCA_903845135.1 uncultured Caryophanales bacterium
AACCAATGTCACCATGTTATGCCCACTCGCATTGTCGGAAAAGATAGCAATTCTTAGGTAAACCAAATTCGCAACTTGATAAACATCAATCGTTTGTAATTGAGCATAGCGACTTAGATTGGCGACAACTTCTTTTTGAATGTTAGCGAGATTGGTTTTGACAAATTGCCCAATTGCCGAAGCTTCTGATGCATCGTTGGTTTCTATGGTTATTGATCGTGTCATTGAATCACTGAGTAGCGTTGATTGAACACCACCTGCGTTTGCAATCGCTTTACTTCCTCTTGCTACAGAAAAAAATAAAGTCGTCTCTAACGTCGCTAAAGGAACTTGAGTTGGTGTGATTTTTTGACTTTTGCCCAAGGTGGTTACTTTGGCAAATTGTAAGGGCCCAACCCAGCGAGTTGGAATTGGGGTTATTAGGTTTTTTAAATCGTTCATAACTTTATTTTATGATACTTTGACCCTAAAAACATAGACAATACTTTTAATCAAAGAATTGATGACCGATATGAAGCAACTCTTGATCATGACCAATTTGCGCCACCAAAACGAGACCTTTCGGTTTTCCGTTGATATATCCCATCGGCAAACATAAAGATGGGTTGCCATAAATTGGAGCAAATCCAAGCCAGGTAGGTGTGACGATAACATCCATTTGTTTTTGCACGAGCATGTTTTGAAATTGCCCTGCTTCGTTTTTTAACGTTTTAATAAGGGTGTGGTATGTTGCATCAAGTTTGTTGGGCATTTTTTCACTGGCAATTAAGGTGGCTTGTCCATAACGTAAACAGCGATCAGCATTTTCCAAGTTGAACTGAATGATCTCTTGAAGTGTCTTGGGCATGTTGGGTTGGTGATAGGTTCTTAAAAATTGATTGAGGGAAACTTTAAATTCTCTCATCAAGGTTGGATAGTTGTCCAACGGTGGTAGTTCCATCTTGATTTCTACGATTTCATGACCCATCGCTATCCACTTCTTTTTGCTGCGATCAAGAACTTCGATATCTTCGCGGTCATATGGTTGATTTGAAAAGTAGACATAACCTATTCTTTTTTTGGAAAGTGGTTGTGAAAGAGTTTCAACAAATTCAAATGGTCGTGAAAATGTTTTGGTTTTACGATCTAACGGATCTTCAATCGCAATCACATCCATCGCCACGGCACAATCATAAACAGAGGTTGCCATGGGTCCAGCTACATCTTGAGATGGTGCAATGGGAATAATTCCAGTCTGAGGTACCATCCCAAGACTAGGTTTAAATGCCACAATTTGCGTTTGAAAAGCAGGGGCCATTAATGATCCATTGGTTTCCGTGCCAATCGCGATTGGAACAATCCCAAGTGCAACGGCAACAGCACTGCCGGTGCTTGAACCATAAGGATCAATCGTTTCATCGGTTGGGTGCTTGACTTGTCCGTACATCGATCCGTAACCCGATGGCATTTTCTCATCACCCATAAAATAAGCGAACTCTGATAAATTAGCTTTCCCCAACAGAACAACACCGGCTTTTAATAAAGCCTCGACAAATGGTGCGTTAATTTTAGGAATAAAGTCTTTGAGTGCATAACTATTGGCAGTTGTTGGTGTACCGTCTGCATACATAATGTTATCTTTGATAAGAATCGGAATCCCGTGAAGTAAACCTTTTGACTTTCCTTTTTTTCTCTCCAAATCTGCTTGCTCTGCTTGGTTTTTTGCCAAGGGGGAGATAGCACCGATTGCATTTTTATCCTGATGTTGTTGGTGGAGACGAACGCTTTGATGATACAAATCAAGACTAGAGGTTTTGCCCAAATATAAAGCTTGTTGTAATTGCTTTAATTTCATAGGGTGATTTCTAATCTTTCTAAGTTTGCATCTTGCCATCTTGACCAAGAACCTAACGCTGAATACGTATAATAAATCCACCAAGAACCATTGGAATATTTGGGGTTATGTTCTTGCCCAATTAATGTGGGATAAAATATTTCACCAGAACGAAACGTAAGATTAATTCTAGGACCCCAATGAAATAGGTCTTGGGAAAACATCAAATACAGATTTTGACCAATGATAGTATCATCTACAAAAACAAGTACATATTGATTTTTTTTGCTATCGAAACCAACATCAAACCAACGAATGTTTCCGTTTAAAAATTCTAGAGCTGATGATTTACCTCTAAGCCCGGGTTCGGTAAAACTTCCTTGAAAATATTTGGAAAAGTTTGGCGTTTCATTTTGCGTAACGGCAAGAAGTAGGTTGGCGATTGAGCATCTAGCGACCGCTAAATTGTTTTGTTGAAAAGTGGTTATAGTATCACGGAAAAAAACAAAAATATAATCATCCTGGATGACGAATGGAGCCCCCGCCATTTCAACAGCGACGGGATCGTCTTCATTTAAAACATACCGAGATTGAATAATCTTTCCTAAGTCGTGAAACGTTTCACCTTCATCAGATGAGTATGCAATACCAATCGTGCTATAAAATTGTTGGAAGTTCTGATTCGGATGATATTCGGCGTGATAAAACATAAACAAATATTCATCCGCTTTAAACACCGGTCCACCACCGGCATAATTGTAGTTTTCTTTTAGGCCTTGAATTGTGCGATTTGTATAAACAACTTGATTGGTTGGGTTGGCAATGGTTCCTGAAGTTTTGGATAATAGACCACCGTTGGTTCCATAAAAAGTATAGGTTTCATCGTTCTTAATGATGCCAATATTCCCATCTGGCCACGTGTGTAGATTAAGTGCATTTCTCTCTGCGGCAGTTAATAAAACTTCTGGTGTACCTACACGAACCTCAATTAAACGGAATAAAAACGGCGAAAAAAGTAATGAGGTCATCCCAAATACACAGACAATTGAAACCAAAAAAAACGGTTTAATTTTCATTGTTTTTATCTTATCACGGATGAGGCGATTTAACTTTTAACCTTCGTGGTAAAATAACGTTAAAGAATGAGGTGAGATTCTTTGGAAAAAGAATTAGTAGCCATGTTGTTAGCGGGTGGTAAAGGGACGCGCCTTGAAACCCTGACAAAAAAGATTGCAAAACCTGCTGTTAACTTTGGTGGGAAGTATCGCATTATTGATTTTCCCCTTTCAAATTGCGCCAATAGTGGCATTGATACGGTTGGTGTTCTTACGCAATACGAATCTATTCTACTCAACACGTATATTGGCAATGGTGAGAAGTGGGGTTTGAATGGGATTCATTCATTAACCGCAACCTTACCTCCTCGACAAACCGAAGAAGGCAACGTCTGGTATAAAGGAACAGCCGACGCAATCTATCAAAATATTGATTTTTTAGACAACCTCAAACCAACTTATGTTCTTATCCTTTCTGGAGATCATATTTATCGAATGAACTATCAATCGATGTTGGATGCTCACAAACAAAGTAATGCTGATTTAACGGTAGCGGTGATTGACGTAGATAAAAAAGAGGCTTCTCGCTTCGGGATTATGTCGATTGATAAAGATAACCTTGTAACCCAATTTGAAGAAAAACCAGCACAACCCAAATCCACACTTGCTTCGATGGGTATCTATATTTTTAATTATAAAGAACTTAGACAAGCATTAATCAATGACGCAAAAGATGATACTTCGGAACACGACTTTGGGAAAAATATTATTCCTACTTTATTAAAACAAAAGAAACGCTTATTGGCATTTCCTTTTAAGGGTTACTGGCGAGATGTGGGTACGATTGAATCTTTATGGGAAGCAAACATGGATCTATTAGATGATGAAGAGGCAAAACGACTTCTGTTAAATGATGATTTAAAACTGTTCACCGAAGATACAAGAAGTTTGCCGCAATACTTGGGTGAAAAAGCAAAAGTAAAAGATGCGTTGATAAATCAAGGAGCTGTTATATTTGGTTCGGTTGACCATAGTGTTATTTTCCACGACGTTACGATTGAAGAGGGCGCTATTGTAATCGATTCAGTCATCATGCCCGGCGCGACTATCAAAAGCGGAACCACACTAAAAAAAGTCATCGTCGCACCGAATATCAAAGTAGAAACTTCGATCAACGGAGGAACCAGCGTTGTGTTGGTGAGTAAGTAGTTATGCCAAAAATCATGGGGTTTTGTAATCTTCACGGCAATAAAAGTTTAGGACCATTAACCGAAAATCGTCCTTTAGGTTCAACCAGTTTTCTAGGACGATACGCTTTAATGGATTTTACCTTATCCAATTTTTCAAATTCTGGTATTGATAAAGTTGGAATTCTCATTGAAAGCCAACCTCGTTCAATCATGAAACATTTAGGTTCAACGAACGTTTTTAACAACAACACAAAACTTGGTTTTGAACAAGTTTTGTATAACGAAAAACACTCAACGAACCCTTTATATAATCATGACTTAAACAATTTGAAAGCCAACGATTGGTTGATTCTAGACCATCGGCCGGATGTGATCGTCATCGCCCCGAGTGATTTACTTTATACTTTAGATTTTCGTCCAGCGATTAAACAACATTTAGACAATAAAGAAAAACTAACGATGGTTTATACGCGAACAAAGAAGGGAAAGAAACAGTTCTTGAATTCCGATGTCCTAACTTTAAAAGATGGCCGCGTCAACAACCTTGTTCAAAACCAAGGTACCAAAGATGAAATTGATATTAGTGTCGACACCTTCATTTTTTCTAAAGATTACCTCATGAGTTTGCTTGAATTAGGTCCACAACTTTCTGCAACCTTTGGAATTAAAGAACTTATTCGATATCTATTAGTCCAAGATGGATTATCGTTTGGCAGTTATAAACTTAACGGTTATTTAAGAGCATTTGATGGCCTTGATGCATATTTTGAAAACTCAATGGAATTTTTAGATTTTGATTTTCGTAACAAGGTATTCGTGGAAGATTGGCCTATTTACACAGTATCGAATAATACACCACCGGCGAGATATGGGGCGAATGCTGTAATCAAAAATAGCATGATTGCCAATGGTGCTAAGGTCAATGGTATCGTTATTAATTCCATTATTTCTCGGAATGTGGTCATTGAAGAAGGCGCCCGTATTGAAAATGCGATTATTTTTACCGATACCAAGGTAGGCAAGGATGTTTTGGTACAACGAGCGATTATTGATAAATACGTCAAGATAGAAAAAACAAAAATCCTTGCAGGTAAAGATAGCGTTCTTTATATTAAACAGGGAGAAAAACTTTAATGAAGATTCTAATGGTTGCCTCTGAAGCTAACCCGTTGATCAAGGTTGGTGGATTGGGTGATGTGGTTTATAGCCTAGCCAAAGCGTTTGTGAAACAAGGTCAAGACGTCGCAATTGTCATCCCTTTTTATAAAAGTCTTCGCTATCAAACCAAGTATCAAGTCCAATTCATCGGTCATATAGATATCTTTCTGTCTTGGCGCAAACACACAGTGAGTTTACTCACCACCAAGATTGATGGAATCACCTATTTTTTTACCGACGCTCCCTATTATTTTGATCGAGATGGTGTCTATGGTTATCCAGATGAACACGAACGTTGGGCAGCTTTTGTCCATGCGGTTCGTCATATGATGCCGGTTGTTGGTTTTCAACCCGACGTGGTCCATCTTCACGATTGGCCAACAGGAATGCTACCAGTCCTCATTCGAGAATTAGATCGAGAAAATACTTTTTATCAAAAAATGAAATTTGTGATGACGATTCATAGTCCCGCATTTCACGGTGAGTTTCCACCTTATCTTATTCAAGACTTTTTTGGTCTTGGTCAGCACTTGTATGAAAATGGTGCCCTTCGATTTCAAGATCAAGCTTCTACATTAAAAGCTGGTTTGGTTTATGCAGATCGGATAACCACTGTATCGCCAACACACGCTGAGGAATTGTTAACCAGTGAAGGTAGTTTTGGCCTTGATTCCATTCTTCAAATGTATCGTGATAAATTTGTTGGTATTTTAAACGGCATTGATACAGATGAATGGCATCCAATCCATGATTCGCATTTGTTTTTACCAATCCAAAAACAAACCTTACAACTGAACAAGGATAAAAACAAAGAACAATTGTTTAAAATGTTTGATTTAGAACATCCACAATATCCGTTGTTTGGGTTGGTGAGCCGCTTGACCTTTCAAAAGGGAATTCAATTGATCCTTGATAATCTTGATCATTTTGTTCACCTAGGAGCGAAATTTGTTTTTTTAGGCGCTGGGGAAATGGATTTAGAACAACGCTTGAAAGGCTTTGAAGCAAAATATCCAAAAGCAGTTCGTGTCATTCTGGGATACAACAACCCAATTGCCCATCAAATTTATGCAAGTAGCGACTTCTTTTTAATGCCGTCTCTTTTTGAACCTTGTGGTATTTCACAAATGATTGCCATGCGTTATGGGACCTTACCGATTGTTAGGGAAACGGGTGGACTAAAAGACACCGTGAAGAGTTATGCAATTTACGGTGAAAAAGCAACCGGTTTTAGTTTTTTACATTACACGGGTGATTCTTTAGGTTGGGCGATGCAACAAGCAATGGGTTTATTTGAACAAAAACCCTTGCTCAAAAAACT
>CAIMWL010000111.1 GCA_903845135.1 uncultured Caryophanales bacterium
CATTTCAAAGAATGTGTGATGACGAGCAGTATAACCCACTTGTTCAATATCATTGGTTCTTAAGCTTTTTTGGGCATTGGTCAAACGTTTGTTTTGCGGGATTTCCGTGCCATCAAAATATTTTTTTAATGCTGCCACACCTGAATTAATCCATAAAAGTGTAGGGTCCTGAAAAGGAACTAAACTTTTTCCTTCAATGATTTGGTGACCTTTTTCCGCAAAAAACGTCAACCACATTTGTCGTACTTGGGATCCAGTTAAAACCTTCATATGTTCTCCTTTAAAGAAAAAAAGTACCTACGCAAGGAACGAATTGATCGCGGTACCATCCTTGTTCATTGTGGTTAAGACAATGCCCTTTAAAACCTTAACGTGGTCAACGGCAATGATTAGTTGCTAAGATTGAAGTGGCCTTCGCTTAAGGATGCCCAACGCTTTCACCAACTCGTTGTCGCTAGTGGCATCTGATGCGATTCGTTTCAATAAAAAAATTATATCATACTAAAGTCGTTGCTGACCTTGGTAATAAATTTGATCAATTAATCCACCACCTAAACATTCGCCTTGATAATACAAAACTGCTCCTTGCCCAGGTGTAATCGCCTTATATCCATTAGGGAAAGATAAGGTTAAGGTTTGGTTCGTCA
The DNA here is from genome assembly GCA_903845135.1 of uncultured Caryophanales bacterium. GTDB lineage: Bacteria > Bacillota_I > Bacilli_A > RFN20 > CAG-826 > UBA970. Next base: position 648 of record CAIMWL010000111.1, read on the forward strand.
ATGACTTAATCGTAACCGGTAACAGCGCTTGTCGATGGCGAAAACGCGCCATATAGGTCATACCAATTTTGGGTATGGATCGAATCCAATTAAGTGAACCCACCGTTATTTCATCGGATAAAAGGAAATGGTTATCTTCACCTTGCGCGACATAAAGCAAATTATTCTTCACATCTTTTTTAACGACAAACCATTTATCGCTGCCAAGGGATTTAGAACCACCAATACCTAATCCTTTTCTTTGGCCAATCGTATAGTAATAAACACCTTCATGTTGCCCAACTGGTTGTTTGGTTTCCATATCAATCATAATTCCGGGTTGTGCGGGAATATAATTCTTTAAAAACTCCCTAAAATTTCGTTCGCCAATAAAACATACACCCGTTGAATCTTTTTTTTCGGCAACGGCGAGATTCAATGCCTTGGCGATCCGTCTTACTTCTTCTTTAGGAATATCGGCCAAGGGAAATAATGTATGGGATAGTTGGGTTTGAGAAATTTGCGATAAGAAATAAGTTTGGTCTTTGTTATCATCTATGGATAAATGCATCCCAGCAAAACCGTCTGCATGATCGATACGTTTTGCATAATGACCCATGGCAATCATTGTTGCTCCATGACTTTTGGCAAATTCATAAAAGGCATCAAACTTAATATATTTATTACATAATATATCGGGATTTGGGGTCCGGCCTTTTTCATATTCTTTGAGAAAGAAAGAAAAGACATGATCCCAATATTCTTTTACAAAGTCGATTCGGAATAAGGGAATACCCAATTTATCCGCGACTAATTGAGCATCTTGATAATCAACCTCTTGAGGACACAAGTCTTGGTTTAAAGTAGGGTTCCCTAATTGATCGGAATTGGCTAAAGCATCCCAATTGCGCATAAATCCGGCAATGACATCATACCCTTGTTGTTTTAATAAGTGAGCAGAAACAGCAGAGTCAACCCCGCCACTTAAACCAATCATCACCTTTGTTTTTTGCTTATTCATTGCTATCTAATATTAGAGTAAAAGGCCCTTGATTGTGAACTAGAACGCTCATATCTGCACCAAATTCACCAAATTGAACTTGAGGGTAACTCGCCATCAGTAATTGTTTGGTGTAATTAAAAAGTAAAATAGCCTCTTTTGCATTCGCAGCGTTGGTAAAGGACGGTCGGCGACTGGATGTTACATCGGCATAGAGAGTAAAGTTTGGGACACAAAGAATCTCGCCATGAAAATCATGAATAGTCAGATTGGTTTTACCATTAGCATCAGGAAAGATTCTTAACTGTAATAATTTATGAATCATCCGGTCAATGATTTCCGGACGATCACTCGCAGAAAAGCCAACAAAAATAACCGCACCTTTTTGAATGTCAGCGATGGGTGCATTTTGAATTTGAAGTGAAGCAGAGGAAACGATTTGAATGACGATTTTCATGATTCAATCCAAGCGTGCACAATCAAAGAAGGCTTGGAAGGTTTGGTGGAAATCGTAAAAGCGTTTTTAATCATTTGCAGCGTATCATCGGTTAAAGGTAGATTTGATTTTAAAGTTGCTAATCGATCATCGCTCAAGACGCGATCGCCAATTTTATGATGCAGCATAATGCCAGCATTGGGATCAATCGAAGCCTCTTTGGTTAGGCGACCTGCTCCTAATAAAGAAGCGGCTTGCCCCAAAGCTAAGGCATCAATCTTACTAAGATAACCTGGTTGATTAGCCTTGATCGAAACTTCATATTTGGTTTTTAGCAAAGCGGGTTGTTTTAATGCTTCAAAATTTCCACCTTGTGCTGTAATGAATTCAATAAATTTTGCATAAGCTTTGCCAGAGGATAACACTTCCATGACTTTGATTCTTGCTTCCTTCATGGAGTCGGATTTCTTGGCTTGAACCAATAATTTGGAAGTCGCTTGTATACAAAGTTCTAATAAGTCCTGAGGACCTTTCATTTGCAACGTATCGGCAGCTTCTAAGACTTCATTTCGATTACCGATCGCAAAACCAAGAGGTTGGTCCATGTCGGTAATCATTGCTCTTGTGTCCCGTCCTAATGATTGGCCAATGTTGACCATGGCCTTAGCAAGAATTTTGGCGGATTCGATAGTTTTCATAAACGCACCTGAACCAAATTTAACGTCTAATAAGATTGCTTTCGCGCCCGAGGCAATTTTTTTACTCATAATCGAACTAGAAATTAATGGAATCGATTCAACCGTGCCTGTGACATCCCGTAAAGCATAAAGTTTTTTATCGGCAGGTACCAATTCTAAGGTTTGGCCAATAATTGCCATCCCAACTTCATTCACTTGTTTTTTAAAGCGAGCAGAAGCTAAGTTAGTGGTAAACCCAGGAATCGATTCAAGTTTATCAATTGTGCCGCCAGTATGACCTAAACCTCTGCCCGACATTTTCGCAAGTTTTAAACCTAATGCGGCAACGATTGGTCCGACAACAAGGGAGGTTTTATCGCCGACACCACCTGTGGAATGCTTATCGACTGTGGTCCCTTCAATTCCGGATAAATCAACGGTTTCGCCACTCGATACCATCGCTTCAGTTAACCAAGCTGTTTCTTGATCGTTCATCCCGTTTAATTTAATTGCCATTAATAAAGCTGAGATTTGATAATCAGGAATCGTGCCTTTGCTATAACCATGGACAAAAAATATAATCATCTCTTTCGTAAGAGCTTTTTGCTTAACTTTATGGTCAATGATATGAAGGATGTTCATGTTATTTCCTTGGTAAGGTAGGATCCAATAATCTCATTTTATCACTTCTTACTTGCATTAAATTCCTCACCATCTCCGCCACCTCAATCGTGGTTTTACCCTGATATTGATCTGCGGTAATCTTTGGTAAAAAATCAACCTGAACGGGATATTTTTTCCAATTAATTTTAGGGTCTAACGGGCGAAAGAAACCATACGTCACCATCGGTAAAATGGTAGCCTTAGCCTCCATAGCCTGTTTAAAAGTTCCCGCTTTAAACGGCAGCATCGGATTTGAATACTGTTTATTACGGGTTGCTTCTGGAAACGCTAACCAATGGGTTTCTTTTTGAATTAAGCTTTGTTTCATCACCTCTAATTGTTCTAATTGGGAACGGACACTTTTTCGATTGATAAATAAGGCATCGATTGATGCGGTTGCATCACCAAATATCAGTAATTTTCTTACTTCTTTTTTGGCAATAAAACGGACAGGATGTTCAAATAGATAAATCAATAAGAAAGGGTCAAGCATAGAATGATGATTACAAACGATAAAATATGGACCTTTTTCTTTGGTAACTTCTTGATGGTCAAGATAAAGGTCAATTCTTAAGGTTTGATATAAACCATGGATAATCTTTCTTAATCGCGAATAACGAATGCTTAAAGGAATGCGTTTCTTGAACCATACATTTGGTAAGATAATGCATAAATAACCAACAAATAATTCTAATAAAAGGCGAAAACCTAAACGTAGGTACTTCAACATACCTTTTATTTTACTAGATTTTGAAAGGGGTAGTTAGGTTTTTAAGGGTAAGTGTAACGGTTCTAAAAAGTCGCAGATAATCGTTGGTCCAATCCCCTCAACAACTTCAAGTCGGCCTTTTACCCCAATTAAAGTCCCTGTTTTCATGGTCATAAAATATTGATTTGTTGCCCTCGTCCAATGTTGAATTGGAATTTTATCTTCAACAAAAATACCTTGTTGATTTTTATAGGGTCTTTGAATTTTGATATAGCGAACATTATCTTGTATCGGTTCATCGATTAAACCAATCACCATCACATTTGAAATCATCATCAACCTCCATATCCTTATGGTAAGGATGATTGACATCAAATATTCCCAAAGCTGTCTTAAGTTTGTTTCAGCATTAAAAAACGAATAGGCGGAATGTGGGTTAGATTCAAAGGGCGATTGACTTTCGTTTCTCCATCAAACACCAAGGTAAAATCTTCAAACGATGCTGGCATTAAGATTTGATGCAGGGAAGGATTCCAAATTAAGATAAAATGATTTTTACCTAAATGATAATCCACACTAACGGCACCATGGGCAAGATAATTAAATGATAGTTGAGATTCATCCCATCCTTTTGTAGCGAATCCTCTGAAAAGTTTTCTTAAGCTAATTAAATCTTGAAATGCTCGAATCATCCATGCTCTTTCATCTAATAGACGATATTGAAATTGATTAATTTTATCACCCGATTGAAATGAATTATGATCGCCATTTTTACTACCACCGACTTCCTGCGCCATATGAAAAAAGGGAATGCCATTAGCAAAAAGAATCAAACTATTGGCAAAGACAATGCGTCTTAAATGAAACATCTCGCCTTCATTTGCTTGGCAACCGAGAAGTTTATCATAGAAAGTATTATTATCATGACATTCAACGTAGTTAATTGATTGACTTGGATGACTGACTTTGGTAGGACCTAGATTGGGCAAATAAGACCCCAATAAAAGTGAAGGTAAGATGCGTCCAGCATCAATATTGCCAGTTGCAAAGCCAGTGACATGTAAATCATGATCATTGTTACCACCTTTTAAAGTGTTACGAAATAAATCATTAAAAAAAGCAAACTCAGATAAAAGATGACTGTTTTCTGTGATGCCTTTTAAATCTTGAGATAGATGCGTTGGCATATTCCAGCCTTCGCCGTAGAGCATAAAATTGGGTTTAATTTTACGAACTTTTTGTTGAATTTGAGTTAACGTTTCACGATCAAGAATACCCATTAAATCAAATCTAAATCCATCCACATGATAAGTAGAAACCGTATGGATTGCAGCTTGAACAATTAAATGTCTCACCATCGGTTTTTCAGTTGCTAAATCATTACCACAATAAGACCCATTACTCATTTGCCCGTTGGGGAGTTTTCTAAAGTAATATCCAGGAACTATTTTTTCATAGGCACTATGTTGATAATCATAAACATGGTTATAAACTACATCGATATTGACGCGAATTCCAGCTTGATGAAATTGACTAACAAGTTTAAGGAAATCTCGTATCCGTGACTTGGGATCATTAGGAATCGAGGCAAAACTTCCCTCTAAAGCGAAGTAATGATAAGGATCATAACCCCAGTTATAGGAACGTAAAATATTAAATTCATCGACACTACGATAATCCGTTACTGGTAATAATTGGAGATGGGTAATCCCTAAAGATTTTAAATAATCAAAACCTACAGGTTGTTTATTGTGGGTTTTTTTATTCGTTTCGATTGCCCCTAAAAAAGTTCTAGGGTAGGTAAATGGGATCGAAGTATCGCTTGATAAATCTCGAACATGGGCTTCGTAAATTATGGCATCTTGGTAATGTTTGAATGGCGGCAGTGCGCTTTCATTCATCGGTATCGTTAAGCTTTCAAGATCAATTACAACACTATATACACTATTTTGACTTAAACCAAAACTATAAGGATCAATCGATTCTAGATACTGTTCATGATTCACGATTCCATAACGATAAAATTGACCATCATGATGACCTTTGATTTCTACATGATAGACACCATTGGCTTTCCGTTTCATTGGATAAGTGAATTGTTTTTGCCCGGATGAATCAAAGAAAATTAACTCTACGAAAGAAGCAAGCGGTGCCCAAACTTGAAAAGTGGTAGCATTCTTGGTGAATTGGTAGCCGAGTTTTTCATTTGAAGCATCAAAAGCTTTATCAAATGTCTGGGTATGCATTAACGCGTCAATTCGGATTAAAATCGAACCAATTTGTTCAATGACAAGTGTATAACTTTGGCCAAGTTTAAAGGCATCTTTAGCCCGAAAGACATAATTAAAAAGGCCCGATGTTTTATCTTCTTTTAATAAACTTAGCGAGGATAATTCTTGGTGATTCGTGTGTAATTTGATGGATTGAATTTGTCCCGTAGTCAAAGATTGGGTTGCCACTAACAATACATCAAATTCATTTAATAACCGTGCTTGATTGAAGATCATAAAATTGCCTTTTATATTATAACCATTGCCACGGCATATTCACCATCATGAGAAATGGAAACGTGAAACTGTTGATGATTAAAGATAATAAAAGGCGCCCCATCAGTGTCCGATAGCACCTCAATCGTCGATAAATTAGGGAAATGAGGACCACGATAAGCTTTAATAAATGCTTCTTTTGCTGCAAATCGTCCAGCAAGAAATTGAGCAGGCTGTGGATGGGTTTGATACTGGGAGAGTTCTTTTTCAGAAAGGATCTTTCGAGCTAAGGCTGCTTGATTCTCAAATCGAGCTATTTTAGCTAAATCAACACCAATGCCGCTTATGTTTGGTTTATTTTTCATCATCGTCGTCTCTGAAGTTTGGATTCACTAATACTCTGCGACCCCTATTGTTATTGGGATTGTCAAGGGAACCATCGATAATCCCTTCTTGTTGGAGTTGCTTGAATATCTTTAAAGCACGAGGATAACCGGTACTGTAGGTACGAGAAATCCAAGACATTGAAACATAATTTCTTACACTTGCTGCCGCTTTTATTTCTAAATATAAAGGATCAACTAAACCCTCATTTAACGCCATGGGTAAACCAGAAGCATCGGCAAATTGTGGTTGTTTATCAATTAAATTTAAAAAGCGTTCATCATATTGTGTCAAAGCCTGATTGCGAATAAAAGCACAAATACGCTGAATTTCACTATCAGAAATATAAGGTGCTTGCACGCGAATTTCCCCGTAGCGAGCAAATAAAGGATTGACGAGATACATATCGCCATTCCCCCCTAAAATTTCTGCACCGGCATGGCCTAACATTGTAATTGAATCGACTTGCTTACTGACTCTTAATGCCACAATGGTTGCAAGGTTGTTTTTAATACTTCCGGTTAAAATATTGGTGGTTGGACGTTGGGTAGCAATCAATAAATGAATACCCGCAGCTCGAGATTTTTGCGCTAATCGTTGCACGATATCACTAATTTGAGGATTAACATTGATTAAATCATTATATTCGTCGATGACAGCAAAAATGAGTGGCAAGGGTGACCGATCGTTGTCTGCAGCAAATTGATTATACGTTTCTAAAGAAATCGTTTCCGATTCCAAAAACTTTTCATAGCGAGATTCCATTTCATCAATTAATCGCTCTAATGCTATCTTAGCCTCAATAAAATCAGAGATAATGGGACATAATAAATGCGGAAGATTCTTATATTTTGATAATTCAAATTTCTTAGGGTCAATTAATAAGATTTTTGCTTCGGATGGAGTCGCACTCATTAAAATCGATGTTAAAAAAGAATGGACAAACACTGTCTTGCCACTGCCACTTGAACCTGCAACTAATAAATGAATAATTTCTTTGGGTGTGAGGGCAATGACTTCTCCTAAAATATTTCTTCCAAATGGTAAAACAAATTTATTTTTGAATAACGGTTGCAAGCGCAGGTCTTCTAAAAGCTCCTTATATCCCACCATCGAGATTCGTTCATTGAGTACTTCAAGCTGACTAACTGTTTTTCCCGGCACCAATTCCTTTAAAGACATTGGAAACCCACCTAAAGCTACTGCTAAATCACCTAACACTCTTTTAACTTGACTAATTTGAGAACCTTCAGCCATTTTCACATCAAAGGCAGTAACAGCAGGACCAATTTGATAATCGACAATCGATGCTTCGATACCTAAGGCCATGAATTTTTGATTAAGTATGTCCACTCTTTTTTTAGTGGTTTGTTCATTAAATTCAATATCATTTAGTGCGGAACGACTATCTAAGATTGAAACCGATGGTAGTTGATATGCCTTTGAGGGAGAAACTGAATTAGATTTAATCGGTGTTTGAATCGTCGGACGTTGTAAGGGAATCGGTTGCACTGTAGGCATCACATGCTGAGGTACCTCTGGCGCTTCGTACGTACTAGATAAGGACGCAGTTTCAATGCGATCCAATTGTTCTTCTGCGCTAATTGTCGCAGATTCTTTGACAAGAGGCGTTGGGGTTTTTTGAAATTGGACCTTTGATAAACCTTGAACACTTTGCCCAGGAAACATCGAACGATAGGTCTTGAATCCTTGCCCGGTTTCTGATGGTTCAGCATAAAAAGTTGCTTTTTCTTTGACTGGTTTAGCCTCTGCGATTTTCTGAAAATAAGCTTTTTCTTTTTGCCTTAGTTCCAATTGTTTTGCCCCAAAGCGAATCAACTGCAACCACATTAATTCTAGACTTAAGGCAATGCCAACGATTAACAAGGTTATCCACAAGACAAGTTGAATATTGAATAAGTTTAATGCATGCATCATCGCCACCAAAAAATATCCGATGATGCCACCGCCTATGGAAAGGGGGAGTTCAACTTCAGGGGTATTCAAGGCAGGTAATTGTGATAAAAATAACTCCAAAAAATTATGGAGTGAAATTGCTGGAGTTGGTTGCAGATAAGCTAAGCCATTGACAGTGGCAATCGCCAATAAACTTAACAAGGAGAGACACACACCTAACAAGGTTAATGACCATTTCATTTTTAAAAAAGGCCGATTTAAAAATAAAGCTAGGCCATAACCAATAAAAAATAAATACCCTAAAAAACGCAATTGACCAATAAGAAAACCAAAACCGATATTGATGATAATGGCGATAATGCCTTGGTTAATTAAGCCAAGTAGGGTCATTAAAATTAAAAAGGACCCCAAACCTAATTTCAAATATTGGTCTTGTAAAGGGGGAAAACGCGACGCATCAAAGGTAGTTTTTAATTTCATCTATCCTATTATAACAAGGAAAATATTTAAGCTTATGAATTTGTGGTGGGAATGGATGAAGTTTCAGGTTCATCATAGATTACAATCAAAGGCAAAATTACTGGATTTTTTCCATTGATACGTTTTAAAACCTTACCGACTTTATCAATCAAATTGAGTTTAAAATCTTCAATGGATAAGAAAAATTTATGCTTTAAATAGTCGTCAATTTCATTGGAGAATACTTGGGTTACTTCCTTGATGATATTTTCTGATTCTTTGACAAAAACAAAGCCACGCATTTGAATATCTGGACCCGCGACGATCATTTTTTTCTTCTTTGAAATCGTCACGCCTAAAATGACAATGCCATCTTCTGCTAGTCGTTGCCTTTGGATGATCACATCTTTTTTAACATCGCCAACACCCAAGCCATCAATCAAGACGTCTCCGGATGGAACTTTATCTAATTCATTGGTTAATAACCGTGGTTTACCTTCGTTAAATTCTAGGACTTGACCGTTATCCATTAAAAAAGTATTGGAATGATTCAAACCTGTTCCTGCAGAGATGGCAAGTTTTGCATTGGCCACTAAATGCACATATTCGCCTTTCATCGGTAAATAATATTTTGGTTTCAATAAACTAATAAAGGTTTTAATATCTTCCTCTTGGGCATGCATCCCTCGAATTTGCTTACGAGTAATATTCGTAACTTTCGCACCTGTTTGATAAATGCCATCGACAGCATCTGTAGCAAGCACTTCAAAAGCCGGTGCCGATGGGCATGCAACGATAAACGTGTCTTGTTCACTCAAGACAAAGGTTTTATCTTCGTTTGCATTGATAGCTAATTCATCCATTTTTTTATAAACTTTTTCGCCTTGACCCATCATGATAATTACTTCATCACGAATAGCAGTTCGCAAGTGGTTTTCTCTAGAAACGACTCTTTCTTTGGGTAAATATAAACTTCCCAAGTCAACAAACGTTTTAATGTAGTTTTCAGTTTCTTGATCATAAAAGATAATTTTCTTGTTTTGTTCGATGGCAAACTTAATCACTTCTTCAAGGTTATAAACCGATTGATTATAGAGGGCAATAAAAATTCGACCTTGTGCCATTTGAAAAGGTAAAACTAAATGATCTTTAAGTCGATGATTAGGCGAACAATACCCGGCTCGATCCGCTGAAACACTTTCCGTTAATAATAATAAGGTTTCTTTTTCAGCAATTTTAGCAAGGGCATTTAAATCATGTTTGTAATTTTTACTAGTGTTGTATTCGACAATAAAGTCGCCAGAGTAGACAATATTACCAAAAGGAGTGTCAATACTAAATCCACAAGAATCCATAACACTATGGACTGTTTGGAAAAAGTGAAATTGATATCCAGCAATGTTGACATGGCTTGTCGGTTGAATGAGTTGTTCGGTGAAATTGACTTGTAAATGATTTTCCAAACTAAATTGCTTTAATAAGGCTAAGGTTGCTTTGGTTCCATACACTGGTGCTGGTGCTTTCGTATACAAATAAGGCAACGCTCCAAATTGATCATCATGTCCATGCGTGATGATATAGGCGCGAAGTCGATGCCGGTTTTTAACAAGATAATCAAAATTAGGAATAATGGCATCAATGCCAGGATTACTTCGATCTGGATACTTTAAACCAGCTTCAATGACAAAAAGGTCTTGATCAAGTTCAACCACGAACATACACTTGCCATGTTCGTCTAAACCGCCCAAAGCAAAAACGCGGATTTTAAAAGACATAAGCGTCCTGATGAGTTATGAAATTCATAAATATAGAGTAATTATACAAATCTAAAAGTAAGATTGTAAAGAATTATTTTGCAAATTCTTTATGCGAAAGCGCTACGCGCCCTTTTTCATCGATTTCTGTGACTTTAACTTTAATACGTTGACCGAGTTTAACCACATCTTTTGGGTGTTCGACGCGAGTATTCGCGAGTTTAGAAACATGGACCATGCCATCGGTGTCGCCAAACAGATTCACAAATACACCATAGGCTTCGATTCTTACCACTTCACCTTCAAATACTTCACCTATTTTTGCTTCTCTAGTCAAGCCTTCGATCATCGCAGCCGCTCGGGTAATTGGTTCACGATCTTGATGATAAATCATCACGCGACCATCTTGTTCAATATCAATCTTGACCCCATTGCATTTTTCAATGATTTCATTAATGACCTTACCACCTGCACCAATGACATCTCGAATCTTATCAACGGGAATACGAAGTTGTTGAAGTTTAGGCGCATATTTACCAACTTCAGTACGGGGTTTACTGATAAGAGATTCCATTTTTTCGCGAATGAAAGTTCTTGATTTTAATGCAGCAGCAAGGGCTTCTTCAATCACTTGACGATTGATGCCACGAATCTTGATATCCATTTGTAAGGCAGTAATACCTTTTTTGGTACCAGCAACTTTAAAATCCATGTCTCCGAAATGATCTTCTAAGCCTTGGATATCAGTCAGTATCGTATATGGATGCTTACCATCTAACGGACCAGATGTGATTAATCCCATCGCGATACCTGAAACCATACCCGAGATGGGAACACCAGCAGCCATCAACGCCATTGAAGAGGCACAAATACTTGCTTGAGATGAGGAACCGTTGGATTCTAATACTTCAGAAACAACACGAATCGTGTATGGGAATACTTCTTCTGACGGGATTACATAGCTTAGTGCACGTTCACCTAAAGCGCCATGACCAATTTCTCGTCGACCTGGGCTGCCCATTCTTCCGACTTCCCCAACGGAGAATGGTGGGAAATTATAATGATGCATAAACCGTTTTTTATCTTCATCCGTTAAGTTATCAATAATTTGCACATCATTTAAAGACGCTAAAGTTACAACAGATAAAACTTGGGTTTGACCACGTGTAAATAAAGCAGATCCATGTACGCGAGGTAATAAATCTACTTGGGTATCAAGTGGGCGAATTTCATCAACTTTACGACCATCGGGTCGAATTTTTTCTACGGTAATTAATCGACGAACTTCTTCAGAAATCATCATTTCTAAAATCATTTCCACTTCTTTAAGTGCTTTTTCTTGATCTTCGTTATTCGCGTATGTCTTCTTTTCAAAGATGGTTTTAACTTCTTCTTTGACTGCATTAATCTTGTCTTCTCGTTCAAGTTTATCTTTCGTTGAGATGGCCTTGATCATTTTTGCTTGTGATAACTTTCTCACTTCTTTATTGATGGTCTCGTTAACACGATAAAACTCAAAAGGACGTTTTGCCTTACCAATGGCTTTGATAATATCTTTTTGGAAGCGGCAAAGTTGTTTAATCGCGTCATGACCAAACATTAAGGCTTCAACCATATCCGCTTCAGAAATTTCTTGAGCACCCGCTTCAACCATGTTGATGGCTTCTAAGGTCCCTGCCACTGCAAGATGTAAATCCGATTGATTTCGTTGTTCAATCGAAGGGTTAATGATAAATTTTCCATTGATTCGACCGACTAAAACCCCTGCAGCAGGACCATCAAATGGAATATCTGAGACCCCAAGTGCTAGTGCCGAGCCAAACAAGGCTGTCATTTCTGGTGTCGCATCATAATCCACGCTTAATACAGTATTAACGACTTGCACTTCGTTTCTAAAACCATCATCAAATAAAGGGCGAATAGGCCGATCAATTAAACGTGCAGTTAAAGTCGCATGTTCGCCTGGTCTGCCTTCACGTCTTAAAAATGATCCGGGTATTTTACCAACGGCATATTGTTTTTCTTCGTACACAACTGTCAAAGGAAAAAAGTCTCCGTCCTTTGCTTCATCGCTAGCGACGGCAGTTGCAAGAATCGCGGTTTCTCCCAACCGAACTAAAACTGCGCCATCTGCTTGTTTTGCTAATTCACCTGTTTCAACAAATAATGTCTTACCAAAAAAGTCTAATGAAAATGTCCTCTTGCTCATAGTTGCCTCTTTCCTTTATTTATTTCTAAAAAATTATAGCACAGTTAGTTTTGAATTCGTACGATTTCTACTAGTACCTTGACCATGAATTCCGCATCTTCAACCACGAGGAATTCATATTTACCATGATAGTTTTCACCACCCGTTGCTAAATTGGGAGTGGGGACACCTTTATAAGTTAAATTAGCACCATCCGTGCCACCCCTAATTGGAACGGCTTTCACTTTTTTGCCTAAAGTTTCATAAGCTTTTAACGCCCGATTTAATCCTTCAGGTTTCTTTTTAATTTCTGGTGCCATATTCAGATAGCTTGGTTTAATCTCAACTCGAATCAATGCTTGCTTTAAGGATTGATTCATCTTTTCAGCTAATCTAAGCATGATTGCTTCCTGTTTTCTTAATTCAGTGATGTCATGATGGCGAATAATATAACGCAGCTCGGTCGATTCAACACTGCCACTGGACTGGGTAAGATGAATGAAACCTTTGTAACCATCGGTTGTTTCTGGCTTTAAATGGGTTGGTAAGCTTACATGAAATTCAGCAGCAAGGGTTTGAGAATTAATCATTTGTCCTTTAGCAGAACCAGGATGGATGGCCTTCCCTTGAATGGTGACGACGGCACTGGAAGCATTAAAGTTTTCATAATTGATTTCTTCAATGGGACCACCATCTAAGGTATAAGCAAAATCAGCTTTAAATATTTTCGGATCAAAGTGAACAACGCCACGACCAATTTCTTCATCGGATGTAAAGCCAATCTGAATAGGCCCATGAGGAATTTCTGGATGGTTTTTTAAATGTTCGACAAAAGTCATAATGATGGCAATGCCCGCTTTATCATCGGCACCTAGAAGTGTCGTTCCATCTGTTGTGATCAAGGTTTTTCCTTGATGATTAATCAAAGTTGGAAATACTTTTGGATCAAGAAAAATTTGTTGCGTTTGGTTTAAAATAATTACCTCGCCATTGTAGTTTTTCACAATCTTAGGTTTAACATTCTTACCAGACATTTCCGAGGCAGTATCGACATGGGCCATCAAACCAATCGCTGGCGATGGTTTTTTGGAATTGGCAGGAACGGTAGCATATAAATTACCGGTCGGATCTAGGTGAATGTCTTTGATGCTGAGCTCGACTAATTCTTGTTTTAGAAGTTTCAGTAAGTCAAATTGTTTTTGGGTCGAGGGTACGGAGGTTGAATCCGCATCAGACTGGGTGTCAATTTTGACATATCGAATAAATCGTTCCATTAAACTCATGCATATTCTCCTTAATAATTAAAAAACCATTCACAAGGAATGGTTTGATATTTTTATTTTCTTAATCCAAGCTTTTCAATGACCACGAGGTAACTGTCTCGATTAGACCGTTCTAAGAATTTTAATAACCGACTGCGCCGACCTACTAAGACAAGTAACCCTCGACGGCCATGGTGGTCATTGGGATGGCCTTTTAAGTGTTCGGTTAACTCTTTAATTTGTTCTGATAAAATTGCGATTTGAACTTCTGTTGATCCAGTATCCGATGCCGTTTTTCCATAGGCTTTCGTCAGATTGGCTATTTGTTCTTTTGTTAAACTCATGATGTTTCCTCCTATTTCATGATCGGCCTTATCAGCGAACACCTGGTGGAAACGCCGGTGTACATCGATTAAGGTCTAAACGTATTATAGGTGTTAATGATAAAAATGCAACTAAAAATCTTTGAGTAAGGTGGGTTGTAACTGTAACGCGGTGGCTTTATCTTGATCCATTTGCCGAATAAGTGCCTCCTTGGATGGGAACTTTTGTTCAGGCCTTAAATAATGGAGAAACGCGACTTCTACATGTTTTTCATATAAATTGGCTTGAAAATTTAACACAAATACTTCCAAGGTGGGATGGTTTAGGTTTGCGACAGTTGGGTGAAATCCTAAACTCGCTAAGGAATAGTAAGTGTGTTGATCAATTTTGATCAAGGTTATATAGACGCCATTTTTCGGTAAATAATAAGGTGAATCAAGGACAATATTAGCGGTGGGATAACCCATTTTTCTACCTTCGCCTAAGCCTTTACCAACAATGCCCTCTACAATATAAGGTCTTCCCAATAAAGAAGTCATGACATCTAATTGACCCGCATCAAGGTAAGCCACAATATCACGCGTTGATATCTTTTTACCATTCATTGTTAAATTCGGAACTAGATGTAGTTTGAATCTTGAATCTTTTTGAATGGTATCCACATTCCCTTTTCCTTCAGCGCCAAAAGAAAAATCGGGGCCACAGACAAGATTGTTTGCACCGAGAGAAAATAGGAAATCTAAAAATCCTTGAGGCGATAAACGTTTTACTTGTTCATTAAATTGGACAAGAATTAAATAATCGACTTTGAGTTTTTCCAGTAAATTTTTTTTGGTTTTTAAAGGCGTTAAACTTTGACTTTCTCTACCGGGTTTTGGATTACGATCAAACGTTAAAACCGCCAATGGTTTACCCAATGATAAACCTTTTTTAATCAACGATTGGTGACCAAGATGGACCCCATCAAAATACCCTAAGCAAATCGTTAAATTCGGAATCGAAAAGGGTTTTGAAGTTAAATCCGTTTCCCAAACTTGCATTAAAATAGTCCTCTTACTGGTTTAAATACATTTCCCTCAAAGCGATCGTAAACGGCTAATACTTCTTTTTGGCCATCAATCAGTAATATACGATTTTTGGGATGAGTTTGTAGAAAAGGTTTACCATCTTTGATGGCCTTAATTTGGATTGGATCATTAATCATCACTTGATCCATAAAAGATAAAGCTTGATACACGCTTAACCGATGGTCGATTGATATTGAATCTAATGATTTTGCGGCAGCAAGTTTATATTGGCCGATGGCAATTCGGGTGAGGTGAGTTAAATGCCCAACGAGCCCAAATTTTTGCGCAATATCCTCTGCTAACGTTCTAACATAGGTACCTTTTGAACATCGAACTGAAAAGCGAATCGTATCTTTTGTCAGCTTAATGAGTTTCATTTCATGAATAAAAATAGATCTTGCTTCGCGCTCCACGGTCTTACCTTCTCTTGCAAATTGATAAAGTGGGGTGCCATTTTGTTTAATCGCAGAATACATCGGTGGTGTTTGCAGTTGTGGTCCAATCATCGATTCTAACGTATCATTTACATATTGATCATAAAGATCAATTAACGGAGTGCTTTCGATTACATTACCCGTTAAATCACCGGTATCGGTTTTACTCCCTAATTGTATGGTGGCTTCATAACGTTTATCTAAGGCCTCAAGAAACATTCCTGCTTTTGTTGCTTTTCCAACCGTTAAAATCATTAAACCATCGGCAAAGGGATCAAGCGTGCCAGTATGTCCGACTTTTTTGGTATTGAACTTTTTGCCAAGACCATCGACTAAATCACGCGAGGTGATACCGCTTGGTTTGTTTAATAAATAAATGCCATCCATTGATAAACTTCCTCTAACATCATAACATTAACCATAGAAAGAAGGCATTCACGATGGCAGCACCACATTTATTAACCATTCCTCATTCCCCTCTAACAGTCAAACTCGTCACCACTGCTTATGATGGAATGACGGTAAGTTATATTCGCTATAAAGTTTTTGTCGAAGAGCAAAACATTTCAATCGATGAAGAATTTGATGGTAGTGATCTTAACAGCGTCTCTTTTTTATTCTTCCTAGATCATGTACCCGTTGGCACCATGCGTTATTATAAAGATGAAAACCAACACATCCATCCAGGTCGAATTGCACTATTAAAACCTTATCGTATGCAAGGATTTGGTAAAGCCATGATGCGTTGGTTTGAACAATATATTGTCGGTTTATATCCCATCGTAACCATCCAGTTAAATGCGCAATTATATTTAAAAAAGTTCTACCTTGAATTAGGATATCAACCCAAAGGCAAAACTTTTTTAGAAGCAAATATCGAGCATATCGAGATGGAAAAAAAATTAAAACGCTCTACTTTTTAAGTTTTGCTTTTGCCTCGGCAATGGTTTTTTCTAATTTTTCAGCTTTTTCAAAGGTATCATCAAGAAAAAAAGCAAGATCTGGAACTTTATAAATATCCATTCGTTGTGCTAGTTCGGTGCGAATAAAACCTTTTGCTTTTTTAAGAATTTCTAATTGTTTTAAACTATCCTCTGCTCCCATAAAGGAAACAAAAATTTTGGCATAAGTATGATCGGCGGTCACCTGGGCATCAGTGACGGTGATAAATCGAATTTGTGGGTTCTTTATGGAAAATTGGATGATGTCAGTAATATGTTTGACGATGGTAGAATTTACTCTTGATTGTCGATGATTCATGCTTTGTCCTCAACTATTTGATACGCTTCAATAATATCGCCAACTTTCATTTCTTGGTAATTTTCAATCACAATGCCACATTCAAACCCAGACTTAACTTCTTTCACTTCATCTTTTAAGCGCTTTAAAGAGCTGATTTTCCCTTCATGTATAACATTGCCATTTCGGATTAAGCGTATTTTTGCTTGATTCAGGATTTGACCAGTGGTGACCATACCACCTGCAACCACTCCCGCTTTTGTCAATTTAAATATTTGGCGTATTTCAAACTGACCAAGTTTGCTTTCCACCATCTTAATTTTTACTTTACCCTTCATCATCGCTTCAACTTCTTCAAGTAAAGCATAAATGATTCGATGTAACCGTATCTCCACTTTTAACTCGTTTGCTTTTTGTTGAATCGAAGCGTCGGGGCGAATATTAAAACCATAAATTAGCGCTTTTGAGGATACCGCTAACATTAAATCATTTTCTGTAATCGCGCCAATATCCGTTCGAATAATTTTTAGTTTGACACCTTCGGCATTTAATTTTTCTAATGAGGTTTTGATTGCTTCTAGTGACCCAGTGTTATCGGTTTTAATAATTAAATTTATCGAGGTTAAATCACCGGCACTAAGTTTTTCATTCAAGGCTTCAATGGAGTTGGCATTATTGGATTGACGAGAGGTTTCAGTTTTTAACAATTGTCTTTTTTCGGCGATTTCTTTTGCTTGCTTCTCAGTAGGGAATGCCATAAAAGAATCTCCGGCAATCGGAACTTCGCTCAAGCCGATTACTTCCACTGGTGTCGATGGCGTGGCATTTTTTAATGCTTTATGGTACTCATTGGTCATTCTTCGAACTTTGCCATAAACACTACCAACGACAAGATAATCGGAAGCATTTAAAGTACCATTTTCAATGAGTAATGTAGCTTTCGGTCCTTCCCTTTTGTCCAAAACCGCTTCTAAAACCGTACCTGAAGCATAACGACCTGGGTTGGCTTTTAATTCTTTGACTTCGGCTAATAGCAAAATATTTTCTAGCAATTCATCAATGCCAGTTTTAGCTTTTGCAGAAATCTCAACAAATATATTTTCACCACCATATTCTTCGGCGATGATATTTAACTTCATGAGATCCTCTTTAACGCGCTTGGGATTAGCGGTTGGTTTATCCATCTTATTAATTGCAACAATGATTGGAACTTCTGCAGCCATAGCGTGATCAATTGCTTCTCGGGTTTGAAGCATGACGCCATCATCAGCAGCAACGACAAGAACGACGATATCCGTTACTTTAGCTCCACGACTGCGCATCGCCGTAAAAGCAGCGTGTCCAGGAGTGTCGATGAAGGTAATGCGTTTGCCCTTAAATTCTCTTTGATAAGCGCCGATTGCTTGTGAAATACCACCAAATTCTCCTTCGGCAATATTGGAACTTCGAATCGCATCGATTAAAGTAGTTTTACCATGATCAACGTGACCCATAATCGTCACAACAGGTGGCCTTTCGACAAGGTTTTGAGCAGCATCTTCCATCACGTATTCTTCAATATTTTCTGCGGCAACTACTTTTTCTTTTTTAAAATCAAGGCCATAATGTAAACAAACAAGACCAATCGTTTCATCATCAAGCATGGCATTCATTGTGATCATTTTCTTATTAAGAAACAAGAATTTGATAATTTCTGGTGCCGGTTTATTCAACTTTAATGCAAACGCGTTTAAGGTCATGGGCTCATTGTAAATAAAAACGTCACCTGAAACTTTGGCGGTTTCAGTTTTACCAAGATTGCCTTGGATATTTTCTTGACGATTGGTGGGAGTTTTCTTCATCTTATTTCTCCTTTTGTTTGAGGATGTTTGCCAAATTTGGATTGGTTATGGCAATCATAATCACTTGCTTTTTACCCGTTAATTCAGATAATTCTGATTTAGTGAGGGAGACAATCCAAGGAATTTGGTAATAGTGCAAACGCTCTTGGATCAGTTGTTGGTGGGGAAGCGAAGTATCGGAGGCAATAATCACATAATGTACCTGTTTTTTGGCTAATGCCCGCATCGCCAGTTCACCGGTTAAATAAGCTTTCGCCTTCATCACAAAGTGTAATTGTTGTCGCCATTTATCCATGCATGAATGTTTCTAGTTGTTGATAAAAGTCATCAGAGGGATCAATGTCTAAATTTTTCTTGATGAATTGTCCTTTTTTTAGCATATTGATGATGTTGGCATCCTTTTTGATGTAGGCACCTCGACCATTCATTTTTCCGGATGGGCTCATATCAATGGCTAAACGTTGATCTGGTGTTTTGACAATCCGGATTAACGCAGCCTTAGGCAATTGCTCTCCCGTGACGATGCAACGACGAAGAGGAATATTATTTTTCTTCTTCGTAGTATTCATCAAAGTCCTCGATTTCGCTTTCGGTTTCTTCTACCTCTGCAGTTGGGGTTTCCTCAGCAACTGGGGTTTCATCATCATAGATCTTCATAAAGTTTGCTGGATTGACAGGTTCGGAAGCGGCACCAATATTGGGTGTCGCTGGTTTATCATCCCGGTCTTTTTTCTTGAAAGGCTTTTTCTTCTTGTCAAAACGGTCAGGCTTCGGTGTTCTCGCTTTTTGTTGTTCAAGTTCTTTTTCAAGTTCTTCAAGTGTTTTGGTCGTTTTAACCACGGTAACTTTAGGTGGTTCTTGAACAACCTTAGGTTTGGTAGTGACTTGACTAACGGTACTCACGACAGGTTCGATTTCCTTCGTGTTAGTGGTTGTTATAGACGGGGTATGGCTGACTTCCATATCTTCTTTATCGCTGACTACTTTTTCTACGACAGCATCATCATGGCGAGGTGCCATCACATCTTCCATTGTAAATGACTCATCGTGGACACGATTGGTAGTCGAATTGTTGCGTTGGCCTTGGGTTGGATTGGGTAACGCTTCTCTTTGTTTTCTTAAGTCATCTTGAGTTCGGAGTTGATCAACGGATAAATATTTCAATCCTTCAGCTGTTGCAGCAGTTAAATCTTTGATTTCAATTTGGTAACCGGTTAGCTTGGTTGCGAGTCTTGGGTTAACGCCCCGACGACCAATCGCGGTTCCTAGATTTTCATCGGCAATGACCATCGTTGCTTTTTTGTTGACTTCATCAACAATAATACCTGTTACCTGAGCGGGTTTTAAAGATTCCACTAAATAAAGCGGTAAATTTTCAGTATAGGCAATAATATCGATTTTTTCTTTGTCTTTTGCATTCCCTAGTTGACTGACAATCTTTTGAATGCGTGAACCATTTTGACCGATGCAAGCACCGGCAGCGTCAACGTTAGGATCAAGAGAGTAAACCGCAACCTTGGAACGTAATCCTGCTTCACGAGCGATATCTTTGATAATGACAGTGCCTTCATAAATTTCTGGTAATTCTTCTTCAAATAAGCGCTTCAGGAAACCCTCATGAATACGAGAAACCGCAATTTGGGCACCTTTAGTTGTAGATTCAACATCCACGACATAAAGTTTGATACGATCACCAACCTTAAATGTTTCACCAGGAATGCGTTTAGAACTAGGTAAATAAACCGAAGTTCTCCCAATATTAACAATGGCAGATCGTTCATCAATTTTCTCAACTTGACCGACAATCATTTCGCCAATTTTATCTTTATAAACTTCAAATAAAGCAGATTTTTCAGCTTCAGCAATTTTTTGTCTGAGAATTGCTTTAACCGTCATTGCCGCTGATTTTTGGAAGTCTTCAGGAGAGGCTTCAATCTGATAAGTATCACCAATATTGAAAGTCAATCCAAGGGCTTTGACTTCTTCAAGCGAAATTTCTAAAAAGTCATCTTCCACATTCTCCACGACTTTTTTAAGTTGGAATAACTTGATGATGCCCTTTTTGAGGTCAATGTCAGCGCGTACGAGCGCATCATCAATGGAGCCGAGTTGTTTTCGGTAAGCTTTTTCTAAGGCCTCCTTAAGCGCAATGACGATTGCATCTTTGGAAATCCCTTTTTCTTGTTCAATGAGATCAATTGCTTGGATTAATGCTTTGGTATCAATCATATTTTTATTTCATTGCTACTGCTAATCTTGCGTAGTCAATGTCCTTTCTTTGAATCGTTAATCTTTTTCTTCTCGCCTTTACCATGACGTCTAATTCAATCGTTTGATTTTCAATCTTGACTAATTTTCCCTCCAGGATGTTTTCCCCTTCAAATGGGTGCATTAGGTGGATGTAGACAAATCGATCAAGATAATCTGGTAAAGCATCCAAATGAATCGGGTGTTCGACACCGGCGCTGGCAACATCGAGCACGTAATGTTCTGGGATGATGTCAGCTTGGTCCAGTAATGGATTAATCAATTGGGTCACGGAGATAATTTCTTGTAAACCGATACGTCCTTGTGGTTTTTCAATCAGAACCCGCAAGAATTTTTCCCCTTGCTCCAGCGTTAGACTCACTTCAAATAAAGTCAAACCAAGCGATGATATGGGAGGTTTAATTAATGCTTCTATTTTTTCAATCAGTGACATAGATCTCCTTAAAAAAACAAAGAGTGGATTACTCCACTCTCGTAATTTACTTGCGAGGGCCTAAGATAATGACTTAAGCACCTTTAATATACACGATTTGATAAAAAAAGCAAATAATATTTTCACAAAAAAAGATTAAAATTGTATAATAATATAGGAAATTTTATGAATTCATCAATGAATAAATCAAAGCAAAAAATCGCAATCATTGGTGCTGGTCCAGGTGGTTTGGCTGCTAGTTTATTACTTGCTCATCAGGGTCATGAAGTCACAATATATGAACGTAACGAACGGATTGGGGGCCGGTCTAGCGTTATTCAATTAGACCAATTTACCTTTGATGCAGGTCCCACTTTTTTCATATATCGTTATGTATTAGATGATGTCTTTAAACGAATAGGGAAAAAACTTGAAGATTACGTTAATTTAAAGCCAATTGAACCCTTGTATGATTTGTATTTTACAAACAAAGTATTTCGTCCCTATCGAGATCATGGAAAAATGATGAAAGAAATTCACCGTGTTTTTCCTGGTGAAGAAAATGGATATCAACTTTACTTAAAGAAAGAGTCGAAGCGATTAAAAAAACTACTACCCGTCTTACAATTACCTTTCAATACACCATTTCAGTTTTTAAACCCAAAAGTTTTGGCAGCACTTGATGAAATTGATATAGGAAAATCACTTTATTCCCGATTAAAACAATTTTTTCATCAGGATGAATTAATTTATTCGATGGCCTTTCAAGCGAAATATTTGGGAATGTCTCCTTGGGATTGTCCTTCTATTTTTAGTATGTTATCTTACATGGAACATGAATATGGTGTTTATCATATTATTGGTGGACTCTATCAATTAAATGAAGCGATGGCGAAAATTGCCACGGAAATGGGCGTGTCGATTAAGCTTTCGCAACCAGTACAAAAGCTCAATGTCTACAAGAAAAAAATCGATAAAATTAAAGTAAATCAAAAATGGATAAAGATTGACACAGTCGTCCTCAATGGTGACTTTAGTCATGCGATTCAATTACTGGATGACGATGTTCGACCCAAACGCTACAAAAATAATCAATTAAAAAATCTTCAATACTCTTGTTCCACTTTTAATCTCTATCTAGGATTGGATAAATTGTTTCCACTTGCCCATCATAACGTTATCTTTTCAAAAGACTATGCTGCATATGTAAAAGCCTTGACCAAAGAGTTAACCTTGTCTAAGGATCCCTCTTTTTATATTCAAAATCCATCGGCAATAGACCGAAGTTTTGCCCCAGAAAATCAAAGTACGATGTATATTCTTGTGCCTGTCCCTCATTTAAAAGCAAATCTTGATTGGCCATCACTCACCCAATCCTTTACAGATTTGATTCTTACCCGTATTGAGAAACTTCCAGGGATGAAAGATCTACGTAAACACATTGTCAAGCAACGCGTCATCACCCCGTTAGATTGGCAGGATCAATATCATGTTTATTTAGGTGCTAACTTTAATTTGGCACATGATTTTACTCAACTATTGTATTTCCGTCCCCACAATCGCTTCCAAGGCTTGAAAAATTTATATCTTGTTGGTGGGGGTACGCATCCAGGTAGTGGTTTGCCCACCATTTATCAGTCGGCGATTATTGCCGCTGATCTCATCGGTTCATGAATAAAGTTGCCTTCTCACTTTGGTTTGGTTTAGTCATATACACGTTGATTTATATTTTATGGATTCAATCTACTTCCATTTTATTATTAGAGATTATCAATGGAGAAGCCAATCCCTTTGCATCGCAATTTTTTAATCTGATGGGATTAGTGCCTTGTTACTTTTTAATGGATTACCTTTATTTTCAAAACCATTCAAAAACTGGAATTATCTTTTTTTTATTTGGTTTTTTGGGAGGTGCTTTTAGTATTTTACTTGGATACCATGCGCCTCATTCAATCCGCCGACCCATGCCATGGTGGGTTCAGGGTTTACTACTACTTTTAATTCTATTGACCACAACGCTAATCATTCAAGGTTTTTGGCAAGGAGATCCATCGCTTTATTTTCGCCACTTCTTTCAAGACTCACTGATTGGAATTATGACAGTGGATTTTTTGGTGCTTTATGTTTGGAGTATTTATCGGGCTAAACAATTGTTTGATCATTGGAAGCTTGCCTTCGTGCCCATTATTGGCTTCGGAATCTTAATGCTTTTAGATCAACGTCACCACTGACAACCAAGTAATCATGACCATCAAAGTTTCGGTCATTTGTTCAATCTGTGTAAGGGTGGCGATACCATCACCTCGTTGCAATCCATAATCGCCAAATTGACTATGGTTACCCCCTTGAATTACGTAGTTCGTTGTAATCGGGGAATGGTATATTTGCGCTGCTTGATAAGTTTCTTGATCTAAAATTTCATCGTTAGCACCGGTAATCGTGAGAATGGGTAAAGAAGTTTGGGAGAAATCAGCATCCTCCGTCGTATAACTAGCGAGAAAGAAAATGCCATCGATTTGTTCAAGATGATCAATGGCATAAAAAGCCGCACTAGTACCACCTAAAGAATGCCCGCCAATGATCCAATGATCAACATTAGGATTGGCCTTGATTATCGCGGATGCACCTTCGATATTGGTAATCGCTAAATTCCATAAAGGTTGAGTGACAAATACAGAAGCATTCGCCTCACTCGATAACGTTTGGGCAAAAGCAGCATAAGCGTTTGGATTGACAAGACCGCCGGGATAAAAAATAACACCTACATTTGAAGATGGAACCACAAATTGATAGTAACCTTGTTTTTGGGTCGCTTGTTCATAGGCTGATTGGGCAATTACTTGAGGTTGATAACTTAAAGGATAAGCAGAAAAAGGGGCAATTACGAGTATTGATAAGATGCCGAAAGTAATCAACCAACGATGTTTCTTTTTAGGCCTTGGATTCTTCATGAACAATAAATTCTTGGATTAAAGGGAATACCTTGGTAATGACCTTTGCGCAAGCAAGTGCCACTTCCATATGTTCTAGTTGAGTGCCATTGCCCGATCTTAATTCCAAATAGTGTACCCAACTTCTGAGGGTGCCATTCATATAAAGCCGCGACATCGTTAATCCTTCTGGTAAAACTGCGCGTGCTTGTTCTTTGGCGATCCCATTATTAATTGCCCAAGTATAAGTTTGTTTAGCCAGTTGAATCATCGTTTGTTGTTTTTCTTCCCATTGTTTTTGTAACATTGGGCCATTGGTTTGATCGCTTAGTTTAATACTGTTTTGTCTATTTTTATCATCTTGAAGTCGTGCTTCACGGGTGGTGAATTCTAAATGTTGGGTTGGATCGGCATATCGTTGCGAGAATTCTTGAAATGAAAAAGAACGGTGTCTTAAAATTTGTCTAGCAATATCTCTTGTCGTTTCAATCTCTAAGCATAAAGAAACCATCTCTAATGGTGACCAATGCTTATGCTTGACGAGATACCGGATTAATTTATCAGAAGTGGTCATATTCATTTGGTTTGTTGGGTTGGAAACACGGGCACAGAAGGCGATGAGTTCTTGCGCATTGGATAAACCTTCAAGCTTGAGTGCGTCTTGAGGTTGTGAATAGGAGATAAGTTTTACTTTCATGGATTAATCCTTACGGACATTATAACGATTGCAAGCATACTTGAAAATAAAAAAATCTCCAAAGGAGATTGAATGGTGCCCCCTGCCAGAATCGAACTGACAATAAGTCCTTACCATGGACTCGTTATGCCATTTAACTAAGGGGGCACACGCTTTTCAATCATAGAAAAAAAACACGCTTTTGTCAATGAATGGAAGCGTGTTTTGAAATTTGCAATATTCGAATCTATTTAGTCGGTGGTTTTAAATGAAAGAAGTTGGTTTTTTACGTCCAATGTCACCGGAACTTTTGGAGAAATTTTACCTTGGATTAATGCTTTTGCAATAAAGGTTTCGATTTCTTTTTGAATAAATCTTTTAAGCGGTCTTGCACCATATTCTTTACTAAAAGCTTGCTCCAAAATATAGGTTTCAATTGCCTCAGTAAAACTCACCATAATGCCTTGTTTTTCAAGGTGTTGTTCTAATTGTTGGAGCATCCGTGTGACGATGAGACCTTGCGTGTCTTTGTTTAACGGATGGAAATAGACAATTTCATCAATTCGGTTTAAGAATTCAGGTTTAAAGGTGCGATGAAGGAGATCTTCTACGGCATCGGACTTACCTTCTAATAAAAGTTCGGAACCTAAATTGGACGTCATAATAATGACCGTATTTCTAAAATCAATCACCCGCCCCTGAGAATCGGTGAGTCTCCCTTCATCTAAAACTTGCAGAAGTAAGTTAAACACTTCTGGATGCGCTTTTTCAATTTCATCAAAAAGGACAATACTGTAAGGGGCGCGTCTAACTTTTTCCGTTAATTGTCCGCCTTCTTCATAGCCCACATAGCCAGGCGGAGAACCAATTAAACGTGTCACGGAAAATTTTTCCATGTATTCAGACATATCAATGCGAATTATTTGCGTGTCATTATCAAATAAACCTTCGGCTAAG
Organism: uncultured Caryophanales bacterium; assembly: GCA_903845135.1. Taxonomy (GTDB): domain Bacteria; phylum Bacillota_I; class Bacilli_A; order RFN20; family CAG-826; genus UBA970. The sequence goes on from CAIMWL010000111.1 coordinate 26,710, forward strand.
CTCTTTGCCACTTCCGTTTTACCAACCCCAGTCGGGCCTAAAAACATAAAGGTTCCAATGGGGCGTTTGGCATCTTGAATCCCTGCTCGTTGACGAATAATCGCATCGGTCACGAGATTAATTGCATCATCCTGACCTATTACGCGTTGGAGCATTTTGTCTTTTAATCCTAACACTTTTTCTTTTTCCCCTTGGACAATGCGTGATAGTGGAATTCTAGTCATTTTTGAAACAATTTTTGCTATTTCTTCTTCGGTTACTATTTCCGAGAGCATTCTTCCTTTTCTTGTTTTATTTTCAAGAATCAATAGATTTTTTTCTAACGCTGGTAGTTGTCCATATTGAAGTTCAGAAGCTTTTTGGTAATCGCCATTTGTAAAAGCTTGATCAAGTTTTAATTTGGTTTGGTGAATCGTATCTTTTGTATTTTTAATTTCCAAAAGTAAGGATTTTTCTTCTAACCATTTTTGTTTTTTATTTGCATAATCTTTTTTTAATTGATTTAATTCATCATTAATTTTGTTATACCTTGCTTTTGAAGTAGCATCATCCTCTTTGCTTAAGGCAAATTTTTCAATTTCAAGTTGCCGAATTTTACGATCAACTTCATCTAGTTCCGTTGGCATGGATTCGATCTGGACTCGAGTTAAGGCAGACGCTTCATCAATTAAATCGATGGCTTTATCAGGTAAAAAACGAGATGTTAAATACCGTTGAGAAAGGGTAGTAGCTGCAATTAAAGCTTCATCTGTAATTTTGACACCATGGTGTGATTCATATCTAGATTTAATACCCCGAAGGATGGAAATCGTATCTTCGATGGTAGGTTCTAACACCATCAACGGTTGAAACCGTCTTTCTAACGCTCGATCTTTTTCAATGTACTGGCGATATTCATTTAATGTTGTCGCTCCAATACAATCAATTTCACCGCGAGCTAATAAAGGTTTTAACATATTCGATGCATCGAGAGCCCCATCGGTTCTACCCGCGCCAACAATACTATGTATTTCATCGATAAATAAAATGATTTTACCTTCAGATAGTTTAATCTTATTCAAGACGGCTTTTAAACGTTCTTCAAATTCACCACGAAATTTAGCACCGGCAATCAACGAACCCATATCTAATTCATAGATGATTTTATCTTTGAGTGTATTGGGAACATCTTGTCGCATAATTCGCTGCGCTAAGCCTTCAATGATCGCCGTTTTTCCGACACCAGGTTCACCTAACAAAATCACATTATTTTTATTTTTTCTAGCGAGAATCTGGATGATTTTTCTAATTTCTTCATCACGGCCTATAATCGGATCAATTTTTCCTTTTTGCACTTGTTCATTTATATTTCTGCCAAATTTTTCTAACACTTTTTCATCTTTACTGTAATCAATTGGTAATTCCATCGTTTTACTCCTTTAGCACTCTTTATGATTAAGTGCTAACAATAATATAGAAATATTTTTAGCATTTGTCAAGTTAGAGTGCTAATTCATTCTATTGAGTTGAAAATAGAAAAAGAGCTTGAATCTGGTTTCAAGCTCCTGATAATGATTTTTTGATTTATTTAATCAAGGTTGGGTCTTGATACAATGGCAAGAACTTCAATGATAAAGTTTGAAAGTCCTGCAAAGAAATAATCTTTTTTCGGTTGAATAATCGATTTATTTTCTTCATCTAAAGGATAGTATTTTGCATTCAATGGCTTCTTGGTTAGACTTTCGAAGATTGTTGTACTCATATGTTGGGCCTCCTCTTTCCTCTTGTCTTTTTGTTGCCAGATCTTAAAGACAAATCCACTATATAAGGTGGAATTTTAAAATACAATTTACATAAAAGAAATGTAAACGCTTTCCATTTTTCATAGTAAATGTTATCGCTTACATATTAATTTACATACAAAATACCCAAAATATTAAAGAATAATGAAAGAGGTTTCAAATATTGAAAACACGAATCCCTTGATTTACAATCCGTATTTCTTTGAGTTGATCTTGATAAAATTGCTTTTTGAGACGAGCGAAGATTTCTCTATATCCATCAACAGGTATGAGTAACAAAAAATCAGCTTGAAAACCAAATCCATGCAACCGAAAGCTTATTTTGGGAAAATGCGTTTTCAACCATTTGATCGTATTTGAAATTTTTAATTCTGATGGACTTGACACCAGATGATGTTCCAACCAATCAAAATCCCGTTTTTGTGCTTGCACTAACAAATGCGAGAAACCTAATTCATCCTCTTTTTCCAATGCAAGAAAGCTTTGTTTAGTAGCAAGATTTTCTTGAAAAAAATGATTCGCTTTGGCAATCGCTTTTGTCCCATATAGCAACCCTAATTGCCGGGCGTCGTGTTGAAATGTTAGCGGATCTACATCGATCAACCGTTTTTGTAGATAATGCTGAGCAATAATATTCATTTGTTCGACAATGTTTTTTATCGATAAATGCGGTTGATAAATAAAGTTATGAAATGATAATGTGACGATTTTATATTGCTTAAATGTACCCATTTTTCGCTGATAGATGGGTATTTGTTGTTTATCGATTTCGAAAAACGTACTGCCACCTGTTAGCATCGGCAACGCATCATGGAAGTGAATGGGGCGATGCAATTGCAGCTGTTCGATGCTATGGATGATGGAAAGTTTTTCTTCAATTGTCAGCGATGGTTTCCCTTTACTAGAAATGAGAATCGCTTCTAAGATGAGTAACAAAAACCCACTTGAAGTTCCAAAATGAAAACTATGTTTATGGTCGGAATCAATAAAGATATTGATGCCTTGATAAGGATTGATTTGCTGCTTTTTGAGGGACTTAATCATTTGATCAATCAGGTCTAAGGTCGTACCTTTATCAGCATCGAAAGCAGTTTTATCGAATGAGAGGTTGATAGCAGGATAATGCGGAGAAATAATTCGTAAAACACGTTCTTGATTTTGACTAACACTGGCAACTTGATAAACATTGATTGCGCTCGTTAGTCGACTTGAACCATGCAGACTACTATAAGCACCAAACCATTCAACTCGTAAAGGATTTTGAATAAAAAAACTAGGCGAGTTGCCAAAACAAAGAATATGTTTATCCGTTAGAGATTGTTTTACTTTTTTATCGAGCATTGAGCAACGTTTCGATTTCCTTCACAAGCATTTCCGGAGTCGTTTTTGCATTGTAGCGACTGACAACCTCACCCCGACGATTCACTAAGAATTTGGTGAAGTTCCATTCGATTTTAACATCGGATTTTTGCGGATTTTGTTTTCTTAAATACTGATAAAGCGGATGCGATTGATCTCCGTTCACTTCAATTTTTTCAAACGTGGTAAA
>CAIMWL010000112.1 GCA_903845135.1 uncultured Caryophanales bacterium
ATTTTCAATTCAAGGGTTTGATCAACCGCTTGAGGGGTTAAAGGCACAAATTGTAATAAGTGTTCTAAGCGTCGCCGTTGTAAAGGTTGATAAGCAGGATCTAATTCAAGATATTCAAAAGGATAATCGGGGTTATCGAGTAAAGCATCCCAGTAATCTGAAATCGAACCAATGAACATATTAAATGCTCCCTCAGTTAACTTGGTCATTAATTTTGCTTCCGATAATAAATCATAAAAGACATCATCAATGGCCAACCATTGAGCAGATCCCAAAGCCGCATTCAACATTTTTAAGTTGTGAATATTTTGGGAGTTTGCATCTAGGAAATCATGATGCCGGTCCGCATACGGATGTAAGCGTTGCACTTCTGAGGTGAGTAAGCGAACGACTTCATCCTTTTCATCTTGAGGTGCTTTCGCTTCATAATTAGCAAAAAATATCGTATAAAACGGATCAAGTTTCGTTTGATTAGCGTCACGAACGTCAATATTATAGGCTAATAATTGATACGGATTAACCCCTTGCTGAATCGGTTGAATCCAAAATAAAGACGATAAAATCAAACCGCTGATGATCACACTGATAATGAGCACTAAACGTTCCTTGAATGAAAAGGTAACTTTAAACCAAAGTATAAGTGAGCTCACATTAACACCTTTTCAACCCGATACAAAACTTGTTGACTAAGTTTAGCAATCACCAGTCCTGCCATTAAGCTCGAAACCATTAAAATCGGTAAATAGTTCACCATGTAAATCGATTGATAAAGCCAAGAAACCATCCCAATTTGCCCAACACCATGAAAGACGGCCGCAATCATGGATAACCCAAAAATCGATAATTGTTTCCAGGATTTGACGAGGATGACCATCAAAGAAGCCACCAGAAAACCAGCAATCGCAATCAAGAAATTAAAACCAAAACCAGTAAATAAACTGGTCATTAACACTCTTAAAAATCCATAGAAAAGGAACGTTTGATCATCGTATAGAAATAACACAATTAAACCCACCGTATTCGCTAATCCTAATTTGACACCAGGAGCAATGAGTGCGGTTGGTAATAAAACTGCTTCTGCATAATTTAGCAACACGCCTAAGGCTAACAACATCGCTAAACGCGTAAGTTTTTGGACAGAATTCGTGTTCATATTTTCGGGGCCTCAATCACTGCCATAAAATAATTTGGTGCACAAATTAGAGGCATTCCAGGCGTATTAATCCACCCTTGTTCGGAGCAAATATTTAACGGTGAAGTTTCTTGCTCAATGCGAATTTTTTCGTCTTCAATTGCAAGAATAATATCCCCTAAGAGCACCGGATATTCTGCTTGTTGAAAGGTGATGGACTGATTTTGGTATAAAGAATATTGGTTTATATAGTTATTTTCGATGTAGACGGAAACATATAAATCGCCAGAGGGTCGATTTAAGAGATTGATATACACCAATAACAACGATAAAAAAATCAACACAATCGAAAAACCATAAACGTCTCCTGGTTTTTTGGTTAATGCAAACGGTGGTTTTTTCATAAAAAAAGACTAGGTTTTACCTAGTCAAATTATCAAACAATCCATTACAAATTACAAGTAAGGATAGGTTATTTAGACCCATCAATGCGTTGTACTTTTGCTTCAAAACTACAAGCACCTTGTTGGCCACAGCATCCACCTTGTGGATTGGTGTCACAACTTTCTAACTGACTTGCCGCGATGGTTTTTCTGCGAATATTGGTCACCATTGCATAGGCAGCAATTAAGACGACGATAACGCCGATACCTAATAAGAAGCGAACGAGTTCATTCATGTTAGAGACCTCCTAAGCCAATCAATGCCATCGCCATTAATGCAAGGATGATTAAGGTAATACTTAATCCTTGAAATGG
>CAIMWL010000113.1 GCA_903845135.1 uncultured Caryophanales bacterium
TCCCCTTCCGATAAGTTTCCTAACATGAATTTGAATGTATTACGAATTTTGCGATACGCTTCTGCATTGCCTTTAAATATATCTTCACTGGCTCTTGCGTCTGCAGTGAAATCAATCGAAGCCGCCCATAAGCGCATGATGTCAGCACCATAGACTTGCATCATTTTCAAAGGATCAACCCCGTTACCTTTGGATTTCGACATCTTTTCGCCTTTACCATCCACGACAAAACCATGCGAAACGATATTTTGATAGGGAGAGACGCCCTCCGTGGCAACGGCAATAATTAATGAAGAATTAAACCAGCCTCGATATTGATCACTTCCTTCTAAATACAAATCAGCTGGAAATTTCATGCCTCTGGTTTTTAATACCGCTAATGAACTTGATCCAGAATCAAACCATACATCCATGATATCCGTTTCTTTTTTATATGCTTGATTCGGCGAATTAACATGGCGATAACCGGGGGGTAGTAAATCCTTTGCTTCGGCACGAAACCAATAAGAACTTCCATGTTGTTGAATCAGTTTTTGGATATGTTTAAATACGTTATCTTCGATAATAGGCATGCCATTTTCATGGTAAAGAATTGGAATTGGCACCCCCCAGGTCCGCTGCCGGGATATACACCAGTCACCGCGTTCTTTAATCATGTTATGAATTCTGACTTGTCCCCAAGATGGTGTCCACTTGACCCGAGCGATTTCTTTTAATAACGTTTCTCGAATCGGTTCAATCGATGCAAACCATTGCGGGGTTGCTCGATAAATTAAAGGTTTACCGGTACGCCAGTCATGAGGATAGGGGTGATGATAGGGATGAACAGCAAGTAAGGCTTTCGCTAATGTTAATTTTTCAATTACTTTTGTGTTGGCATCTCCATAAAATAAACCCTTTAAATCATCACCGGCTTCTTCGGTCATATATCCACGACCGTCGACTGGGCAAAGTGGGGGTAATTTATATTTCATCCCAACGATAAAATCTTCTTCTCCATGACCTGGTGCAGTATGCACAAATCCTGTTCCTGTATCATTGGTGACATGCTCACCTAAAATGATTGGCGAGGTTCGATCGTAAAAAGGATGCTTGGTTTCGATTCCCTCTAAGCTTTTACCTTTCAAGGTCTTGATTAATTGACATGCACTCAAGCCAAGTTGAGTCACAACTGTTGATTCTAAAGAAGTGGCAAAAACCAGTAAACCCTTATTGGTTTGGTATAAACCGTAATCAAATTGCGGGTGAGCAGCAATCGCAAGGTTAGCGGGAATGGTCCAAGGAGTTGTGGTCCAAATTACCACTTGGGCATCGTTTGGTAAAATACCGTTGCCGTTTTTAACTTTAAAACCAACATGGATGGCTTGGTCTGTCACATCTTCATAAACAATTTCTGCTTCGGCAAGTGCGGATTCACTACTCGGTGACCAATAGACCGGTTTCAGACCTTTGTAAATTAAACCCTTGAGTGCCATCTTGGCAAACACCCCAATTTGCGCAGCTTCGAATTGGGGATCTAACGTTAAATAGGGATGGTCAAAATCGCCAACGACACCAAGTCGTCTGATTTGATTTTTTTGTTTTTCCACCTGTTCCTTGGCAAAACTTTCGCATAAAGCGCGGAATTCTGGAACACTCATCGTTTTACGATTGATGCCCTTTTTGGTGATGTAGTTTTCAATCGGTAACCCATGGGTATCCCAACCAAAAACAAATGGGGTATCATGGCCTTGCATATGTTGATAGCGGACCACCATATCTTTTAAGATACGGTTAAGCATGTGACCAACATGCATATCGCCATTCGCATAAGGCGGCCCATCATGGAGTTGATATTCTGGTTTGCCCTTATTTTTTTCGCGCATTTTTTCATATAGTCTTTGTTCTTGCCAAAAGGTAATGAATTGCGGTTCCTTAACCGGTAAGTTTGCCTTCATTTCGAAAGCGGTTTTCGGCATCAGTAAGGTTTCTTTTAATTCCATAATCTCTCCTTAAAAAATAAAACGTCCTTGGGACAAGGACGTGGATCAACGTGGTACCACCTTGCTTCGTTGTAAACAACGCGCTTCATTGGCCTCGATAACGGGAGGATCCGGTGTTCTTACTTGATTCAGTTCACCCTCAGAAGGGATATGGATGGGGGTTCTTCGTTTGCACCGACCACGAAGTCTCTAGGCAAGCATCCATGTGGCTTCTTCTACGGTTAAATAAATTATACTCTAAACAAGCAAATTGTCTTTAGGAAAGTTTTTTACCAGATAAAAATTCTGGTAATAAATCTTCATCGTCTTCTTTATTGGTGGGTTTAGGTAAAGGATCTTGTGGTTTTAATAAACCTTGATCAGGTTCGGGTTTCGTAACATGATTAGGAGTTTTTGTTAATGGACTAGGAACGGTGGTATAGTCATACTCTTCTGGAAATTGGGCGGCGATCACGGACACTAAAATTTGATCGGTGAGTTGGTCATTGATATTCACCCCAAATTTGATGTCGAGATTGGTACTGGCAATTTCACGTATGCGATCAACGGTTTCTTGAGCTTCATAAAGGGAGACAAGCGGACCACAAGTAACCGCGACAATGGCTTTCGAAGCTCCTGTCAAACTCGATTCTAACAAAGGTGAACTGACCGCACTTTGCGCAGCTTCAAAAGCTTTATTAGGTCCTTGACCCAAACCAAATCCAATTAAGGCTAAACCAGAATTTCTTAACACGTTTCTGACATCCGCAAAATCTAAATTGATCACGGCCGGCATCAAGATTAAGTCGGTGACAGTTTTAACAGAACGAGAAAGCACATCATCGGCGAGTTTAAAGGCTTGGCCAATCGGTTGATTTCCAGCGGACATTAATAATTTATCGTTCGAAACAATAATGATGGCATCCACAGCATCTCTTAATTCATTTAAACCTTTGACGGAATTGGCAATTCTTCCTTTGCCTTCAAATGTAAATGGACGGGTCACAATTGCAATTGTTAAGGCTTTGGCCTCGCGAGCGATACGGGCAATCACCGGTGCGGCACCGGTTCCGGTCCCACCACCCATCCCTGCAGCAATAAAGACCATGTTGGCGCCTTTGACAATTTCAGCGATTTCTTCTTTGGATTCTTCCGCAGCTAATTTTCCAACCTCAGGCGAACCACCGGCACCCAAACCATGGGTGGTTTTTTCGCCTAATATTAATCGATTTTTTGCTTGTGACGTTTGCAAAACTTGTTTATCTGTGTTGGCAACAAAAAATTCTACATGATTCATATTCTCTGAAATCATGCGATTGACAGCATTGTTTCCAGCACCCCCAACCCCGATGACAATAATCTTTGCTGCGGGTTCGCTACTATCGACTACAAATTTTTCTCTTCCCATGGTTTAATCCTCTTTCTTTTTTATTCCTCGTCATAATTGACGAAACGGCGTTTTGCCGATGGCGGTTGCCTTTCGATTCGGGTAAAAATTCTTACATCATCTTCTACTAAGGTATAGCGATAACTAAATCGAAGCCCACCTAATAAAGACAATGTTTGGGTATGTCTTGCGCCAATCGTTCGAATATAAGGTTTTTCAACCCCTTGCCCTTGCCCGAGTGATTTTAATAAAGTGGAAATGCCAGGTAAGGCAGCTCCGCCGCCAACCAAGACAAATTTCATATCTGTTAAATCCATCGTTTCTTTGTCCACGCGATATTCTTGTAGGACGATCATCATTTCTTCGATGAGTTGATCATAAAATTCTTTAATCACCTGATTGAAATTAGATTGACGAATTAAAATTCCATTTTGTTGATAAATAATCCCATCAAAAATTTGTTGGCGCGTTTCATATCCAAATTTTTCTTTTAGCGATCTTGCGTCATTTAAAGCAATCCCAAAACGATTGGCAATAATTGCAGTCAGTTGTTCTGAACCGGTTTCTAATGTTTCAGACCGTATTAATTTATGTTGTGAGACTAAGTTTAAATTGGTTTGATTGGCCCCATGGTCAATCAACACATAAGTGGCAACAAAATCTTTATATTGGGTTTCAATGATGTCTGCAATCCCTTGACTATCAAGAATATAACGTTTTACTTTGATACCAACGGCTTCCATGACTTGTAAAATCCCCTGGAAAAAACTAGAAAGAATGTATTGCACATACGCTTGTAGAACAATATTGGAGGTTTGTTCACCAATCGGTGGATTGATTGAATATTTATCACCATCGATTTGATAACTCATTGGTACAATACATACTTGGGCAACATTGGTCCCAACAAATTCTTTTTGAAACATCGAATGTAAGTTATGAATGTCCATCGGATGAATGATGCCATTAGGATCGACTGTATTGGTCCGTTTTTCGCCATGAAAAACTTCTAAATGATTAGGTGGCAAAATCACATGAAGAGATTCACATTTCTTTCCGAGATGAATTTCCATATCGCGAATAAGTTTTTTGATTAATTGCGTTGTTTTATTCGGATCGACAATTTTATCTTGCATTAACACTCGATGATATTCTGTTTGCATCACATGCAAAATAACCGGTCGAGCATTTAACTCATAACCTGCAAGCAATTTAATGGTGCCTGAACCAATTTCTAGAATAAAAACAGGAATATCTAGTGCCATAGTTTCCTTTACTGAATAATTGAAAACAGCGGCGTCAACAAATAAATACTTAAGATTATCGTTGAAATAAAGAAAACGCTCCATAATAAGCTACGACGATTTTGTAGCATGAGTTTTCTTTGTTGCAGTTCGTTTGTAAAAACCTTTTCTAACGTTTTTGTATTTTGTAAAGAAATGGTATCCATATATTCTCCTTTTATGGGTTATAAACCAACATCAATTTCAACGTCAAATCCTGACCTCCGTAAGTCACCTCGATTGCCGTGGGCGCCTCAGAAGAAACTGCCGAGGATGAATCCGATGCACTCGAAGATAAACTTGAACTTGCAATTGAAGTCGAACCGATAGTCACACTGGATGTCGTACTTGCTTGTGCAAGCGTCAATGGCACCACGACTATAATGGTTGCCACCATTAAAGACATCGAAAAATAACCTAATCGCCTTAAGCGATAATAAGATGCTTTTCGATGTGTTTTATAGAGCTTACTTTTCATCGATTATCCTTTCAATAATTCTGAGGACTGCACTTTCTGAACGATGGTTTTCTTGCATTTCCTTTTGGGTAGGAAGCATCGGATAAGGCTTTACTTTTTTAAACGCAATCGCGGCAACAGGTAAGTAACGTTCTGGACCATGTCGTTGACCTTGACTGACGGTTAAGGATTGAAAGTATTGTTTGACAATTCGATCTTCTCCAGAATGGAAACTGATCACTGCGAGTCGACCATTAACAGCCAAGTAGGATGTTGCAGATTCAAGCACTTTTTTTAATACTTCTAATTCTTGATTAACCGCCATTCTCAACGCTTGAAATACTTGTTTTGCAGGATGTCCTTTTTTAGCGAGCGCTTTTGCAGGTTTTACTTTTTTGATTAAATTGACTAATTCAAGGGTCGTTTTAAGCAATTGAGTCTTCCGTTGATTGACAATGGCTTTAGCAATAGGATAAGCGAAGGTTTCATCTGCATATTCTCGAAAATATTGTGTGAGGGTTTTCAAATCAGAGGTTGCGAGGATATGAGCCGCTGTTGTCGATTGACGTTGATCCATTCGCATATCAAGTGGACCATCGAATCGATAACTAAAACCTCTTTCCGGGACATCAAACTGTGGGCTAGAAACTCCTAAATCTAAGAGAATACCATCTACTTTTTCTACACCTAATTGTTTAAGTATCTCGGGAAAATATTGGAAGTTCATATGATACAAACTCGCGAGAGGACGCTGCTTAACCCAAGACTGTAAACTAGAAATCGCGGTAGCATCTTGGTCAAAACCAAGTAAGCGACCCGTTTTTAGGTTTTGATAAATTTGACTTGCGTGTCCTCCTCTCCCTATCGTTAAATCAAGATAGATTCCATTGGGGCGAATTTGAAGTCCGTTGACCACTTCGGTTAATAAAACTGGTTGATGTTCGCTCATTTTTTACTAAGGTTTGCTGCATGTTCTTCGAATTGAGAAGCCGCATCAGATTGATATTCATCCCAGATTGAGGCATTCCATAATTCAATGTGATCATTCATACCAATAATCTTGACGTTTTTCTCTAATTTAAATTGTTTTAAAGTTTCTTGCGGGATTTGGATACGGCCATGATCATCGATCGGTAATTCGATCACCGACGCTAAGGCGGTCCGTAAATATTGACGAACGTTGGCTTGATTAAAATCATACGTATTCACTTGCTGGACGAGTTGGGCAAACGTTTGTTGGGTAAATAAAGAGATACAGTTTTCAAAACCACGCATCGCAAAAAGGATAGGACCTGATTCTGATCGCATTTTTGAAGGAATCACAAGTCTGCCTTTATCGTCTAATGTGTATTGATAACTTCCAAAAAACATTTATCCCACTTTCTCCCACTATGCTTTTATTATAGAGACGTTCAAAAAAAAAGCAAACTATTTTTAAACAGTTTGCTTTGAAAGATTGAATGGAAGAAAATGATTAACTTCTTAAATTAATCTGACATTCGGTAACCAAGGCAGATTTGATCGCAGAAATAGTTTGATTAATTTCGTCTTCTTGAAGTGTTTTTTGTTCATCCAGTAAAACGATGCGGATGGCCATCGAAATTTGCCCCTTTGGTAATTGAGATCCTTGGTAAATATCAAATAGTAGCACTTGATCGACTAATTTTTTTCCTGCTTTCTTGACGGTCTTAACGACTTGATTAAAAGAGACTGATTCCGCAATATAAAACGCAAGGTCCCTCGTAACAGTCGGAAAGCGCGGAATCGGTTTGAATTTTATAGGGCTTGTTTTCAATTCAAGTAATCCCTCAAGATTGACTTGAGCAAGAAAAACGGGCGCTTTACCTAAATCATAGGTTTTTTGTAGATCAGGAAGTAATTGTCCAATCATCGCCATTTTTTGATTTTGTACCATTAACGTTGCACTTCGCCCAGGGTGGAGGATTCCGTTGCCTTGCTTTTCAACGACCCATTGGTAACGAGAAGCTTCAATATTCAAGATTGCTAATATTCCTTCTAACAAACCTTTGATGTCATAAAAAGTGGATGGTAGAGGCGATAAGGCAGAACGTTGACTTTGTTCTCCAAAAAACATCACACCTAATTGGAGGAGTTGACCTTGGCGATGCGCAATTTGGGAAACTTCAAAAATTCTTCCTACGGCGACTTGTCTTGCCATGTTGTATTGAACGACTTGAATTAAAGACGCCATCACGTCGGTGCGAAGGTGTTTTCGTTCTTCCGAGAGAGGATTTTTGAGCATCCAAGGATCAATCGGTTGAAGTAAATTAAAATGGTGAAGCCACTTCGCGTCCACTAAAGAATAACTTAACGTTTCGTCAATTCCTTGACTCGCTAAGTATCGTTTAACTAACCGAACTTTTTCTTGTTTTTCATTCAATCCTCCTGCCTGAATTTGCAATGGCATTGGATTGGTTTGTATCCGATTAAAACCCAGTAAACGAATCACTTCTTCAGCTAAATCTGCAACCCCTTGAATATCTTGTCGATGACGAGGAATCATCGCTGAATATCCGTTTTCAACTTTGCTAGATTGGATTTGAAAACGTTGAAGGGTTTGAATAATTTCAAGATCGGTAAAATTGGTATTTAGTAAATGATTGATGTCTTTTGCTTGCCAAACAATATTCCCTTGTAAGGGTTTCAAATGATTGATTGTTACAGACTTATAAACCTTTTTGACAGTGGTCAATGATTGAATCAATTCAGACGTCATTTGTAACACTCTTTCAAATTGGGATAAATCCATACCTTTTGCAAAACGTGTCGCCGCGTCTGATGGTAAATTTAATCTGAGAGAGGTTTTACGAATGCTTGCTGGATCAAAGGCTGCAGCTTCAATCGCAATATCGGTAGTATTGGCATCAATTGCACATATTTTTGCACCCATAACACCGGCAAGACACATAGGATTTGAACCACTTTTAATCACAATATCACCCGAAGATAAATCATAAGTGTGGTCATCCAATGCGATGAATTTTTCGTTGCCCCCATTGGCGATGGTTAAGGATTGAGTGGGTAATTTTTTTAAATCATACATATGTAATGGTTGACCCGTTAATAACATGACGTAGTTACCTATATCAACCAAAAAAGATATGGGGCGAATACCACTACCAATCAAATATTGTTTCATCCAAGAAGGGGTTGAAACTTGGCGAATGCCTTCCAAAACTCGAATGGAAAATTGCGAGGCTTGATTGGTCTGAATCTCGATTTTAAATGGCGAAGATTCTAACCCGATTTCTTTTTTTACACTCCATGGTTTTAATGGCCGATTGAGTAAGGCAGAAACCTCATAGGCAATCCCTTCTAAAGCCCATAAATCAGGGCGATTCGCTAATAATTTCAATTCAATAATCGTATCGAAGAGGCCTAAATGTTCAAGAATCTGGTCATCGCCGATTGAAGTTTTGGGGGGTAAAACTTCAATGCCTTCGACTTGATCAGGCCTTAAAAATTTACTATCCATCCCTAACTCCAATAACGAACACACCATCCCTTCGGATGGCACGCCTTTAATCGTGGATGCTTGTATCGTAATTTTGGGTAAGGCCGCGCCTGGAAAAGCCACCAGTACGATTTGACCTTCGCGAATATTCGCTGCACCACAGACGATGGTCCTCATGCCATGATGACCGGTATCGACTATAACTTTTGATAAATGATCACTGCCTTCAATCATCGATCTTGATTTAACCAATCCAGTGGTAATGCCAGTAGCTCGAACAAGTGGCGATACGGACTCTACTTCGATGCCAGCTTGATTCAAAGCATTGGCAACATGTTGCGGAGAAAGGTTCGATAAATCAACGAGCGTTGTCAACCATTGATATGAAAATTTCATCTTTTCTACCTTCCTTACTTGCGGTTAAATTGTTGAATAAAGCGTAAATCATTTTGGTAAAAACGACGAATATCGTCAATGCCGTAACGTAACATCGCCACTCGTTCAATGCCGATGCCAAAAGCAAAACCTGTCATTTTTTTCGCATCATATCCATTCATTGTCAAGACTTTGGGGTGAACCATGCCCCCACCTAAAATTTCGATCCATCCAGTATGTTTGCATAAATTACAACCTTTGCCACCGCATTCAAAACAACTAACATCGATTTCAACACTGGGTTCAGTAAAAGGGAAGAAACTTGGTCTTAATCGAATTTCCCTTTTTTCACCAAACATTTTTTTAGCAAAGGCTTGTAACGTTTGTTTGAGATGACCTAAATTAATGCCTTCAGCAACCACTAATCCTTCAACCTGACCAAATTGATGGGAGTGAGTCGCATCATCTTCATCTCGCCGATAAACTTTGCCTGGACAAATAACTTGGATAGGTTTGCCTTGAGAGGCCTGCATGACTCTGGCTTGCACTGGAGAAGTATGCGTTCGTAATAAGGTGTTTTCATCGAAATACAGCGAATCCTGCATTTCTCTAGCAGGATGATCTTTTGGGATGTTCAGCAATTCAAAATTATAATGGTCAGATTCAATTTCTGGGCCTTCGGCAACTTGGTAACCCATACTTACAAATATATCCGTGATGGTTTGTTCAATTAAAAAAAATGGGTTGACGGACCCTTGGTATGCATGGGTTGCAGGTTGAGAAATATCGATGACTTCTTCTTTAAGTTTGGCTTGCATAACCAATGTTTCTATCGTTTTTTGTTTGGTTTCGAGCGCAAGTGTTAATTGGTCTCTTGCCGCGTTAATCTCAAATCCTACTTGTTTTTTCTTTTCGGCATCTAAATCCTTGAGTTGCGAAAAGATACCCATCAATGCTGATTTTTTTGCCAGGTATTGATTTTTAACTTCTTGCAGTTGGGTTAAATCTGTGGCCTCCTCGATGGCCTTTAACCCTTGTTGTAAGATGGATTGAATGTGGTCGATCATGTGTTGATCCTCCTAAAATAAAAAAAGTCACCCCGTAAGGAACGACCGAAGCCGTGGTACCATCCTTGTTCGTTTGACCGCACTTAATTACATGTTAACGCCATCGACGGTTAAGTTTGATTTGAAAGCGAATTTCAAGTCGATTGAGTGGTTTCACTATTCACTCGTCCCTAAACGCGACTTTACTAAACTTTCCTTAACAAAATTAGTATATCACGCAGCTGGTTTATATTGTGAACATCGATAAGCGATAATGGCAAAGGCAACGGCAACATTTAAAGAGTCTATTTGCTTCATCGGGATGGTTACTTCTCCATTCGCAAGGGCTAAAATAGATTCGCTAATACCATGTGATTCGTTTCCTACCACTAAAATATTTTTGTCTTTAAATCGATATTGTTCCAATGGAATTGCTTTCGACGATAAGGTGGTTGCCACTATATGATACCCTTGCTGTTGGTATTCTTTGATAAGTTTTCCTTCCCCATTATCCTCTAGAAGTTGTAAACCAAACAAAGCGCCTTGTGATGAGGCAATCACTTTGGGGTGATAACGATTGGCAGTTTTTGGTGAAAAAATAATGGTTGTGAGACCCAATCCTAAACTCGTTCGCAGGATCGTCCCCACATTACCAGGATCATTAATTTGATCTAAATAGACCATTGTTGCACCAAGCGTTTGTTTGCTTTTCACCTTTCGACAAAGGCCAATAATCCCTTGCGGGGTTTTTTGATGAGAAAGGGCAGCCAATACATGGGCTTCACAAATAAAGACTTTCACTTCAGAAGGAAAGGAACGATTTGAAAGTAGATAAACGGATTCTAAAACGCCTGCCTTAAGCGCATGGTCGACCAAATGTTGACCTTCTACTAAAAAATGAGTTGGTTCAAAAGGTCCTTCTTGATCTTTTAATAATCGAAGTTTTTTTATGTGAGCATCTTGTAAACTTTTGAAAGTATTCACCGGTATTGACCTTTTAAAATTTTAGCATGTTCTTGCTGGTATGTTGGATAGGCATGATAAAGCGCGTCATAAAATTTTTTTGAATGATCAAAGTGAAAATCATGAATCAATTCATGAACAATCACCGCATCAATGATTTTCCAATCAAAATGCATCAATTTCATCGCAAAAGTTAGCGTTTTCGTTTTTCTTGAATTGGAACCAAGCCGTGTCTGCATGATACGCACACGCGTTCGATAAGGTGTGCTTATTTTTAAGGATTGTTTCCAATCTTCTACTCGATGTTCAAGATCGGTTCTAAATTGATTTTTCATCGGTTCTTGATAGGGTGAAAAAACCGCCAATTTTTCTTTTTGATTTGCTTGCAATATTTGAGGGAAATCTTGATAAAGGTGCCATTGACCATATAAGTAGAGGCCTTGATCGGTGAAGGGTTGAGGGACCCGTTTCACTTTTTCGAGTAATGTTTTACCATGCATCAGGACTTGTTTTTCAACCCAAACTTTACTTGTTCGTTTGGGGACGGATACATGAAATGTGGACTTTTTAAAACGAATAATCATCCGTTTTTTGGTACGGTAAAAAATCATGACCGGATAAACAACATCTTGAATGATCACTGTCATCTTGCGTTAATTAAGCTTTAAATTTGGATGCGTGAAGCATCGCTAAGGTCTTGGCATTAAATTGTATAAGATATTTTTCTAATAATTGGGTGGTCATTTCCACATCTTTAAGGTGAACTAAGGAAGTATGGGAATGGTAATAACGGCAAGGAATCGATAAAGTCATGGCCACCACGCCGGCAAAAGCTTTATGCATTTCCCCAGCATCCGTTCCACCAACAGGCATCACATCATAAGTAAAAGGAATTTGATTGTCTTTGGCAACTTTTTCAACATCAGCGACTAAGCCATGATGGGCAATAACACTAGCATCCAAAATGGAGAGGGCAACTCCGTTACCTAAACGCGTGTCCATTCGCGGTCCACCAGGTAAATCATTGGATAAGGTCACATCAATTGCAAAACCTAAATCTGGTTTCGCTTGATAAGTTGAGGTTTTTGCACCACGCAAACCGACTTCTTCTTGGACGGTAAAAGCAGCAATGATGGTCGCTTCGGTTTCCACGTTCTTTAATCGTTTCATTAATTCAATTAAAACACCGCAGCTGACACGATCATCCCAGGCTTTGCCCATGACAATATCGGAATCATTCATCACCATCGCTTCGGTTTTAGGATTGATCATATCGCCGATGCGGATCCCTTTCGCTTCTACTTCTTTTTTAGAACTGAGTCCTAAATCAAGGTACATTTCTTTCATATCGAGGACCCGATTTTTTGCTTCTGGACTCATCCCATGTGGAGGTTTGGCGCCGATAATACCATGATAAACGTTACCTTCCCGAGTCGTTAAGACCATGACTTGGGCAAGTAAAACATGGCCCCACCAACCGCCGACTGGGGTGAAGCGAATCATCCCTGAATCTTCAATATTGGATACTAAAAATCCGACTTCATCCATATGCGCGGCAAGCATGACGGTTAGGTTTGGATTTTTGCCTTTTTTGATTGCCAACAATGATCCTAAACCATCGTATTGAATCTCATCCACGAATGGTTTAATTTGTTTTTCAATGAAACTGGCAACTTGATGTTCAAAGCCAGAAATACCATTGAGTTCGGATAAAGATTTTAATAGAGGCCACCAAATTTTTTTCATATCCATACTCCTTTAATAAGCATTTTGTTGTCGCGTATAGTTGACACCGAGTTTCTTAAAATAGGCCTCGATAACATCTTCTGAATTAAACCCTAATAAAGGCATCAGGTTGAGGTAAGCTTGGAAGGCATTTTCTAAATGTTTAATGTGCCAATGTTTCGATAATTCGCTAATATGTTGAAAAACAATGATTGTTGCTTGGGTTAATGAAAGGGTAAGGGGTTGAATCTCGTAGATCATCTTTTGCGATTGAATCTCAATGCCCAGCGATAGTAAAAAATGAAGCCCATCTGCATATTCATCAAGAATGATTGGTTTTTCTGCACTAGGTTTTTTTGACCAAAATTTAAAGGTTTTAGTTTCGTTGATCATTTCTCCAACTTCAACGAGTAAAGCAAGAATTCTTTTTTCTCTGGTCGTTTGATACGTTACTTGATGCTGGGATTGAATATGCGCGTCGAGTTTGGCTTGTTCATTCACCAAGGGTTTCAGTTGAATATTCATATGATTTTTTTTAATTTCCAAATGTCATCAACATATTGCTGAATCGTGCGATCCGTTGAGAAAAACCCTGATCGACCAATATTAACAATCGCCATTTTTTGCCATAATTTCGGTTGTTGATATAGCCTCGCAATCTTTTCTTGAGCTGCAGCATATGCATCAAAATCTTTTAAGACAAAATATTCATCATTTCGATGCATGATTTCATCAAAAATCGGCCGGAAAGTTTCTAGATTTCCTTCAGACCAAGTGCCATCGATTAAGGAGTCGATAATCGCCTTAAGGTGAGGATGATTGGCATACATATCCCAAGCGCGATAGGTGCGGTTTTGGTAAAGGGCATTGACTTCATCAACTTTCATGCCAAAAATAACACAGTTTTGTGGTCCCACTAAATCCGCAATTTCGACGTTGGCTCCATCTAAGGTACCAAGGGTAATAGCACCATTCATCATAAATTTCATATTGCCAGTACCAGACGCTTCTTTACCGGCAGTTGAAATTTGTTCAGAAATGTCGGAGGCAGGAATCATTCTTTCCGAGATGGATACCCCATAATTTTCAACAAAAACTACCCTTAAAAAAGGATTAATTTCCGGATCGTGATTCACGACTTTCGCAACGGAATGAATGAGTTCAATGATTTTTTTAGCATAAAAATAACTAGGTGCCGCTTTGGCGCCGAATAAAAAAGTTCGTGGCGTGATTCGATAGGATTGATCCTGTTTCATTTTTTGATAAAGATACATGATATGAAACACGTTCATTAATTGCCGTTTATAGGCATGGAGTCTTTTGATTTGGACATCAAAAATAGTTTGAACATTTAATTCCACATTTTGATAACCCTTTAAAAACGCGCTGAGTTTCTTTTTGTTTTCTAATTTAATATTTGCTAATTCTGTTTGAAGATTTGCATCATCTTGAAAGGCTATTAATTTTTCTAATTCTTGGGGTTTGGTTTTCCAACCTTCACCGATCCGCTTTGTAATCGCATTCGCCAAAGCAGGATTGCTGTACATCATCCACCGACGATGCGTAATCCCATTGGTCTTATTATTAAAACGTTCTGGATAAAGCTGGAAGTAATCTTTAAACGTGTCTGCCTTCAAAATATCGGTATGTAATGCGGCCACACCATTCGTAGAAAAAGTTGAATAGATCGCGAGATTAGCCATGTAAACCATACCATCTTTAATAATCGCCATGTTGCGTCTGGCATCGTCGGAAATATGTTTTTGTGAAAATTCTAACTGGCTGCGACGATGGATTTCTTCAATAATCATGAAAATTCTTGGCAGTAAGGGTTGCATATAATGAATCGGCCATTTTTCTAAAGCTTCTGCCATAACGGTATGGTTGGTATAAGCCATACATTTTGTTAATTGCTTCCAAGCTGCATCCCATGGTTGATCATATTCATCCATCATGATTCGCATAAACTCAGGAATTGCCAAGATAGGGTGGGTGTCATTCAATTGAAAAACAAAATATTCCGATACATTATCCACGCGTTTAAAACGGCGATAATGAGAGGCGATGACAGATTGTAAGCCTGCTGAAACTAAAAAATAGTGTTGTCTTAATCGAAGAATTTTACCTTGTTCAGTCGAATCATCTGGGTATAAACCATGCGTAATTTCTTTAACAGTTTGTAAGTATTCTTTAAAACTTTGGTTCGTAGGAATGTTTTCTTCTGTCGGTTCTGCTGCCCATAAACGCAAATTATTCGTCACATTATTTCGATATCCAACAACGGCCATGTCATAAGGAACTGCGCGAACATTTAAAGCATTGACCGTTCGAATTGCATAACCGCCTTCTGGTCGTAAATACGTTTCGGCTTGCCCATAAAATTTGACATCGACTGCATGTTTTAAGTTTTTCACTTCCCAAATATTGCCATTTTTAAGCCAAATGTCAGGGACTTCAATTTGTTTGCCATTGACTATTTTTTGTTTAAAAAAACCATAATCATAACGAATAGTATTGCCATGTCCAGCATAGCCTAAAGAGGCAATAGAATCTAAGAAGCACGCGGCAAGGCGACCCAAACCACCGTTACCTAATCCAGCGTCCATTTCCATATCAATTAATTCTTGTAAGGAGAGTTTGAGTTCTTTTAAACCCGTTTCCACAATCTCATAAATGCCGAGATTTTGTAAATTACTGAGCATGAGTTTTCCGATGAGAAATTCCATGGAAAAATATATCAATTGTCTTGGGTGCTTCTGATTATCTGTCGTTCGAAGATTTTTTAAGTTTTCCCCTGCATAATCCCGAATCATATGTCCAATAATTTCATATCTTTCGGTAATATGACTATCTTGAACATTACGACCAAATTTGGATTGTAAACGCTCAAGGAAAATCTGTTTAAATTGCTCTTTGTTCTTAAACATGTAGTGGAGACTCCTTTTATTTGGCGATTGGATCGCTAATTTTTTTTAAGACGATTGCAGCGAATGAGCCGATGCTAATGGTGATGGTGGCAGGTCTTCCTTCTGGACCTTGAACTGGTTTGGTGACAATCGGTCCTCGATTGATACGGTTCCAACCACTATAGATTTCGTTATCTGTGTTCAAAACCTCTTCATAGGTCCCTAGATCAAAGACACCAATATCATAGTTATTATAGTAGTTACCTTTCATATTGAAAACAATGATAATTGAAGAATTGTTAACTTTTCGTTCAAAAGCGTAAACATTATCGTTGCGATTATCGACCATTAACCAGCGAAAATGAGCGGGGTTATGTTCTTCAAAATGTAACGTAGGTTCATGTTGATAAAGAGCGTTTAAGTCTTTTATTAATTGCCGAATTGAGTCGTGTTTGGGAAATTGTGTAAAAAACCAAGGTAAGGATTTCTTTTCACTCCACTCATCAAATGAAGCAAATTCATTGCCCATAAAGGTCAGTTTTTTTCCAGGATGCATCCACTGATACGTGTATAAATTTCTCAATAAAGCAAACTTTTCATCATAACTTCCCCACATTTTGTTAATGATCGTGCCTTTACCATGAACTACCTCATCATGGGATAATGGCAACATGAAATTATCCGAGTAAAAATAATGCATTGAGAATGTTAATTTATGGTGATCATAGTATTTATAAATGAAATCAACACCGTAATATTTTAGGGTGTCATTCATCCAACCCATATCCCATTTATAATCAAATCCTAAACCGCCTAATTCTACTGGCCGAGTGACACCATTAAAAGCCGTTGAGTCTTCGGCAAACGTCATGACGCTAGGGTGATAACGATGGATAAAGTAATTCAGGTCTCTAATAAACGCTATGCCAGAACTATTTTCACCTTGTTGTGCATTCCCATCCCAATAGACAATATTACTAACCGCATCTATGCGAATGCCATCTAAATGGAAATTCGTAATAAAGTAATTAATGCTACTAAAAAGTAAACTTCTTACGACAGGTTTGCCTAAATCAAACTGGGGAGATCCCCATTGTGAATAGGTTCGACGAGGATCAAAATATTCAAAAAGTTTACTGCCGTCAAATTCATGAAGTCCAAAACCATCACTTGCAAAATGAACGACGACAAAATCAAGAATGACTCCAATATCTTGCTGATGGCAAAGGTCAACAAATTTCATTAAGCCTTTAAAAGAACCATATCGAGAGTCTGCAGCGTGAAAACCCGTCGCTTGATACCCCCACGAGCCATCAAAAGGATGTTGAGTTAGTGGCATAATTTCGATATGAGTAAAACCGTGATTTTTAACATATGGAATGAGTTGTTCGGCCATTTCTTCATAGCTAAAAAATTCTTTGTTTTCTGGTTTTTTCCAACTTCCCAAGTGCACTTCATAAATAGCCATCGGGCGATCGAAATTACGATTTCTCTGTTTTAAATAAGTTTCATCATGCCATTGATAACCACTATAATCCGCGATAACGCTTGCGGTTAATGGTCTAAGTTCTGATTCAAAAGCATAAGGATCTGCTTTTTGCACATGAATACCATAGACATTTTTAAATTTGAATTTATATTTATCACCGATTTTTCCATTCGTGATAAAAGCTTCATAAATGCCTAGGTCATGAATTTTAATCATTGGTTGTGCTGTTTCGTGCCAGTGATTAAAATCACCAATCAGGAAAACTTCACTTGCATTGGGAGCGTACAGGCGAAAGACAAAACCATTCACCATTTGGCCATTGACGACTCTTGATTCGGGATGAACACCAAAATACTGATAAGCTTCAAAGGATCCGAAGTTAAAAAAATGGTTGATTAATTCATTGGGTTTCATTACCTTAATTATACTGCTTTTCATGTTTTTAAATAAATCAAAAAATGTGTTTCCCAACTAGAGGAATTTTCGGTATAATTGCTAAGGAAAGAAGCAAGATTTCATGAGTAAAATCATTGCCGTAAACGCAGGTAGCAGTAGTCTGAAATTTAAGCTTTATGATATGCCTTCTGAAACTTTAATTTGTTCAGGTATGGCAGATCGTATTGGTCAAGTAAAAGGAACTTTTACATTATCAATTGGTCAAGAAAAATTATCGATTGATATTCCGATCCCTAATCATCAATCTGGTGTTTCACTCTTACTTAAGTATTTAATTGAAAAAAAAGTGATTCTTTCATTCCAAGAAATCAAAGGCGTCGGTCACCGAGTAGTCCAAGGTGGTAAATATTTTTTCAAGAGTGTGATTATCACGGATAAAGTCATTGAAAAAATCAAAGAATTTATTCCGCTAGCGCCTTTACATAATGGCCCTAATTTAAGCGGTATTGAAGCATTTAAGACGATTTTGCCTAATGTAAAAAATGTGGCCGTATTCGATACTGCTTTTCATCAAACTATGGAACCCCAAGATTATTTATTCCCCATTCCTTATGAACTCTATGAAAAGTATGATTTAAGACGTTACGGTTTTCATGGGACTTCACATAAATATTTAATGGAGCAAGTTCACAAGCACCTCAATACGATTAAAAATCCAAGAATTATCACACTTCACCTTGGTTCTGGGGCCTCTTTAGCGGCAATTAAAAATGGCAAAGTAGTTGCCACTTCCATGGGATTAACACCTTTGGGTGGGATCATGATGGGAACTCGTACCGGAGATATCGATCCAAGTGTCCTCCATTTTGCCGCATTAAAAACTGGTCAGAGTCATGAAGCAATCTATGAAATGTTTAACAAAAAGAGTGGATTTTTAGGCATGTCGCAATTGTCATCTGATTCTCGGGATTTAGAAGCTGCTCACCTTCAAGGAAATAAGCAGGTGCAATTAACAAATCAACTTTTTGTCAGAAGGATTGCTGATTTTATTGGTCAATATACTATTCGCTTGGGTGGCGTTGATGTGATAGTTTTTTCAGCTGGTATCGGTGAAAATTCTGGTTTTTATCGGCATTTAATTATTGAAGAAATCAAAGATGCATTATCGATGATTGAGGACGAAAAACTTAATAAGTCAATCAGAGGTAAAGTCGCGGTGATTACAACCCCACAAAGCCGCGTCATTGGGATGGTTATTCCCACCAATGAGGAATTAATGATTGTAAAGGATACCTATGAAATTATTCAATAAGAAACAAGACCATTCAAAATTGTATTTTGACATTTTACAAGCGATTAAAAAGTATCCAAAAATTGTCATTTTCCGACACGTGATCCCAGATTTTGATGCGCTTGGAACCCAATGGGGTGTTGCCACATGGATTAAGGACAATTTTCCGTTGAAACAAGTCAAAGTTGTCGGAGAAGACCATCCTACTTTTACCCCAAGACTTTATCCAAAAATGCAAAAAGTTTCTGATAAGTTTTTTGATAAAAAAACATTGTGCTTAATTGTTGATACTGCAAATATAGACCGGATTGATGATTCCCGTTTTGATCGAGGAGCGATGATGATCAAGGTTGATCACCACCCCAACGTCAATCCCTTTGGAGATCTCTGCTTAGTGGAAACGGACACATGCGCTGCCTCTGAATTATGGATGAAAATGATTGGCTCTTATGGGAAAAAATATCAATTAACCAAAAAAGCTGCCACTTACTTTTATTCGGGAATTGCTGGTGACTCAGGTAGATTTATGTATCAATCTACGACCCCACAAACCTTCGAAATTGCTAAAAGATTATTGGAAACCGGTATAAATGCTCATGATGATGTTTACTTAAAAATGTATGAGAAAACACTCGATGATTTAAAGGTAACTGCCTATTTACTAAATCATTATCAAGTCTCAAAAAAAGGTGTAGCTTACTATGTTTTAAGTCATCAAGAACAAACCGATTTAGGAATGTTAGCTTCCCAAGGTAAGGATAATGTAAATTTGTTCAGTAATATTAAAGATGTTCATATTTGGTGTTCAATCTCTGAAGATATTAAAGATAAGGTTTGGCGGGTTTCTATCCGCAGTAAGAAAGTGAAAATTAATCACGTCGCTCAACAATATCAAGGTGGCGGACACGCGCAAGCAAGTGGTTGTAAATTAACGAGCTTAGACCAACTACCACAATTTATTGCTGATTTAGATAAATTATTGAAATAATCGTACCTTTTCAATGACTCAACGTTGCCTTTATGGTATGCTTTTACTAATGAGGAGAATCCCTTGTTTATCCCACTTCACATCACGAGTTCTTACTCCTTTTTATCAAGTGGTTTCACGATGGACCGCCTTATTTTATCACTCAAAGAAAAACAATATTCTATTGCTGGCTTAGCAGATTATCAAGTCTTATTTGGTATCCCTGAGTTTGCGACCTTAACGAAGAAAAACCAAATCCAATCTATTGTTGGTATGGATATTGCTTACGCCAAGATGTTGGTGACTTTTTTTGCGAAAAATGAAGAGGGATATCGGCTCTTGATTAAATTAAGTCAAGTGGCACAAAATAAACAAATCGAAAGTTTTAAATTTCCTGCTAGTAATGATGATATCATTGCCGTTATTTCCACCAATCAAAGTTCAATTTTCAATACGGGTTATCCTGATATTGCCCTTTATTTGCAAACCACTTTGAAAGGCATTAATAAAGTTTATCTTGGCATTGAACATTATGAGGGTGGTGATCTTGCAAAGATTCAATCGATTCGCCAATTTGCAAAACAATATACTTATCCTTGTGTTGCTTTTCCGCATATTCTTTATGGAAAACCAAGCGATGCGATCATAGTGGATATGTTAAAGGCGATTCAGACCAATGAACCATTGCTAATCAAAGAAAAAAATGGTCACCATTACTTACCGACCCATACAGAAATTGAAAAACTTTATACTCCAGAAGAAATCATCGAAACAGTGAATATTAGTAATGCATGTAAGTTTAATTTCTTTATTAAACGAGGACAATTATTAACCTTTGAACCCGGTAAAGATTCGCAAATGATCTTAAGAGAAAAAGCGATTGAAGGCTTACAAAATCGCCCAATCGATTTTACTCAAGTCGTTTATTTGGAGAGACTTGATCAAGAGTTAACGATGATTGAAAATTTAGGATTTGCGGATTATTTTTTAATCGTGGCAGACTTCATTCAATTTGCGAAACAACAAAAAATTCTGGTGGGCCCAGGAAGAGGATCAGCACCTGGTAGTTTAGTTGCCTATGCCTTAGGAATTACAGACATTGATCCCATCGCTCATCAATTACTCTTTGAACGTTTTTTGAATCCCTCAAGAAAAACCATGCCAGATATTGATACGGATTTTGCTGATAAAGATCGCGATAAGATTATTGATTATCTCACTCAGAAATATGGAGCTGACCGAGTCAGTCACATCATTACTTATCAGACCATCCAAGCCAAACAAGCCATTCGAGATGTTGGTAGAATTTATAAGTTTTCTACCACCTCGATTGAATTGTTGTCGAAAGCATTGGGTGACGGCAAAATGGATTTACGCACCTCCTACAAAAAATTACCCGCATTTCAAAAATTGTTTGATGAGGATGCAGAATGTGCCGAAATTGTAAAACTCGCGCATAAAATTGAAGGTTTTATTCGACAACCAGGCATCCATGCTGCTGGCATCATTTTAAATCAAACCCCGTTGATTCAATCTTTACCGTTAATCAAACAAAGTGAAAAAACAATTTCGCAGTACGAAATGAATCACCTAGAAGCCCAAGGGTACTTAAAGATTGATATTTTAGGATTAAAAAATTTAAGCATTATTGAAACGTGTTTGGCTACCCTTCATCGTCAAGGCATTCAAGTGAATTTAGCGACAATCAATTTTGAAGATTCACAGGTCTTTAACCTCTTGAGAATGGGTCTCAACATGGGTATATTTCAACTTGAATCCGAAGGCATGAAACGCGCAATGAAAACTATAAAAGTCGATCGCTTTAATGATTTAGTTAGTTTAATTGCCCTTTATCGACCAGGACCGATGGATAATATTGAAAGTTATGCGAAACGCAAACAAGGTTTAGAACCCATCACTTATTTGGACCAACAATTAAAACCAATTTTGAACCCCACTTTTGGGATCATAATTTATCAAGAACAAATCATGCAAATTGCGCAAACCATGTCAGGTTTTTCATTGGCAAAAGCGGATGATTTCCGCCGAGCGATTTCTAAAAAAGATAATGACGCGATGTTAAGCCTCAAACAAGCTATTATCGATGGGGCAGTTGGAAAAGGGTATAAAGCGGATCATGCTTTAAGTGTTTATAATCATATTCTAAAATTTGCCGATTATGGTTTTAATAAATCTCATTCCGTTGCTTATGCTACCCTCACTTACCAGATGGCTTATTTGAAAACGTATTATCCTTATGCTTTTTATGCTGCGATTTTGAATGCTTCAGCTGGGACTTCAGACACGAAATTATTAAATTATTTAGATGAGTTAAGGATGCTAAAAATATCATTAAATTCTCCTAACATTCAATCTCCATCGACTCAATTTGTCATCGTTGATCAACGTTTAATTGCACCTTTGACCATCATCAAAGGCATTCATCAGACCTTAGTAGAAAACATCATGAAAGTTAGAGCAAATGGACCGTTTCAAGATTTGTTTGATTGTGTAGCAAGACTCTATCCATTCAATGTAACGTTAAATCAACATTTAGCCTTAATTGATGCTGGCGCTTATGATAGTTTTGGTTTCAATCGCGCGACCTTAAGAGCAACGTTACCGAATGCCTTTAAAAATGCTGCCATTCAATCGACGTTCATTGATGAGTCTACTGGATTAATTCCTCCCTCTTCTTTACCAAAAATGGCGTATGTTCAAGTGCCTGATTCAGCGTTTGATAATTTAGAAAAAGAATTAGATGTGACGGGGATGATTCTCTCTCAAAGTGTCCTTGGACCATATCGATTAGAAAAACAAAATCAAACCGTTTTCACGATTCAAGAAGCCAAAAAGAGTAATCAAGTTGTCAGCACTGGTGGCTTAATTAGAACCGTTCGCGTAGTCAAAACAAAAGCTGGACAAACCATGGCGTTTATAACCATCTATGACGAAACGGATAAATTAGATTTGGTGATCTTCCCAAAACTTTATGAAAAACTTGCTACCAATATTGGTCGAGGTCAACTTGTCATCGTGGTCGGGACGCTTGACCAAGAAAAACAAGATAGCTTTATTGTCGATCAGCTGAGAACGGTTAAATGATGAAAATACTCAAAATCATCGATGGTAATGCGCTCTTATTCCGTGCCTATTTTGCTTCATCTTATAGTGGTGCCAGTTTAACGACAAGCACAGGCATCCCCACGAATGCGGTATATGTGTTTGCCAATATGCTGCAAAAAATTTTATTCCCCGTAGAAGATAATGTCCATATTTTAGTAGCCTTTGATACTGGTGAAAAAACTTTTAGGCATCAAGAATTAGAATCTTATAAAGCGCATCGCAAACCAGTGCCAGAAGATTTAATTCCCCAATTTCCAATTGCCCGGGCCTTGTTAAATTCACTAAATCTATTTACGTTTGAACAATCAGGATTTGAAGGGGATGATGTTGCGGGTACCGCAGCAATGCTAGGTATCAAAGCAGGGATGGAAGTAGAAATTTACACTTCTGATCGTGATTTTCTTCAATTAGTGCAACCACACCTTTCCGTCCATTTAATTCGCAAAGGTGTCAGTGAAATGGTCAAGATGACTCGAGAAAAGGTCATCGAAGAATATGGGATTACGCCTGAGCAAGTACCTGATTACAAAGGGTTAGTTGGAGATGCAAGTGATAACCTACCTGGGATTCCTGGGATCGGCGAAAAAACTGCCATTAAATTACTACAACAATTTTCAACCTTTGAAAAAGTTTTAGCAGGGGCTAGCACCTTAAAAGGAAAAGTCGCCGAAAATTTATTAACTCATCAACAATCCGGAATTCTTTCGAAAAAGTTAGCAATTATCGAAACGAATATGAAACTACCTTTTACATTAGAGCAAACGCTTTATTCAGGTCTCCAACCCGAAACCTTTCAACAATTTGTCACCCAATACGAAATGAAATCACTTCTAGGACGCTTTCAAATGAAGGCAAATACCATCGAGTTACCGTTAACCTATGAAAAGGTTCCATCACTCCCGAATGAACATTATCAAACCATCAGTATCGTACCGATGATCAAAACCGGAAATTATTTCCGGGAAAGCTTACTAGGATGGGTCATCGTTCATCTTTCACGTACCTTTGTTTTAACGTTAACAGATAGTCAAAAAGACCCAATCTTTAAAAGGATTATGCAAGATCCAAAAGTTGAAAAGATTGCCTTTGATTACAAAGAATTATTGGTCGTTGCCCACCGCCATAACCTTTTGGTTCGGGGCTCATTTTTTGATTGTATGCTTGCCACCTATGCCTTAGAAGAAACCCCGTCTTTAAATCGGCAAGCAGTGATGTTACAAGCAGGCATCCATCTCCATGACGATTTGCTGGAACAAAGTGTTCAAGTTGCGCAAACCTTGCCTTCGATGAAAACGAAATTGGTTGAACAATTAAAAGACAAACAACTAGAAAAGATTGTCTATGAAATTGAATTTCCCTTGATTCCAGTTTTGGCAGCAATGGAAATCGAAGGCCTACCGATTGATGTGAATTACCTCAAAAACATGGAATTAACCGTGGAAAATAAAATTGAAACGCTAAAAGCACAAATCTATGCATCCATCGGCCAAACCTTGAATCTAGATAGTCCCAAACAATTAAGTGAAGTACTTTTTACCACACTGCAATTACCGAACCCAAAAAAGGGATCGACGAATGCAGAGGTATTAAAACAAATCAGTACACTCCATCCTGCAATTCCTTTGATCCTTGAGTATCGTAAATATGCTAAATTACAATCCACGTATATTAAAGCGTTACCCGAAGTCAGCTTTCCAGATGGAAAATTACATCCTATTTATCAACAAGCGCAAACCACGACTGGTCGTTTATCTTCTTTTGATCCCAATATTCAAAATATAGCGGTCAAAGATGAGGAAACTAAATTGATTCGGAAAGCGTTTTATTATCCTAATCAAGATTTGGTTTTGCTATCCTTTGACTACTCACAAATTGAATTAAGAATCCTTGCAGAATTAGCGAATTGTCAATCTTTGATTGAAGCTTTTCAGCAAGAAGAAGACATCCATACGTTAACTGCCAAACGCTTATTCGCGAATGGTGGTGAAGTGACCGCATTGATGAGAA
>CAIMWL010000114.1 GCA_903845135.1 uncultured Caryophanales bacterium
CCCTCGCAAATATTGGTGATGGCAAAGCTTTCAGGGTAATAATATTGACTGACGACTAAAATTCTCATCTTACCGACATTATAAACGATTCGCTATAATAGAGATAATGACGACAAACCGTGCTTTACCTTCGCTCTTGAGGTTTTGCTTTAGTCCGATTCGTTGGTGGATGATTCGGTTTTTACCTATTTCGTATTTAAAATGGCAATATCGTTACATAACCGGTAAGCCATTAAATCTTGCAGCGCCTTCAACGTATACAGAAAAATTACAAATTTTAAGACACTTTGTCTTCCCCAGAGATCCATTGGTGATTCGTGGCAGTGATCGGGTTGCCGTTAGAGAGATACTGAAAGAAAAAGGATTGAAATCGTATCTCATCCCCACCTATGGTGTTTATGATCGCTTTGAAGATATTCCATGGCAGCGTTTACCGAAACAATTTGTCATCAAATGTAGTCACGCTTCTGGATTTAATCGGATTATTTTAGATAAAAAATCGGTTAATTATGGGCAACTTAAAAATCAATTTCGAAGATGGTTGAAAACGGATTATGGATTAAAAACGTTAGAAAGACATTACTCACCCATTCCTCGAAAAATCATCATTGAAAAATATTTAGGTGTGGCAACCAGTCTACCCATCGAATATAAAATTCACGTTTTTCACGGGCAAGCAAAATATTTATATGTGGTAACGGGACGTGGTGCTGATATCCGATATACGCACTTACTTGCCAATTGGACGCCTTTTCCTGGGGCCCAATTCAATGGTTGGAAAAGTGCAGATTATCCCATTATTGAACCTCCGCAATTTCAAGCGATGCTTCAATTAGCGGAAAAACTCGCAACTCC
This sequence comes from uncultured Caryophanales bacterium, assembly GCA_903845135.1. Taxonomy (GTDB): domain Bacteria; phylum Bacillota_I; class Bacilli_A; order RFN20; family CAG-826; genus UBA970. The sequence continues at coordinate 856 of CAIMWL010000114.1, forward strand.
ATATCCTTTTGTTCGCGTTGATCTTTATAACATTGAAGGCAAAATCTATTTTTCGGAATTGACCTTTACACCTGCAAAAGGTACTTTAAAACTAGAAGATGAAGCGATTGATAAGCTCATGGGAGGATGGTTAACCTTAGATGAAGAAATCATTCCATAAAGTCTGGCCTTGGCTTGCAAGTAGTGTTTTACTTACCGCCTGTGGTGCAGATGTCGCCGCGGTTTATGAACGCACGCTTTACCACACGAATGTGTTTGAAAATAATTATTATGTCGATGAGGTATTATTGGATACCTTTGCTGAGGAACATATTACCAATGTTGATGCAACTTTTGAAATCGATGCATCACAAATTACGCAAACCATTCCTACTAGCAATGATGATGCAAATGGTGATCAATTTGCGTTGAATCATAAATTAAGTCTGGCGTTACCGGCAGTCAATTATGGAATTGAATCTAAATTATTCGATGGGATTCTTTATTGCACTGATGCCCAACGCTTATCAAAATCAAGATTACAACTTCGCCCCTCTGGTATGGGGTATTTATTTCCTTCACCGTTGCAAAGTTCAGCGAATCAAACACTTGGGTTATTTATGAAAGCCGGTGCCGATACGGATGCAGGTGCGGAACATATTCAAGATCTCAATGTTCAATTCACCATATTTAAAACCTCGGGCAATGGTTATTCTGCAATCAAACTCAATCTTGAAATCACTGATTTAGTAACGACATTTTACCCTGGCTATTACCAAATTTCCTTACCAGCAAACACCTTAGATGGCACCATTGGATTTGGTTTCACCTATGAAATTGTTAATCCACTACCTTCCAATGATCTGCAAACATTGACCGGGATTTTCCTTTACGAAGTCTTGTTCCCTTCTTCGATTTTTTAACAGGAACCACAATCGCTTCTTTGAACATTTCCGTTTTTGGAGTTGTTTTTTGGTTTGGCTTATCCATTTTTAAGAAACCGACAAATGGATCGATCATCATCGTTCCCATCAAGAAAAACATCACAAGCCAGAGGGGTTCATCAAACATCAACCTTGGGGTGCTGCGTTCAAGTTCCCTCACAAAGGGATAAAGTTGAGTGTTAAAGGTTTGATAGAGGATAAAGCCAATGATAAACAAAATGACAGTCTTTTTTAACGAAGATTCGATTTGTCCATCTTTACTAAATTCTATGATTTGATTGAGATAAAAGGTTCCGATTAAGAGCAATCCTACTAAGGCAAAAATTCCACCTTGATGCAAGGTATCAAACACCATGGAGTAGGTTGTCGTTTGATATTGACCATTAATAATAATGGGGGCAAATCCACCAAAAGGATTATCAAACATACTTCTTAAAACGATTTGATAACCTTCAATTAACGGAAAATCTAAAATCCGTTCAAGGGGTCCAAATTGTTTAACAAGGGTGCCAAAGCCCAACACATCATAGGCATCAATAAAAAAGAGGATGACCATCAGACCCATAAAGGATAACAAACCATAAAAAATGGGCCGAACGAGTTTGGGGTTTTCTTGCCACCAAGTTGGTAAATTGACAATCAACCACCATCCTAAGCCAATCAAAGCGGTCACCATCAGTGGCACAAGGGTTGGTAATAATAAAACGCCGAGCATTGCAACAAGTGAAGGAATCATCCACCATAGATGCTGCTGCCATTGTTTGATGAGTGTTTGAGGTTTTAACAGCAAAGCGAAATTAGCTAATAACGGCATTGCTAATAAGGTTAAATAAAATTCCATGTACGCAATCTTGAATTCAAAAAATTGCAGGCCAATCAACCACTTCACTTCTTCTGTAACTGCATAAACTTCACCGTCAACATAAATCACTTGTCCCGCAAACAGCAAACGATAAAAGGGAAAGTATCGATAAAGGGTATAAAGTAGGTTGATGCCTACGAATGCGGCTAGCCCTAATAGAATGGGTTTTAATATCGCACCATAAGATAAACGGTAATACTTCACGGCGAAAAAACCCAAAAGATAAACCCCGGAGAACCCAACAGAAAGTAAGCCATTTCTTAACCAAGTTCCAGATTCCAAATAGAGTGGCGAGATGCCCATAAATAAAGTAAAAATGGTCATGCTTGTCAGCATCAGACCAATATCCGTACGTTGATTGTCTGATAATTTCGCATAATGTAACACAAACAAAAACAGTCCTAAACCTAAAGCGATTAATAAATACACAGAAGGGATACCTAAAAATTGAAAGCCAACCAAGGCTAAAATCTGCGTAATCAAGATCGGGATTAATTGCTGCCATTGAAATTGCAGCAAATCGGTTTTACCAGTACGCGCCATGTTCCACCTTTTCTGCCCCTAATGGTTTGTCGCTAGGGCGAATCCATTCCTGATTAAGATAACGATTGACGTGCGTTCTTTTTTCCCAACGTTTGCCCATGATTCCAAACATGGTTTGCGTCGCCCCGCCCGTTTGAATCGCTTGGCGACCCATCGTCTTGATAAACCAGCATAAATGCGAACCATAGGCACCTGCACCAATCAGCGCAATATCAAAATCATGTTTCATGATTTCCACTTTCATCGCATCTAAAGCTTCAAACCAATTGGCGAATCTTGAATCCAGTTGATCCCCAATCGTTTGCACCGCTTTAACCGTGATTAATTGAAAGTTAGGGATCACGCCTTGGGGAAATAATCGGGTTCTTTTTTGATATTGTTTTTCAATATCGTTGGCAAAAGGGGAAACGACCAAGACGCGTTTACCTTCTAGACTTTTTAGCCAATCGCCACGAAGCGGTTCAAAAGCTTCATATTGAATCACATACGGCGATTGAAAATACCGTTGAAACATGTACGCCTCCATGTGAATGCCAGAGACACCAAACACATCTGTTTTTTTCGCTTCTTTCATAAAATGTTTCGCATAATACGTTAACGATTTATCATCAGTTGGAAAAAAACCAGCATTATTTTTCATGCTCCATCTGACTATGGGTTTAAATGTTTTTTTAATCCCAAGTAAGATTTTTTCATAATTGTGAATGGCACCCATTTCCACTGCACCGATCCGCACTGCGGCAAAAGGTTCTCCCTTTTCAATCAGTGTTTTTAAAATTTGATTTCCCGATTGCAACGTCAGGTTTCGATGCCTTAAAAATCGATGCGTAGGCGGTTTAATCCGAAATAGTTTCCACTTTAAAACGTGAATAGAGTTTTTTAAAAAAGCTCGATAATAGTGATAACGCTTGAGTGGTAAAGTAGCTTGGGTGGACATTTCCTTTATTATACAAATAAAAAACCGAGGTTGTTGCCCTCGGTTTGTGAGGATGTGTTATTTTACTTTAGCTTTTTTTAAGATGGCGCGTTTGATCAAGCCATTTTCATAGACAAATTTAGGACTTCCCTTTAATAAGGGTCTGACATATCGCTTCATCAAGGTACCTTCACCATGAACATC
>CAIMWL010000115.1 GCA_903845135.1 uncultured Caryophanales bacterium
AAAACCTCAAATTACTTCTGGTGTGCGAATTGGTTTTGCTGCTTTAACCACTAGAGGTGCTACCGAAGAAATTGCTAGAGACATCGCAAGATTAATTTAACGTAATCTAAAAGGTGAGATTCAAAAAGAACTTGCGGAATCAATTGTGAAACGAACAGTTAGTTTACTAAAACCTATTCACAGCATTTAATCTATGAATAAATTACCACGGTGGTTCAAAGTTGGTCTTTATCTCACCGCGGATTTTTTTGCCATTGTATCTGTTGGTTTCTTGATACTACTTTCTAGAGATTTATCATTAGCAATTACCGAATCTTTTTTAATTACTTTAATCATCTACGCATTTTTATTAATGCTGATTCTAAATTTATTTAATGTTTATGCGATGATTACAATATATTTTGGTTTGATAGATTCATTCAAGATCGGTTTGACCACGATTTTATTTAATCTTTTCTTTTTGGGTTATGTTCTTCTCAATGATATTCCTTTTTCCATATTAGAAGCAGTATTTGTATTAATTAGTGTACCTGCTCTATTAATCGGTTTAAGGGTTGCAAGAAGAACCTTGGCAATTTTGCTCGGATACCAACAATCGAATCGAAAGAATTTAACCCGTACCTTGATTATTGGTGCTGGCGCTGCTGCCAAAATCGTCATTGATGAATTAAGAACCAATCGATCATTAAATGCTACACCAGTCGTGGTTGTCGATGATGATCCCCAAAAATGGAAACGTAAATTTCTCAATCTTCAAGTCGAAGGTCCTTTGACCTCTTTACCTCAAGTAATTGAAAAATATAAAGTAAGCCAAGTCATTGTTGGAATTGGTAATATCACCCGTTCACGTTTGTTTGAAATTTTACGGATGATGGAAAAATCGAACGTCAAAATTCGTCGTTTACCATTGATGGAAGAATTGGAAAAAGATGGTCAAAAGATGAAAGTCAAAGATGTTGATGTCAATGAATTACTTGGCAGAGACGTGATCCCTCTCATCAATGATGAAATCAAAAACTTCATTAAAGACCAAGTGGTGCTCATTACGGGTGCAGGTGGCTCTATCGGTAGCGAGTTAACCAGACAAATCTTTACCTATCAACCTAAAGCTTTAGTGTTGTTTGATATCTATGAAAACGGGATTTATGACGTTCAACAAGAATTAGTTCGAATGAATCAAAAACTTCAAAATCAGATTCCGATTTATGTTCAAATTGGTGCAACCTACAATTTTGAAAGGTTAGAACAAATATATAAAACTTACAAACCAAATTTAGTATTTCATGCGGCCGCATACAAGCATGTTCCTTTGATGCAAGATTCTCCTCAAGAAGCAATTCGTACCAACGTTCTCGGAACCTATAACGTTGCCCAATTATCACAAACGTATCAAATTAAAAAAATGGTTTTGGTCTCGACGGATAAAGCGGTACGTTCCACCAATGTGATGGGGGCAACAAAATACTACGCTGAAACGATCATGAGACATTTTGCGAAACAAAAGAAGGGTACCTCCTATGCAGCAGTTCGCTTTGGTAATGTGTTGGCAAGTAATGGAAGTGTCATTCCTTTATTTAAAAAACAAATTGAATTAGGTGGACCCGTCACCGTTACCGATAAAAACATCACCCGTTTCTTTATGACAATTCCAGAAGCGGTGGGTTTGATTCTTCAATGTGGGGTTTACGCTCAAGATGGAGAAATCTTTGTTTTGGATATGGGTAAACCAGTGAAAATTTTAGATTTAGCAGAAAAAATGATTAGGCAATCTGGCTATATTCCATATGAAGAAATCAAAATTGAATTTACAGGATTAAGACCGGGTGAAAAGATGTATGAAGAACTGTTACTTGATCCCAAGACTACGATAAAGACCAAAAGTGAAAAAATATTTATTGACCGTACTGAACATATTGGTTTTAATGAAGAGGGTTATCAACGTTTATTAAGACTTGCCTTAAATAATGATGTGTCAGTCATCAAAGAACTATTCCACCAATTAAATTTAAAGGAGTAAATCTATGGATATATTTGCAGGAAAGACATTATTAATTACCGGAGGAACTGGTTCTTTTGGCAACGCAGTGATGAAAAGGTTTTTAAGTACAGCGATTAAAGAAATCAGGATTTTCTCTAGAGATGAAAAAAAACAAGAAGACATGCGTCGATTTTATAAGAATCCTAAAATTAAATTTTATATTGGAGATGTTAGACAAGAAGGAAGCTTAGCCGATGCGATGGTCGGAGTCGACTATGTTTTTCATGCTGCGGCTTTGAAACAAGTTCCATCTTGTGAATTTTTTCCCATTGAGGCTGTGAAGACCAATGTATTAGGGACAGAAAATGTATTGAATGCAGCAATTCATGCCGGGGTTAAAAAAGTAATTTGTTTATCTACAGATAAGGCAGTCTATCCAATTAACGCGATGGGAATATCTAAAGCGATGATGGAAAAAGTTTTCATCGCCAAAGCAAGAACGATTGATCCATCTAAAACCTTAATTTGTGGAACTCGATATGGTAATGTCATGGCATCAAGAGGTTCTGTTATTCCTTTATTTATCGATCAAATTAAATCAGGTTTACCATTGAGTGTGACCGACCCCAATATGACTCGTTTTTTGATGTCCCTTGAAGAAGCGGTTGAACTTGTTTTACATTCGTTTGTTCATGGAAAACAAGGTGATATTATGGTGCAAAAATCACCTGCTAGTACCGTTGAGGACTTAGCGAAAGCATTAATTGATCTATTTGGCGGCAAGAATAAAATTCAAGTTATCGGTACGCGTCACGGCGAGAAGCTATATGAAACACTTCTAACGAAAGAAGAATTTGCGGTAAGTGAAGATATGGGAAACTATTATCGGATTCCTGCTGATAACCGCGATTTAAATTATGATGTTTATGTTTCATCGGGTTCACCAAAACTATCTTCTTTAACAGAATATAATTCTCATAATACGAAGCGCTTAAATGTTCAAGAAATTAAACAAAAATTATTACAACTCGAAGAAATCAAGGAAGCATTATCGGGATGGAAAAAATAACTCCAATCCTGATTACAGGTGCGAATGGTTTCATCGGTCGAAACCTTTCTGCAACCTTGAAAGGGTTAGGATATTCACGTTTACTACTGGTTGATAAAGAAACACCGAACGCCCTTTTTATAGATTATGTCAAAGAAGCAAAATTTATTTTCCACCTAGCAGGAATCAATCGTCCTACTGATCCCCGAGAATTTATTGAAGGAAATGTGGATACGATTTCTAAACTGATTGATACGATTAAATTTACTAAATCAAAAGCCCCAATTGTGGTCTCCTCGTCAATCCAAGCACTTGCTGATAACCCTTATGGTAAAAGTAAAAAAGCAGGGGAAGATCTGTTGTTGGAATTTTCAAAACGATACCATCATCCGATTTTTATTTATCGTTTTACGAATGTGTTTGGTAAATGGTCTAGGCCAAACTATAACTCTGTTGTCGCAACTTTTTGCTATAACATTTCAAGAGGTTTACCCATCAAAATTAATGATGAAAATGCTAAAATCGCGCTCATCTATATCGATGACGTTGTCAGAGAATTGATACGTTGTCTAGAAGGTAAAACTGAGACGATTGATGGCATCCTTCGCGTCTTACCTGAGTATGAAATCACTGTTGGCCAACTTGCTAAAACCATACAAGGCTTTGCTTTATCTCGAACTACTTTAGTTTTAACCAATCAACACGATCTTTTTCAAAAAAAATTATATGCGACGTACTTAAGTTATGTAGACGAAAATCAATTTTCTTATGAATTAAAATCTCATCAAGACCAACGCGGTTCCTTTACAGAGCTTTTTAAAACCCTTGAACAAGGCCAAATCTCGGTAAACATTAGTAAACCAGGCATCACAAAAGGCAACCATTATCATCACACAAAAAATGAAAAATTCATCGTTGTAAGCGGAGATGCGCTAATCCGTTTTCGCAAAGTGGATGATACCAAAATCATTGAATACAAAGTGAATGGTCAAAAGCTTCAAGTCGTTGATATTCCCCCAGGTTACGCGCATAGTATTGTTAATATCGGAACACAAGATTTAGTAACAATCATGTGGGCGTCAGAAATCTTTGATCCGCTCAATCCCGATACTTACCCCATGGAGGTTGATAACAAATGAAAAAACTAAAAGTGATGACCGTGGTTGGCACCCGACCCGAAATTATTCGTTTATCAGAAGTGATTAAAGCCATTGATCGTGCGACCAATGTATTTGAACAAATCCTTGTCCATACCGGTCAAAATTATGACTATGAACTCAATGAAATATTCTTTGAAGATTTAGGTCTAAGGAAGCCAAATGTCTTTTTAGCCGCGGCTGGTGAAACTGCACTTTCTACAATCGGAAATATTTTAATTAAAATTGAAAAAGTAATAGACGAAGTTAAACCCGATTTATTTTTAGTATTAGGCGATACGAATTCAGCATTATGCGCCATTGCTGCAAAAAGAAAAAAAGTTCCCGTTTTTCATATGGAAGCCGGTAATCGATCCTTCGATGAACGCGTACCAGAAGAATTAAATCGTAAAATTGTTGATCACATTGCTGATATCAATTTACCTTACTCCACCATTTCTAGACAGTATCTATTGAATGAGGGATTACCCGCAGATCGAATTATCAAAACCGGTTCTCCAATGAAAGAAGTAATTGATAAAAATCTTAAGAAAATTCAATCTTCATCCATTATTAAAGATTTAAAAATCCAAAAAAATGCCTACTTTGTTGTCTCCGCACATCGTGAAGAAAATATAAATGAAGAACAACATTTCAAGCATTTGATTGAAACGTTAAATATGCTTGCAAGCGATTACCAACAGCCCGTTATCGTTTCCACTCATCCTAGAACCAAGAAAATGGTGGATGCCAAAGCGGTGACTCTGAATCCGCTTATTCGTTTGTTAAAACCTTTAAAATTTTCTGATTATGTCCATTTACAAATGCATGCAAGAATGGTTCTTTCCGATTCCGGAACAATCAACGAGGAAACTTCAATTTTAGGACTCCGAGCCCTCAATATCAGAGATGCTCATGAAAGACCGGAAGCGATGGAAGAGGCTACAACTCCCATGGTTGGCTTAAATCCGATCAAAGTCAAACAAGGGATTCATTTGATTGAATCCACCTTAGACCAAACCATTTTGCCAGTGTTGGATTACACCATACCTAATTTATCCGCTAAAGTTGTCAGAATCTTATTATCGTATTTTAATTACCAAATTCCGAAGAAGTAAGATTGCTTTTTAAAATATAAAAGCGTAAGATAAAGATACCCCCCTATAGGAGGGGTACTTATGCAAAAACA
>CAIMWL010000116.1 GCA_903845135.1 uncultured Caryophanales bacterium
ATATTGTATTATCAAATTATGTTGAAGCGTTTAAGTGTAAAGATTAAAGAACAAAAAATTAAACTTGCTCGATTGGCAAGTGTCTTGAATATTACGAGGCCAACGTTATATCGTTACCTAGAATTATTTGATCAAAATCAACAACACTTAATTCCTAAACAAGCCCGGACGGTTCTGACCCAAATCGACACCAATGCCAGTACAAGTACCACTTCTCCGATACTTTCCATTCCAGGGACCACGCCACAAGATTTACTCCGAAAGGTTGCCAAACCTAAAGAAACCCTGATCAAACTCATTCAAACGCTTGATGAAGATCGAGATCATTCCCTTATTCAAGATTTATTAACCTTACTGCGAACAGGAAAACAACAATCGCTTTTACGACTGGTGAAACGTTTATCCTTCTTAGTTGGTAAAAATATGCCCTCAGGAAAGCTTGAACATGAAGTCGAATGGTTGATTGACTATATCACCCATAAACATTCTAAAGATAACGTGAACGAAACCTTCTTTGATTAAGGCCCACTTTGCATAAAATCCTATGAATACCTAAGGTTTTTTGCTTTAATATAAGGGATGGATTTATCAAGCATCTCTGTTAATCTATGTTAACCCTGATTACCCAAATTCTCTTTTTTATCTTCTTTTCATTACATATCATTTATTTTATTGTTGGCATTCTTACCAAACCGCAAACGTTTCAAAGTCAAAAACATTTTCGTCGTTATGATTTTTTAATCGTGGCAAGAAATGAAGAAGTGGTGATTGGTGACCTTATCGACTCGATTAAAGCTCAACAATATCCACATGAACTGATCAGAATCTTTGTGCTTGCGGACAACTGCGTCGATAAAACGGCAGCGATTGCCAATGCCCATGGCGCGATTACGTTTATCAACAAAATGCCAAATCCAATTGGCAAAGGTTTAGCATTAAAACGCTTAATTCAATTACGAAATGAATACCCTGGTATTCAAAGTGATGGGGTGTTCTTTTTTGATGCCGACAATGTCATCGATCCCCACTTTACCAAACGAATGAATGATGCTTACTTGAATCAAGAAACGATTTTGATTGGCTACCGTGGCAGTAAGAATTTCGGCAATAATGCCACCAGTATGGGATCTTCCATTATTTTCTTCCGCGAAGCCCATTTTCTCCACCATGCGCGTAATCGTCTAGGTTTATCCACACACATCAATGGCACCGGATTCATGCTACCCAATCCGATTGTGAAACATGAACCTTGGGAGGCGTTTAGTTTAATTGAGGATGTTGAATTCACCATTCTTCAACTGATTAAAGAACGCAAAGTTGTGTTTGTCCGTGAAGCTAAGTTTTATGATGAACAGCCCATCCATGCAACGGTGTCGTTTAAACAACGCTTACGTTGGATTAAGGGTAGTATTCAAATTTTCTTCTTGCATGCCGGTAAACTTTTAACCTCCTTAGTGAAAAAGTTCCGCTTTGCTAAAATTGATTTGTTACTGTGGATCACACCTTTTCCTTCGGTGATTGTCATCTTATCCTTGGTAAATTTAACGTTAACCCAAATCACCATCCTTCAACAAACTGACTTGATTAATTGGTTAACGTTCTTACCAATTTATCAATGGTTATTGAATTATTTAGGGGTAGCTTTTGGCATCGCCTTGATGACCGTGATTGCATCTTGGAAAGAAGTGAATGCAAAGCCTTTACAAAAACTATGGGCCATTGTGACCTTCCCCTTTTACTCACTCAGCTTTTTACCCTTATTTATTCTAGCGCCCTTGACGATGTTTAATCTCAAGTGGTATAAAACCCCTCATTCGGTAAGAAGGACTTTATCTTCGGATGGCACGCTGCTTTAGTTTTTGGTTACATCCATCACAAATAGAATTTGATCAATTAGTCGCCGGTGGCGTTTTTAATCTTACGCATCTCATGTTGACAGTCGTTTTAGGCCTTTTGGGCGTGATGATATATCGCTTGCTTGTCAAACTTGACGGCCACAAAAGACAGCGCTATTTTCAAGGCATCGCCATTTTCTTAGTGATCTTAGAAATCATCCGCATGCTATGGAATGTTGTCGCCGCGGATGGTTGGTACGCCAAAGATGTTTGGCCACTTTATACGTGTGGTATTTTTGTGATGATCTTTCCTTTTTATGCGTTTAACACACCCTTGCAAAAGTGGACTGAAGGTTTTATCGCCTTAGGGGCAATGCTTGCCGGTATCGTCTTTTTAATCTATCCATCTACCGGATTAGCGATTTTTCCGTTATGGCACCTCAATACGATTATTTCATCCATCATGCATCTGATGATGGCAGTCATTGGCGCATTATTCTTCTTTGATTCTCAAAAGCAACTCAAACCCTTTGATTTTTACTCAGCGATGGTGATTGTCTTTTCGTTTGCCTTCATCTCTTTCATCTATAACCTGATGGATCCGGCAACGAATTTCTTTTTTATCAAAGCCCCGTTTGCCGAAACGCCATTACAATGGATATTTGATTGGCTAGGTCAACCAGGCTATGGGATCACCATTCTTGGCCTACATGTCGTGGAAGGTGCGGGGATGTATGCGCTACATCAACGGTTTATTTTTAAAGAAAAAACGACGCTAGCAGCGTCGCTTTTACAACGTTAATCTTTTGATATATTTATTCAACACCAATAATGAAAGCATACACGGGTTGATGACCTGGCTTAAATTCAAAGTCCACTCCACGATAGGCTTCATAGGTATAATCTCTTAACTTTTCAATAATCGCATCATTACTACCTTCACCATAAAAAATAGTGACGAGACTCGACGCTTGATCAACCATATTTTCTAATAAGGACTTGGTCGCTTCAAATAAATCCTTAGAGGTGTTGACAATCTTCTTGCCAACAATCCCCATGAAATGGTCTTTTTTCACTTCTAGACCGTTAATTTTAGTATCTTTAATCGCAAAGGTAATCGCCCCAGATTTGACGTTTTTCATCGCTGCATTCATCGCTTCAAGATTTTCTGCCATCGACATATCAGGAATAAAATTAATAATCGCGGTTAACCCTTCAGGAATGGTTTTGGATTCAATGACGGCGGCATTAATCAAACCTTCTTCATTGAGAGCGTCTGCGGCTTGTTTCGCCGCTAAAATGATATTGGGATTATTTGGAAAGAAAAACACATTTTTAGCATTCACACCGCGCGCTGCTTTCAAGAAATCTTCCGTGGAAGGATTCATCGTTTGCCCACCGGAAACTATCTCATGAACGCCTAAATCTTTGAAAGCTTGGGCCATGCCTTCGCCAGCGGCAACACTGATGAGACCATATACTTTTTCTTCAACAGGTTGAGTTTTCTTCCCTGATTTTGCATGTTCATGACCTTTGCTGGATTCGGTGATATTTTCGTGTTGAATCGCCATATTATCGGCCTTCATCGTCACGCATTCACCATATTTAAACGCATAAGCAAAGACACTTGCAGGATTCAACGTATGAATGTGGACTTTCACTAAGTCTTCATCTTTGACTAAGACAATCGAGTTGCCTTGTTGTTCTAAATATTCATAAAAGCGTTTTTCGATAAACGGTTTTTTATCTGGATTTTTTTCATCGAGTTTTAAAATGAATTCCGTGCAATAACCAAACTCTTCTGCTTCAAGCTTGGCTCCTGCCATTTCTTTTCCAGCCTTGGCAGTAACAGCGGTCGCTTCAAGCTTTTCAACGACTTTATCCAATAAGCCTAATTCAAAACCTTCTAAGATTTTAATCAAACCTAAACCACCAGAGTCGACCACGCCTACTTCTTTTAAGATTGGTAATAAATCCGGGGTGCGTTTTAACGATTCATGCGCTTCTTTAATCATCGTGCGCATGCAATCTTCAATCGACCAGTTTGGTTTGACATGATCCATCAGCATTTGGGCGCTTTCACGAATCACGGTTAACATCGTGCCTTCAACGGGGCGCATGACCGCTTTATAAGCGACTTCTTTTCCTTGGATCCAGGCTTCGGCAAACTGGACAGCGTTGATTTCTGCTTTACCTTCTAACGCTTGGGCAAACCCGCGAAAGATTTGTGAAGTGATAACACCAGAGTTACCGCGGGCACCCATTAATAAGCCCTTGGAGAAGGCTTTCGCTAAATCATAAATGTTTTCATCATTGCGGTTGGCAACTTCTTTGGAACCGCTGGTGACGGTTAAATTCATATTTAAACCGGTATCGCCATCAGGGACAGGAAAGACATTGAGCGCATCGACTTCTGGGTAATGGTTATAAAGATTATTACTACCAGAAATAATCATGCGTTTGAGGACGACGCCATTGATCGTTTTCATAGATGCTCCTAGTTGGTTTTAATCGCTTGGATAAAGATATTTACCGCCTTAAATGGCACATTAAATTTCTTTTCCAAATCGTATTTTACTTTTTTTTGAACTTCGGTAATGATCTCGGTGATTTTCACCCCATAAGCACAGACCAAATACAAGTCCACAACAAAAGCGTCTTTATCTTGTTTGATAAAAACCCCTTTGTTGTAGTCTTTATTTTTAAGTGGTTTAATTGATGCTTCTCGTAGTAACGTTTTTTCGGCAATGCCAATCACGCCATAGGAAGATAAAGCCGCAGCAGCCGCGAGTTGGGCGACAGCTTCTAAAGAGATTTTAATTTGTCCTAATGCGGTTTTTTTTGCAATGCTCATCGGTAAATTTAGGATACTATATTTGCCGTAAAAATCAAGGAAAAATACGTCTATAAAAGAAAAAAGCCCGGCAACTTGCTATTCTCGGCCTTGCGACCTACCTTCACCGTGACGGTGCTTAACTTCTGTGTTCGAGATGGGAACAGGTGTGACCACCGTGCCATCGTCACCAGACTTTTTTCTTTTCAGGGAGATTCCCTGAAAACTAGATACTTATGTTTTAATGTTCTGCTATGACCTTTATATATACTTTTACTTGACTCATTTTTTATAAAAAAACTTTAAGAAATTAAGTCCTCGATCTATTAGTATTAGTCGACTGAATGTATCGCTACACTTACATCTCTAACCTATCAACCTCTTCACTTTAGAGGGATCTTACTTCTTACGAATGAGAAGTCTCATCTTGGGACGAGCTTCACGCTTATATGCTTTCAGCGTTTATCTCTTCCGCAGGTAGCTACCCAGCCATGCCCTTGGCAGGACAACTGGTGCACCAGAGCTGCGTCTATTCCGGTCCTCTCGTACTAGGAACAGGTTCCCTCAAACTTCTTTCGCCCACGACAGATAGGGACCAAACTGTCTCACGACGTTTTGAACCCAGCTCGCGTACCACTTTAATTGGCGAACAGCCAAACCCTTGGAACGTACTTCCGCTCCAGGATGTGATGAGCCGACATCGAGGTGCCAAACTGCGTCGTCGATGTGAACTCTTGGACGCAATCAGCCTGTTATCCCCAGGGTAGCTTTTATCCGTTAAGTGACGGCCCTTCCACACGGCACCGCCAGATCACTAAGCCCTACTTTCGTATCTGCTCGACTTGTAAGTCTCACAGTTAACCATCCTTATGCCTTTGCACTCAAAGCACGATTTCCAACCGTGCTGAGGATAGCTTGGGGCGCCTCCGTTACTCTTTGGGAGGCGACCGCCCCAGTCAAACTGCCCACCTAACACTGTCTTCGCTCCGGTAAGGAGTCGAGTTAGATCAATCCAAAACTTAGAGTGGTATCCCAACGACCGCTCCACCGAAACTGACGTCCCGGCTTCAAAGCGTCCCACCTATTCTGTACAAAGTTCAAAATTAATCAATATTAAGCTACAGTAAAGCTCCATGGGGTCTTTCCGTCTAGTCGCGGGTAACCTGCATCTTCACAGGTCATTTTGATTTCACCGAGTCTGCTGTCGAGACAGCGCCCAAATTATTATACCATTCATGCGCGTCGGAACTTACCCGACAAGGAATTTCGCTACCTTAGGACCGTTATAGTTACGGCCGCCGTTCACTGGGGCTTCACATCAAAGCTTTGTCTTGCGACTAACCTCTCAATTTAACCTTCCAGCACTGGGCAGGCATCACCTCATATACATCGTCTTGCGACTTAGCATAAAGCTGTGTTTTTGATAAACAGTTACTTGGGCCTCTTCACTGCGACTCAACTTGCGTTGAGCGCTTCTTCTTGCTAACTTACGAAGCAATTTTGCAGAGTTCCTTAACAACAGTTGACTCGCTCACCTTAGATTACTCATCTTGATCACGTGTGTCCGTTCTCGGTACGGGCCGCATGTACTTAAGCTAGCAGCTTTTTTCAAAAGCCAGTTTCACAACCTTCGGTACTAGGCTTGCGCCATTCCCTCCACATCACAGCTTCCCCTTAAGCACGACGGATTTGCCAATCGTACGGGTATTCTGCTTATACCGGAATCCAATAACCGGCGTCACTAACTGTCTCTGTCACTACATCGCATACATACGGGTCCAGGAATATCAACCTGGTGTCCATCGACGACGCCTTTCGGCCTTGTCTTAGGTCCCGACTAACCCTGGGAGGACGAACCTGACCCCAGGAAACCTTGATCTATCGGTGTACAGGATTCTCACCTGTAATCGTTACTCACACCTGCATTCTCACTTCTGTACGCTCCACTAGTCTTCACAGTCTAGCTTCGCCGCGAACAGAACGCTCCCCTACCACTTAGGTATTACTACTTAAATCCGTAAATTCGGTACTACGCTTAGCCCCGGTAAATCTTCGGCGCAGAGATACTCGACTAGTGAGCTGTTACGCACTCTTTAAATGATGGCTGCTTCTAAGCCAACATCCTAGTTGTTTGAGCGTCTCCACATCCTTTCACACTTAGCGTAAATTTTGGGACCTTATTTGACGATCTGGGCTGTTTCCCTTTTGACCATGGAGCTTATCCCCCACAGTCTGACTGCTTAAAGATACGATATGGCATTTGGAGTTTGTTCGTGAGCAGTACCGCTATGCGCGGCCATTTCACATACAGTGCTCTACCTCCATACCTAAACTTTAAACGCTAGCCCTAAAGCTATTTCGAGGAGAACCAGCTATCACCAAACTCGATTGGAATTTCTCCCCTATCCACAACTCATCCGCGAACGTTTCAACGGGCGTCGGTTCGGACCTCCAGCAAATTTTACTTCACCTTCATCCTGGTCATGGATAGATCGTCTGGCTTCGGGTCTAATACATCGTACTTAACGCCCTATTCAGGCTCGCTTTCACTACGGCTCCGGATTATCTCCTTAACCTTGCACGATACATTAACTCGCAGGCTCATTCTTCAATAGGCACGCCATCAGGCTTTAACGCCCTCTGACTATTTGTAGGCACATAGTTTCAGAATCTTTTCACTCCCCACCCGGGGTTCTTTTCACCTTTCCCTCACGGTACTGGTTCACTATCGGTCACAAACGAGTATTTAGCCTTTTGCAGTGGTCTGCATAAATTCCGACAGGATTTCACGTGCCCCGCCGTACTCTGGATACCACTAGAGTCATACATTCGTTTATCTACAGGACTATCACCTTCTATGGTTGACTTTCCCAAGTCATTCAACTGGAATGTACATATCTCATAACGTGGTCCTAAACCCCAGTCCTAAGACTGGTTTGGGCTGTTCCGCTTTCGCTCGCCACTACTGACGGAATCGATATAAATCTTTCTTTTCCTCTAGCTACTGAGATGTTTCACTTCACTAGGTATAGCACTCTCTGGTGTATGAATTAGCCAGAAAGTAACACGACATGACTCGTGTTGGGTTGCCCCATTCAGATATCGACGGATCAAAGCTTACTTCCAGCTCCCCATCGCTTTTCGCAGGTAGTCGCGTCTTTCATCGCCTGTTTGTGCCAAGGCATTCACTATGCGCCCTTATTAACTTAACTTCGTAAAAGTTTTTAAAGGCTTGTTTCAAAAATAATTTGTCTCGCCGCAATCTCATAAAGAAATCGCGACATCACAGAAAGAACATGTTATTTACATAAATATCTAGTTTTCAAAGAACCGAGTTGAGGATTATCTCTAATCTCTCAAAACTAAGCAATCCAAGTCAAACCGTCACGTCAATCAACCAGAAAAAACGTGTCTAGTTGAGTTTCGAAAAAAATTGTTGTACGATCGGTTGTTTTTAACCGATTCTGTTTCTCCTTAGAAAGGAGGTGATCCACCCCCTCGTTCCCGAAGGGGTACCTTGTTACGACTTAACCCCAATCACCGATCCTACCTTAGACGTCTCCCCCCTTGCGGTTAGGATAACGGCTTCAAGTATTACCAGCTCTCATGGTTTGACGGGCAGTGTGTACAAAGCCCGAGAACGTATTCACCGCAACATCGCTGATTTGCGATTACTAGCAATTCCAGCTTCATGAGGTCGAGTTGCAGACCTCAATCTGAACTGAGACCGATTTTTTGAGATTTGCTGATCCTTACGGGTTAGCGACTCATTGTATCGGCCATTGTAGCACGTGTGTGGCCCAGGACATAAAGGGCATGATGATTTGACGTCATCCCCACCTTCCTCCGATTTACATCGGCAGTCTCCTTATAGTTCCCAACTGAATGATGGCAAATAAGGACGAGGGTTGCGCTCGTTGCGGGACTTAACCCAACATCTCACGACACGAGCTGACGACAACCATGCACCACCTGTCTTGGCTATGACTATCCCCCTATCTCTAGGGTATTTAACCAGATGTCAAGTCCTGGTGAGGTTCTTCGAGTAGCGTCGAATTAAACCACATGCTCCACTGCTTGTGCGGGCTCCCGTCAATTCCTTTAAGTTTTATTCTTGCGAACGTACTACCCAGGCGGGATGCTTATCGCGTTAGCTTCGGCACTGAGTTTCCCCAATATCTAGCATCCATAGTTGACAGCGTGGACTACTAGGGTATCTAATCCTATTTGCTCCCCACGCTTTCGTGACTGAGTGTCAGTTACGAGCCAGTAAGCCGCCTTCGCCACTGGTGTTCCTCCATATATCTACGCATTTCACCGCTACACATGGAATTCCACTTACCCCTCTCGCACTCTAGCCTTTCAGTATCACAAGCGAACAGTAGTTGAGCTACTGCATTTGACTTGTGACTTAAATGGCCACCTACTCACTCTTTACGCCCAATAATTCCGGATAACGCTTGCCACCTATGTATTACCGCGGCTGCTGGCACATAGTTAGCCATGGCTTTCTAATGAAGTACTGTCAAATAGAGATCATTACCTATCCCTACCATTCGTCCTCCACAACAGAGTTTTACAATCCGAAGACCTTCATCACTCACGCGGCGTTGCTCGGTCAGGGTTGCCCCCATTGCCGAAAACTCCCTACTGCTGCCTCCCGTAGGAGTATGGACCGTGTCTCAGTTCCATTGTGGCCGATCACCCTCTCAGGTCGGCTACGCATCGATGCCTTGGTGAGCCGTTACCTCACCAACTAGCTAATGCGCCGCAGGCCCATCTCGAAGTGACGCATTGCTGCGTCTTTCAATCATCAGAGATGCCTCTAATGATCGTATCCGGTATTAGCCGAAGTTTCCCTCGGGTATCCCAAGCTTCAAGGCAGGTTACCTACGTGTTACTCACCCGTTCGCCACTAGTGTATTGCTACACTCGTACGACTTGCATGTATTAGGCACGCCGCCAGCGTTCATCCTGAGCCAGGATCAAACTCTCTATAAAAAAGTTGATTCTAGTTCATGTTTTAAATTATCTGGTTTGTTCTTGTATAAAGAAAAATTGACGTTATTGTTTGTCTTGTTTTGCTTAGTTTTCAAAGATCAGTGCCCCACGCTTGCTCTCGCAAAAAAAAGGTGTCCCTTTTAGACGTGTGCCTTATAAGATTACCAACATCATTCGTATAAGTCAAGAAATAGTTAAGAAAAATTTTCTTGATATTTCTGCGACTTATTTCAAAGATATCGATGAACTTATACGACCTAGTTTTACGTAGGCGCAAGTAAGATTAAACCACATTCAATTTTTAATTGCAAGTCATATTATTCAAGATTTGAATTATCTCGATCTTGACGTATTTATTGCTGTCTCTTGGATGAAGAAATTGTGGGTGAAATTAAGCGGTGATGATGTTGTATTTTTTCGCTTCTAATATCAAGGCTTGCCGAAACTGAGGATGGGCGATCTCAATTAAGCGTCTTGCTCGTGTCTGCGTATCCATGCCTCTTAAAGCGGCAACCCCATATTCTGTCACCACATAATCCACATCATTTCTGGATAAACTGACAACCGCACCTGGTTTTAAAAAAGGGACAATTTTACTAATTTCTTGGGTTTGTCCAGTCAAACTATCCTTGACCATGGCCGTTGAATGCAGGGTAATAAAGGATTTTCCGCCTTGAGATTTCACCGCGCCGATCGCTGTATCGGCTTGACCCCCAGTCCCAGAAAAAGGTTTTGAACCGATACTTTCTGAACAACATTGACCGGTTAAATCAATTTCAATCGTGGAATTAATTGAGATTTGATTTGGGTTTTGTTTGATGATATCGGGATTATTGACATAATTTGCGTCCATCAATAACACCCTTGGATTTAAGTGCACAAAGTCATATAACGCCTTACGCCCAGCGATAAAGGTACAAACGATCTGACCTGGATGCAGACGTTTTTTGATATTGGTGATGGCTCCTGCTTGATAAAGTTCAAGCATGCCATTCGTCAACATCTCCGTATGTACACCTAAATCTTTTTTATGTTTTAATTCGTGCGCAACGGCATTCGGGATCCCACCAATCCCTAATTGTAAACAAGCACCATCAGGAATCAGCGGCGCGATGAACCGGCCAATGAGACGATCTTTTTCTTCAATCGGTTCATCTTTTAATTCCACAACTGGATCATTGGTCTGCACTAAAAAATCTACGTCTTGCATATCGATGACGCCATCACCTTCGGTAAAAGGATAATGTGGATTGACTTCTAACACGACGATTTTAGCAGCTTGAATCATTCTTTTTTCATAGACATTTGAAAGAGATAATGAAATTTTTCCAGCTTTATTTGGCATACTAGCCGCCCCAATAAATAAATCAGGTTGCGCATGGGTTGCTAACCATTTTACGCCAGCTTGATGCAAGTGATTCGGAATATAACGGATATTTCCGTGATCATAAGCTTGTCTTAAAGGCTTAGATAAAAACCAACTATGGACAGTAAATGAGTCATGATATTGTCCATCAGAAAAATAGGGGTGAGCTTGTAATGGCAAACAATTGAGAATTGTGACATCCTTGACTCGATGCGCGATGGTATGTAATTGACTTAAAAAAACTTGCGGTTCACACGCGACCATACCAACCACAATTTGCATATGGGATTGCACCATCGCTAAAACTTGATGGGGATGAATCCACTTAGTTTGTTTCATCGATACCAAACTTTCATTAATCTCATTATAAATGAAAGCAAATAAAAACATCACCGTTATCGGTGATGTTTTCAACTTTCAATCGCGTTGCTTATCGCCGACCACCACTACGGGAGGCCGCAAGGAAGCGAAGAATTCTTAAGAATATGTTGATAAAGGAAATGTATAAACTAAAGGCAAGATACATCGCTTCACCATTGGTAATATCGCCAGCAGCGGCTATTTGTTTTACAAACCAAACTTGATAAGCGACGATTAATAACACCACACCAAAAACGCCAAAAGAAATAATCCAATCCATTTGCACACTGCCTATCAATAAATTAATCAAACTCAACATAATCAAACCAAGCATCGCGACAAAAGCAAATTGTCCTAAGCCTAAAAGACTAGTTTTCGTGGTCGCGCCGTAGGCGGCAAAAGCCCCAAACACAAAAGCAGAGATGCCGAAGGCAACAAAAATAGTTTGCACATCATACATCAAACCGAGTGTTGATAACACCACACCCATGCTGCCGGCATATAAAAAGAACGGGACACTAGGATTGCCCACACCTCGACGAATGCCACCAAATAAAAACCAAATATAACTAATAACCAAGGTGATCACACTCGCGATCATCAGTCCTGAATACGTTGCAGGCGAAATCAGGCCATTGGCAATTGCAAAAAAGACAGCGAATGCCAATGCGGCTGTGACTGCTAATGCCACGGCCATCCATGTAAACACTTTCACCAAAGGTGAGGTTGTGCTTGAAGTAGCATAAGTTTGATAAGGTCGTTCCATCAAAGTTTCCTCCTTGAGATTAATTTAACAATAACAAATTCAAAATAAAAATAAAGAGAGATGATGTAAAAAAATAAAACTTAACGCAACATGTTGGTTAATAATTCTTCAAAAGATGTCACATTTAATGAAGCACCACCGACAAGGGCACCATCAACATCGGGCTGCGTTAAATAATCTTTAATATTATTAGGTTTAACACTACCACCATATAAAATTAAGGTTAGTTGCGCCGCATCTAGATTAAACATTTCTTCTAAGCGTTCACGAATATAACTCGCAATATCTTGCGCATGTTCTTTACTGGCATTCTTACCCGTGCCAATACTCCAGACGGGTTCATATGCAATCACGACACGTTGCAAATGCTCGGCAGTCATACCCGCTAAACCAACCAGTAATTGATCACGAATGACGGCTTTGGTTCGACCATGATCATAATCATCGCTGGATTCACCAACACAGTAAACAACCGTCATACCTTCGGTTAATGCTTTTAACATTTTTTTATTGCAAATTAAATTGGTTTCACCAAAATAATTTCGCCGTTCTGAGTGGCCAACCAAGGTCCAATCAATTCCGATTTCTTTGAGCATGGGAACACTAATTTCTCCAGTAAACGCGCCTTGATTTTCAAAATGGATATTTTGCGCACTCACAATCAAACCAGGATTATGTTGTTTGACTGTTGCTAACGATAAAAAAGTG
>CAIMWL010000117.1 GCA_903845135.1 uncultured Caryophanales bacterium
ATAAATGAAATTATCTGAACTCATTGAATTATATTTAAACACCTTGGTAACTGAACGAGGTTTGGCTAAACAAACCCTGGGAAGTTATCGCCATGATTTATTGATGTTTACATTGTCGTTTTCTCCTCCTAAAAAAACCCAAGAAGATTTACAAAGTTTTGATTTAAAAGACTTCATCACTTTCCAAGCAAAATTAGGGATGAATAGTAGCACGATTCATCGACGTTTATCCACGGTTAAAAATTTCTTTTTGTATTTACAAAGAGAAGGGTACTTTACCCAAAAAATCTTGCCTGTCAAACCACCCAAGATGATGAAAGCTTTACCCAAGGTTATTCGTCCTGAAGAAATGGAAGCCTTGTTAAATGCTCCAAAGCTTGAAAGTTTGGATGGCCTGAGAGATCAAGCGATGATGGAAGTCATGTATGCGAGCGGATTAAGAGTTTCCGAATTGATTCAATTAAAACAAGCAGATTTAAATGTGCTAAAGGCAACCCTTAAAATTATTGGAAAAGGGCAAAAAACTAGATTGGTGCCGATCGGTGAATACGCGATTCAACAAGTCAAATTGTACCTGGCAAAAAGGCGCTTTATTAACCCCAAAGAAGAAAGCCCTTATCTATTTATTAATCGTTATGCTAAGCCATTGTCTAGACAATTCTTTTTTAAACGTATCAAACAATATGCCCTACAAGCCGGGATTCAAAAATCCATCTCTCCTCACACTTTAAGGCATTCTTTTGCCACGCATCTATTGGAGCAAGGTGCGACTTTGCGCTCGGTTCAAGAAATGTTAGGCCATACGCATTTATCGACGACGCAAATTTACACCCATGTTTCGGAAAAAAGAATTCTCTCTGCCTTTGATTTATACTCCAAAAGAAAGTAAAATTAAATAGGATAAAAAATGAAATTTAATCGAATTTTTGTGATTGTGATGGATTCCGTTGGCATGGGGGCTTTACCCGATGCTGATCGTTTTGGCGATGTTGGCACGCACACCTTTTTACATACGGCGCAACGATGTGGGGGTTTAAAGATTCCTCATTTAGAATCCCTTGGTCTAGCCGATTTATCACCCATTCCAGGTGTTAAAAAAGTCCTTCACCCCCAAAGTTATGTCACCACCATGCGAGAAATCTCAGCAGGGAAGGATACGATGACGGGGCACTGGGAATTGATGGGACTTGAAACCAAAAAACCATTTAAAACATTTACCGATACCGGATTT
Organism: uncultured Caryophanales bacterium; assembly: GCA_903845135.1. Classification (GTDB taxonomy): domain Bacteria; phylum Bacillota_I; class Bacilli_A; order RFN20; family CAG-826; genus UBA970. The sequence continues at coordinate 1,232 of CAIMWL010000117.1, forward strand.
CCCAAATCATTGATTGAAGAACTATCACGAAAAACCGGGCATCAATTTATGGGTAACGTCGCCGCGAGTGGCACCGAAATCATCAAACAATTAGGTGAAGAACATCGCCGAACCAAAAAAATTATTGTTTATACCTCAGCGGATAGTGTTCTCCAATTAGCGGCCCATGAAGAAGTTATTCCTTTAAAAGAGTTATATCGAATTTGTGAAGTCGCTCGTGAGATTTGCATGAAACCAGAGTATTTATTAGGGCGAATTATTGCCCGTCCCTTTATCGGCGCCAATGCCAATACCTTCAAGCGAACTGCGAATCGGCATGATTATGCGTTATCCCCAGGTGTCGAGACGACTTTGGATGTTTTAAATCATGCGGGTTTGACGACCAGTTGTATCGGTAAAATTAATGATATTTTCAATGGGCAAGGAGTGAACCGAACCCAAAAAACCATTTCTAATCAAGATGGGATGGAAAAGACTATCGCGGAAACGCATTTAAAATTCAAAGGATTAGCCTTTATTAACCTCGTTGAATTTGACTCGGAATTTGGGCATCGGCGTGACCCCTTAGGATATGGCAAGGCCATTGAACAGTTTGATCAACAATTAGGGAAACTTTTACCCCTTATTAAAAATGAAGATTTATTGGTAATTACTGCTGACCATGGTAACGATCCAACGCATACCGGAACCGACCATACTAGAGAACGGGTTCCGCTCATCATGTTTAGTCCACAATTTAGCCAAGGAAAAGCCCTTGAAGAAAGATCAACTTTTGCCGACTTATCGAGTACGATCCTCCATAATTTCAAACTCAAACAGCCGAACCATCATCTCGGTAAACCAATTTTAGAAATCCTAATTTAGTAGTATTTTAGTAGATTTGAGATGTGGAAAAGTCTCCTTAAGGATTGGATTAAGGTTTCATATTTCTGTTTGTGTTTGTTGAGATATTAAAGTCATTAAAGCAAAATTAGACTACTTGGTTAACATAATAGACATTATACGAAGTAGATTGTTTTCAGTCTTACTAAGCTTTGACTTGTCTTTCTAAGATTTCGTCGAGCTTCATCTTCTCACGATTGGTAGGATCAAAGAGGTGGACCACCACATCATACAAATCGATTACCATCCAACCTGATTCTGCCTTGCCTTCAATATGGTGAACTTTATATTTTGGATGGTGAATAAAATCCTTCCGAAGTTGGTTCATGATTGCCTCTAATTTTCTAAAATTATTAGCCGATGCCACAATCACAAAATCCGTCAAAGGTGACTTGCCTTTGACATCATAAATTTTGATCGCCTCAGCTTGCTTATCTTCAAGGATTGCAAGCACGAGTGTTTTTAACGATTTATTTGCCATCATTTTCTCCTAAATAATATGCCATACATTCTTTCACTAATGGATTGGTGATTTTGTGTTTCTTTTTCTTTAAGTGTAATAGGTTCTCTTTGAGCACCATTAAGAACCCTTCGTGGTATTGTTTTTTGCAAGCGGCAATTAGCGCACTCGAGTCATATCCACGAGTCGGTTCAATTTTATCTGCAGCATAGACGATTTGTGCTAGCGGACCCATTTGCGCTTTACCCGTGGTGTGGTAGCGAATGGCTTCGAGGATCCCATCGTGTTTGATATTAAATTCTTGTCGGGCCAGAATCGCTCCGACAAATTGATGCAGAGCATATTGCTCAACTGGTTGATTGACCGTGTCATATTCATCTAACAACGCTCGCGCCTCTTCTTCATCCATATCTTTGGCGATATCATGGAGAATCGCGGCAAGGAAAGCGTCTTCAGGTGATTGATGATTTTCTAAAGCAATCTCATATGCAAGCGAGGCGGTTGAATAAACATGCTGAAAGCGTTCTGGTTGATAAAAAGCCTTTAATTTAGGGACAAAGTAAAGTTGATTGGCAAAGATATATTCAATGACGGGTAAGGGTGTTGCAAGCGATTCTAAATTGCGGATGCTCGTCGAGGAAACAGGATATAAAGGTCCTGACATTTTTTGAATGCTGTAACGTTGCCAGTTAGGATGATCTAAAGAGGAGCCCGGTCTAGGGTAAGCGAGTAATTGCACAAGCGATTTAAATTTATCAGCCTCTTTCCATTTATGAAATTGTTCAACCTGATCACCACCGATTAGGTAGTAAAGCTGATCATTTGGGTATAGTTGTTTAAAATATTGCACCGTATGAATCGTAAAGTTAATCACGGCATCTTTTTCAACTTCATATAGCGATAATTGAAAACTAGGATCATGAGCAATCGCTAATTTCACCATATTAATGCGATCCAAAATGTTGGTGGTGATATTCTTCCATCTTGGATTTTTCGTGATTATCAATAACACTTCATCCGCGCGAATATGTTGTTGGGCTGCCTTTAGCATCGCTAAATGCCCATGATGAATTGGGTCAAAAGGTGAACCATATAATAAGCGAATCATATGGGAAGTTGAATCCTTGGATTTTTAGGATTGGCGCGATAGAGAATAACCCGGTGGCCAATCGTTTGAATCAGTTCCGCTTTTAAAGTTTTGACGAGGGTCGGTAAAAAATCATTCGCATCTTCGAGTGCGGATTTTAAGACATGAATTTTAATCAATTCTTGTTTGGTTAAAGCTAAATCCAACAACTGAATGAATTCAGGATGGACTGCATCTTTACCGACTTGATACTTCGTGGGTAAAGTTTGGGCTAATTTTCTTAAATACAAACGTTGTTTAGTTGTCATACGGATTGCACCTTACTGGGCAAAAGTTTTGCCAAAACGCCCTTGGGCAAAAGTAAACGCACGGTTTGCCCCTCGGCAATAAAACTTAGCCAACCATATCCTGAAATCGCAAGATCCGCTCGCCCCTTGGTTGGTAAGGTAAACTCGACCAAATTGAAATCTTCTATTTTTTGATAACTTTTTGAAATTGGTTTTAATTGTTTTTTTTCAATGAGGTGAAAAAAAGATTCATCTGCTTTTTGAATGGCCATTTTTTGAAAGGTCACGGTATTCGCAAAGTAACCATACACGAATTGGCGTTTTCCCGTTAGCATTTCCAAACGAGCTAAACCTCCAATCGCTAAAGCATCTTTTGCCCCCAAGCGATATCCAACCGGTTTGATTTCTACTTTGGGCATCATGAGTTTAATGACTTCTTTTTCTACTTTCGCTAACATCGAGTGATTGGCGACATATCCTGGTGTGTCATAAATCGTTTGGGTCTCATTCAAGGGAATTTCAATCACCCGTAAGGTCGTGCCTGGAAAGGGAGAGGTGGTGATCAATTTTTTGGTTTGATTCGAAAAATGTTTCAAATAGGTGTTTATTAAACTTGATTTCCCTGAACTCGTTGCCCCAATCACATATAAATCTTTGCCTTGATTATCTTCGGCAATCATCGATTTAATATCGTCTAAGGCTTCATTGGTTTTACTCGAGGCAATGATTATTTTGACATATTCCATTTGCATCGATTTAAAGAAATTTTCGATATAGGTCATTAACTTTTTTTGATTTAAATTTTTAGGTAATAAGTCTCTTTTGGTGGCAATAAAGTAGACAGGTAGACCCTTGACTGCCCCTAATAACTCAGAGGATAAAGTCGTTTCAAAATTAAGAATATCTAACACCCAAATAATGGTGGCATGATCTTGTTTAGCTTTCCCCAGAATTTGATAAAAGTCATCAAAGACGAAGGACTCTTTTGGAGCCATGTCTTCTCCATAGTGTTGTAATTTAAAACAACGTTGGCACAAAACAACTTCGTGACGATCCACATGCTTAACAGGAACATACCCCGGCAATTGTTGATCAATCGTTTGCAAGATAACGCCACAACCTGGACAACGGCGTATGATTCGCATCTCATTCATCATTGATCCCTCCAGTGGTGAAAGTGATGTTGTCGGCGATAACGTCTTTTCAGAAATGATTCTAAGAAACGATTTGGTTTGGTTGGCCAATGATCATAAGGCACAAGTTTTTCAACAAACAAACTTTTCATCCCTAATCGATTGGCCATCCATACGTCTGTCAGTAATTGATCACCAATCACTATCACCTTATCTTTAGCATAACCTTTTTTTGCTAAAAACATAAGGAGTTTGTCCTGAAAAGGTTTACCAGTTTTTGCCAAGTAATCAACCCCAACCGCATTGGCAAAAGGCTTGACCCGTTCCTCTTCATTATTCGAGATAATGAAAAAAGCAAGTCCAGCATCCTTCATCTTTTGGATCCAGTTAAAGATAGCCTTTCTAGGCTTGAGTTCATCATATGGTGCAAGCGTATTATCTAAATCACAACACAACGCTGTCACCTGATTTTGGATAAAGAAAGTTGCTGTCACCTCGGTTAATTTAGGTGCATAAAAGGTTGGCTGCCAAACTGAGGTCAGTTTACCTTTCATTATTTCTTATCTTCAAAGAGGGAGACTTTTTCAACCTTGTCTCCAGCATCCAATTCAACTTTAGGAAGCGGCACCGTTTTAAATTGGGAATCGATGCGATTGATGGCATCATGGTAAACACCAACGACATCAGTGCCTTTAGGCATCGAAATGTTCTTCTTAGCATATTTATCAGTTGGGGTTGGGGCATAATCATTGGTTTCTAAATTCACCAATTCTTTATTCGATAGTAATAAAGTTACCTTTAAAAATTCATCTTGTTTATTCAATTTGCGCCAATAAACGAGTTGATGAGGTTCTGATTTAAAGCTTTGGAAGATATATTGAATTTTTCCTAATCTTGAGGTGAGATCAACGTAGCTTAAATCAAAAATTCTAAAATTACCTTGGCGAGTGAACATCACAATTTTTCCACGTTCTTCGGGTTGATAGACTAATAGTTTAGCTAAACGATCCTTACCTAATAAAGAAGAAATGGCTTTAATACCACCAGCTTTAACACCAACCGGATTGACTTCTTTTTCTGAGAAGTAAGTGACGTTACCTTCAAGCGTGGCAATCAAAAGTTGCCCTTGGCCATTGGTCACATCAACATCAACAACCGTGTCATCACCGAGTAATCGCATGCACGTTAAAGGCTTACTGTAACGTTGCACCATAAATTCTGATAAAGGCGTCTTTTTTAACTGACCATTTCGGGTAATTAAGACGACAAAGGCATCGGGTTTAAAGTCTGAAACAATCAGTGCTTTGATTAACTTTTCTTCAGGACCAAGGTTCACCAAATAGTTGATGTGCTTGCCTTCGTCTTTCCATTTGGTTTCTTGGAGTTCATGGATCGGGATAAATAAATAATTGCCAAGTTGGGTGAATACCAGCACATAATCCAAGGTGGTTGCCGGACCCACGCCTACTAATAAGTCAGCCTCTTTAATTCCAGGCCAAACCCCTTCTGAACTCTTATAGGATTTAAGGGGCGAGCGTTTGATGTAACCATCTCGAGTGACGGAGATATAAACATCTTCTTTGGCGATTAAATCACGCTTATCAATTTGTAAGCTTTCTTTGGGTTCTGTGGCAATTTTCGTTAAGCGATTTTGCCCATATTGCGAGGCAATCAATTTTAAATCTTTAATGATTTTTTTATTTAAAACTTCACGGTCATCTAAGATTTCCTTCAGTTCTTTAATCGTCGCTTTTAATTGCTTTTCTTCTTCTTTAAGCGTAGTCACATCGGTATTGGTTAAGCGATAAAGTTGTAACGAAACAATCGCATCGGCTTGGGATTTGGTAAAGGCAAACTTCTTCTCTAAATTCGCCATTGCATCTTGTTTATCTTCGCTCTTGCGAATCACTTTGACGACTTCATCTAAAATACCAATTGCCTTAATTAACCCTTCCACAATTTCTAGGCGCGCCGAGGCTTTTACTAAATCAAATTGCGAAAGTCTGGTGATGACTTCAACTTGGTGATCAATGTATGCATCGACATATTGTAAGAGATTAAAGGTGATGGGATGACCCTTATTAATCGCGACCATATTCGCCGAAAAAGAACTCTTTAAATCTGTTTTTGAATAAAAATATTGCAGTATTTTTTCAGGGTTTGCATCTTCGCGAATATCAATCGCAATGCGCATCCCATGGTGATCAGATTCATCCCTAACTTCAATGATGCCATCGATGATTTTCTTGAAGCGAATTTCATCCATTTGTTTGACTAAGGCAGATTTAATCACGCCGTAGGGAATTTCCTTAATGACAATTTGATGGTAACCTTTTAACTTGGTGATTTCTGCCTTGGATAAAATTTCGACCCTTCCATGGCCAGTTAAATAAATTTGTTTTAACGAATCAGTACGGTAAATAATCCCACCTGTTGGGAAGTCTGGACCCTTGACGATATCGATTAAATCTTCAATCGTCGCTTTTTTGTGACCTAGTCGATAAATGACCGCATCAATCACATCCCGCAAATTATGAGGCGGAATATTGGTTGCCATCGCCACGGCAATCCCTTGGGTTCCGTTCACCAAAAGGTTTGGGAAACGGGCAGGTAAGACGATGGGTTCATCCTGGGAATCATCAAAGGTAAGTTGAGTGTCAACGGTATTTTTATCGATGTCTCGTACGAGTTCTTCGGTAATTTGCGCTAAACGTACTTCCGTATAACGATGGGCGGCCGCATTATCGCCATCAATGGAACCATTGTTGCCTTGAAAGTCGATTAAGGGGACCCGATATTTCCAAGGTTGTGACATGTGGACTAAAGCATCATAAATCGAGGCATCCCCGTGTGGGTGATACTTACCCATGACTTCACCAACGCTGGTTGCACTTTTACGATAAGGTTTTCGAAAGACGTTATTGGAGTGGTACATCGCATAAATAATGCGACGTTGAACTGGTTTTAAACCATCTCTTAAATCTGGAATAGCGCGATCTTGAATGACATATTTTGCATAGGTTGCATAACGTTCACCCATGATATCTTCAAGAGGAGCGGCATTAATTTTTTCGACAATTGGTTTGGGAACCGGTTTAGATTTTTTTGCCATCTTCTTTTCCCTTTCCAATTACTTCACGAATGGTAAAGTCAATATTTTCTTCGACCCATTTACGACGAACGGACGGGTCCTTACCCATCAAAATGCCCACGCGTCGTTCCACAATGAGAGGGTCTTCAATATTCACGCGAATTAGTGTTCTTGATTTAGGATCCATCGTTGTTTCTTTGAGTTGAGAGGCATTCATTTCCCCTAAACCTTTATAGCGCGAAATTCGATATGGTGAACCCACTGTCTTTTTACCTAATTCAAGTTCTGCTTCCGTCCAAGCGTAGACAAATTGACTTGGCTTTTGTTCATTCATCACGCGATATAAAGGAGGAATGGCAATATATACTTTTCCTGCTTGGATAAGTGGTCGCATATGATGATAAAAGAACGTGAGTAAAAGGGTTTGAATATGCGCACCATCGGTATCAGCGTCCGTCATGATAATGATTTTGCCGTACTTGGAATCTTGAATATCAAACGCCGGACCAACCCCAGCACCGATTGTGGCAATCAAGGTAGCAAATTCGGTATTTTTTAACATTTGTTCCATGGTTAAACTATCAGTATTAAGGGGTTTTCCTCGTAATGGTAAGATGGCTTGATGCAGCCGATCACGACCATTTTTTGCCGTCCCACCCGCGGAATCACCTTCGACAATAAATAATTCATTTAAGGCATAATCTTTACTTTGTGCCGGCGTTAGTTTATCCGATAGTAGTGTATCGGATCTAAATTTTTTATTGCCTCTAGCTTCTTCTTTTGCTTTTCTTGCTGCCAATCTTGCCGCTTGCGAATCGACACATTTCTTAATGAGATTGGTGGCAAAATCTTTGTTCTCGGTAAGGTAATAGGTGAGTTTAGATAAAATCATGTTTTGAACGTAGGCTAACGCATCTGGGGTGCCAAGTTTACCCTTTGTTTGTCCTTCAAATTCAAGTTTACCTTCAGGAATTTTTAAAGAAATAATGGCAGTTAAACCTTCGCGAATATCGCTACCTTCTAATTTCACTTTATTTCTTAATAAATTATTCAGTTCAGCATATTCATTAACGGCTCTAGTTAAACCGGCACGAAAACCGTTCTCATGGGTACCACCATCTTTGGTGCGGATATTATTCACGTAAGAATAAATACTTTCGTTGTAGTCTTGTAAACAATATTGCATGGCCACTTCAATTTTGATTTCGCCCGTTAAATCTTCGAGGACTAATACTGGATGCATTTTTTCCTTGGTTTCATTTAAAGTGGCAATATACTCTTTTAAACCTTCTTCATAGTAATATTCAGCTTCCATTTTTGTCCGTTCGTCTTTGGCAATAAATCGAACTTTTTTCATTAAAAAAGCGGATTCTTGTAAATGAGCGATAATCGTTTCCCATTTGAATTCCACCGTACTAAAAACTTTAGGATCAGGTTTAAAACGTACTAAAGTCCCAGTTTTATTTGATTTACCGACTTTTTCTAGTTTGCCGATTTTCTTTCCGCCATTTTCAAAGCGAATATGATAACTAAAACCATCGCGATTGACCACGACATCAACATACTCAGATAATGCGTTAGTTACTGAAGCACCAACGCCATGTAAACCTGCGCTTGAAACGTAGTTTTTATCTGAGAATTTGCCACCGCTATGCAGGGTGGAAAAAATGATTTCAACGGCGGGTTTCCCGGTTTGTTTTTGAATGCCGACAGGTATCCCTCGCCCTTCATCTTTTACCGATAAAGATCCATCTTGATGAATAATTAAGGTAATGGTGTCGCCAAAACCAGAAAGTGCTTCATCAATTGAATTGTCTAAGATTTCCCATACAAGGTGATGTAAACCGATACTATTAGTTGAACCAATATACATCGCTGGGCGTTTACGAACCCCCTCTAGCCCTTCTAGTACATCTATACTATCTTCGTTATATGTGTTGAGGTTTTGATTTTTGGCCATTTTTAGTTATGATTTACCTAAAGCATTATAGCAAAAATCCATAGAAAGCGTAAAAATTATGATTGAAAACCTCGCATTAACCTTCGTTCCAATGCTGATTGGATACCTCCTAGCATCGATTCCATCTGGGGTATGGATTGGCCAATTACTCTATCGAAAAGATGTCAGGAAACTTGGTTCGGGAGGCAGCGGGATGACGAATGTTTATCGAAATTTCGGTAAGCTTGCCGCAACGTTGGTTTTTATCATGGATTTAACCAAAAGCATTCTCCCTGTCTGGATTGCATCCTTGTTCGTATTTCAATGGACCACGTTAGCGACCGAAAACGCATTTTTGGGCCAAGTAGGGATCATGTTAACGGGGATTGGAACAGGTCTAGGCCATTGTTATCCAATATTCGCGCAATTTAGAGGGGGAAAGGCCGTTTCTTCGGCTGGATCCTTCATGTTAATGACCAATTGGATGATTGCTTTCATCGGCCTGGCGGTGATGTTAACAATTATTAAAGTTAAAAAGATTGTTTCTATCGGTTCAATATTAGGTCACCTCTTTGCCGTGTTATTAACCTTCATTTTATGGATCCCTTCCTTATCCGAAATAGGCATGTGGAATGGCGCTCAATCTGGATGGTTATTCACCTTAACAAACTTCTTGATTTGGTTGCTGCTCGTATATCGTCATAAAGAAAATATCCAGCGATTACTCGCTGGACAAGAGTTAGATTTTAAAAAGAAGAAAGCGTAGTTATTTTTGTGCGTTCATGCTGTTAATCACAGCGCGAACTTGCGCTTCATTTGGTTTACGACCCATCGACATAAACATCGCGCGAATCATTTTTTCATTAATCGGTGGGTTTTTGGCTAATTCTCTTTTAAAGTACCATCTAGACAAGAAGAATCCACCGACGAGACCACCAATTAAACCAATAAATAGATACAATAATGTTTGCCAAATATCCATGATGTAATCCTCCTTTAGGATTAAGCGCGACCGTCGTAGCTTCCGTCTTCCGTACGAATGCTGATGGTTTCCCCTTCAGAAATAAATAAGGGGACACGAAGCTTATAACCTGTTTCTAAGGTTGCTTCTTTCATCGCCTTATTAATGGTGTCGCCTTTGACAGCCGGTTCACACTCCGTTACCTTTAATGCCACTTTAGCAGGTAAAGAAACCCCTAAAATTTCGGTTTCATAAAATAAGATTTCAATTTCTTGTTCCGTCACAAGAAAATTAACTTCCCAAGCTAATTTTTCTCTGGTAATTTCTAATTGATCAAAGGAAACTTTATCCATGAACACTAAATTACCATTGGCCTCATACAAATAGGTCATTTTCCGCTTATCTAAAGTGATTTTTTCGACATCCGTCCCACCTAAAAATGACATTTCAGTAATCGAGCCGGTTCGAAGATTCTTTACCTTGGCTTTGACCACCATCTTCCGCATCGCCGTTTTATTTAAACTCACATCGATGACGGTGTAAATGTTCTTTTCAAATTCAAAGTGGTTTCCTGGTCTTAATTCCGTTGCATTGACCATCTTTTTTTCTCCTTTTAATCAAAAAACTAACGATTATTTACGTTCTTTATGAACGGTTGGTTTATTACAGCGACTGCAAAATTTCTTCAATTCCATCTTTTCAGGTTTGGTTCTGCGATTTTTACTCGCTAAATAATTTTCTTCTCCGCAAACCGTGCATTTTAACATAAAACTTTCTCTCATCTTTTCATCCTCCAAAGCACGTCCTTTAGCATAGCATACATCCGCCTATTAATCTATGGTTTTTACTTTATAGTTTCTCGCCAACCTTGAATCAATTGTTTGCTTTTTAACATGGCAATTTCTTTAGCATAAGGAGTCAGTTCATCAATCCAAGGGGTTTCAAGAATTTTTGGAAGATGGGCAAGTTGAGGATGGTGGACAAAACGGGTTAAGGCTTCAAAACCGATCGCCCCATAACCGATATTTTCGTGACGATCTTTTTTTGCGCCTTTGGGATTTTTCGAGTCATTGATATGAATGACCTTCAGTTTATCAAGACCGATGATTTGATCAAAGGATTTGAGAATACCCTCAATATCTTGCACATCATATCCGGCATCATGAATATGGCACGTATCAAGGCAAACGCCTAGTCTTTCAGGGTGGTCACTGTGATCGATTAAATACCTTATCTCTTCAAAGCGAATGCCAACTTCGGATCCTTTACCCGCCATGGTTTCTAAGGCGATGGTTACATTGGTTTTATCTTCTGCAAAGACTTGATTAAGACGTTCTGAAATACTTGCTAAAGCCACTTCACTACCCGCGCCAACATGCGCACCTGGATGCAGTACGAGCGTGGAAAAGCCCATTGATTGAACGCGGGTCAATTCGCGAATTAAAAAGGTAACCCCGATGGTTGCGGTTTCTGGATTGATGGTGTTGCCTAGATTGATAATATAGGGGGCGTGAACAATGATCTTATCCAATGGCATACCATGCATTTTCATCAGTTGATGGGCCTCTTGAATTTTCATTATTTCAGTCGGTTTACGAATCGAATTTTGTGGAGCACCCGTATAAATCATCATCGTGTTTGCACCATTTTTAATTGAAGTTTCAACGGCATGGATTAAATAATCAGGGGCAACGAGATCGACATGGCTACCGATAAAAAGGGGCATGATTTAACCTCCAAATAGTCGAGCGCGAATCTTTTTCTTGATGGCTTTCCGCTTATATTGATGTTTTACTTTTTCAACGGCAAGTTTAACTTTCTTTTTGTAGCCCGGTTTAACTTCACTCGAACGGTATTTTTGAATGGCAATTTTGATATCTCGACTTAACGCTTCATCTTCTTTTTTAAAGACTTTGCTCCGATTTAAATGTCTGATCGGTTGCAGTTGTGAATTTTTTAAACTTAAAAAGCTAAAATGGACACCTCGTTGTTTTAATCTTTCTAAACTATCTTCTTCATGGGAGTTATAAAACACGTAGGATTGCCCTTCGTTCTTGAAACGTCCGGCACGACCGGCGCGATGAAAATAATAGTCTAAGTCTTGAGGAAGGTCGACGCTCAAAACATCCGAAACATCTGGTAAGTCCATGCCGCGACTGGCAATATCAGAGGCAACCACAATTTGAAATTCACCACTTTGAATTCGCTTCAATAAGTGCCTTCGCTCTCTCGCTTGCAGCTCTCCATGTAAACTCGCAACCTTTAACTGCCGTGATTTTAGTGCTTCTTCGATCTGAATGACGCGTTGAACACGGGAAGCAAAAATCAAAAGAAAGTAAGGTTTTCGAATCGATAAAATCTCGATAATACTTTGAATGGGGTCTTGATGTTTGATATCGATCAAGGCATGCTTGACACCGTAAGGATTGATTGATTTTTCTTTTGGTTCAATCGTACTATCTGATTTAAAATATTTAGAGAGGCGATTTAATAGTGGAGCTGCCATCGAGGCGGAAAAAACCAAAATTTGTGGTTGGGTAAGTTTGGCTAAAATTTGGGTGGTGCTTTCAATAAAACTGGGGTCCATTAACATATCAGCTTCATCCAAGACAAGCGTTTTGAGACCTTGAAAAACTTGATGATCTAAGATGCCTTGAATTTCATTCACTCTTCCGGGCGTGACAAAAAGAATCTCGGGTAAAGGATTGAGTTTGTCTTGATCATGTTGCTTATCATAACCACCTTGTAGTAAAACAATTTTAAGCGGTGATCCCAATGTTTCATTCAAGCTTTTGGCAAATTGATAAGTTTGATTGGCTAATTCTCGAGTTGGAGAAATGACCATCACTTGTAAACCTATTTTAGGCTTTACCATCGCGAATATAGGAATCAAAAAAGCATGAGTTTTCCCACTCCCTGTTTGGTAGCGAACCACTAATGAATCGCCACGTAAAACCCGAGGAATAACTGATGATTGAACGGGAGTTGAATGAGTATAACCAAGTTTTGATAATGCCTCAATCAATACCGGGGGTAAATGATAACTTGTAAACGGTAATCCTGTTTCCATATCTTTAGTGTATCAAATCAACCTTGGATAGGCTTGAACAAACCTTGTCACGATGACCAAAGTTGGATCGAGTGCTTTTAAATAAGCGGCCATGGTCGGGATAAAAATGGATTCTACCTCATGGGCAATTTCCAAATAGTTAAATTTTGCATTCACAATTCCTCTTCGCACGTGATGGGCGCTGTCTCCAGACAGAAAAATATCATATCCTTCTTCCAAGGCAGTGGGATAATATTTTGCCCCACCACCGCCAATCAGTGCCACCCGTTTAATCCACGGATTACCTTCGGCGATCAATTGCACATAAGGTAAATGTAATTTTTGTTTAACCATGCTGGCAAATGCTTCAATTTTCATCGGTGTCGGTAATGCTCCGCCTCGAGCAAGAACATCGCCTTGAAGAGGGGTAATTTCTTTCAGGCCGATTGCATTCGCAATCGCATCATTCATACCGCCCTTACCGGCGTCAAAATTCGTGTGTAAAGAATAAACGGCGATCCGATTTTTTTCTAAACTCATCACCATTTTTTTTCGGGTAGGGTCTTGTTTTAGAACCTTGTTACGCGAACCATATATGAACGGGTGATGGGTAATCACAAGATCGGGTTTTTCTTTGATGATATCGTCTAAATTTATCCATTCCAAATCTAAAACAATCACAACTTTATGAATGTCTTTAGGAAGGTTTCCGCACATCAATCCAACAAAATCACCATAGGGCTTCGCCAATCTTTTCGGAAAATCCTTACCGAAAGCAGACAAGAGTTTAGCCGTTTTTAACATACGTTTCAATCCAATCTAAGCGTCTACGCTTATGAGCATCTTCCTGATATTGCAGTGATTTTTTAATTTCTAAAGCTTCTAATTTAAGCCATGTCATAAAAGGCAATTCTCTTTTTTTAATATTGATGGGGCCATAAGCAAGCTCGATTGCTTGTAACTGCATTTGCCCTTTGTTGACTTTCAAAATGGGATAACCTTTTTCACCTTCAAGAATAAACTGCTCATCCGTCAAGGTCCATTGATGGTTCATCAACCAAGTTCTTAATAATTCTTGATCCCGATGGGGTCCAAGAATGAGCGTGTGGATGTTTTTTAGTTGGGATTCATTTGCTGCTAATATTGCTTGGATCAGTTGACCACCCATGCCGGTAATCACAATCGTGCCAATGCCTTTGGGCAGATGATTTAATCCATCCGCTTGATACACCTTTACCGGTAGATCGATCAACGTTTGTTTTAAGTGTTGAAAGCTGGATTCACTCAGTTCCGTTGCATAAAGGGATGAACCAAAACCACGCTTTAATAACAGTTGAGGGAGTTGACCGTGATCCGATCCAATATCGACTAATCCGCCTTGATCTGGGCACATGGAAGCGATGACTTGTAATCGTTGAGAAGGCATGATTAAGAGTCGCGATAATCCCCAAGACGTTTCGCGCGTGTTGGGTGTCTTAATTTACGAATGGCCTTTGCTTCAATTTGCCGAATTCGTTCACGTGTGACCCCAAATTCATGTCCCACTTCTTCAAGGGTGCGAGGGCGATTATCATCAAGACCATATCGCAGTCTTAATACTCGTTCTTCGCGATCGGTAAGATCTTGCATGATTTTATATAATTCTTCTTTCAATAAAACTTGGGTGGTGTGATCGGATGGAGAGGTGGCTTCTTTGTCTTCAATAAAGTCACCTAAATGCGAATCATCTTCTTCACCAATTGGCGTTTCTAACGAAACAGGTTCTAAGGCAATGCGTTGAATTTCACGAATTCTTTCCGGAGACATTAAACCTTCCAACTTTTTACTAATTTCTTCTGCGGTAGGTTCTCGGCCTAATTCTTGGACTAATTGGCGCTGGACCCTTGTCATCTTATTAATGGTTTCCACCATATGGACGGGGATACGGATGGTTCTAGCTTGGTCAGCAATTGCCCGCGTAATCGCTTGGCGAATCCACCATGTTGCATACGTAGAAAATTTAAACCCTTTGGTATAATCAAATTTTTCAACCGCCTTGATTAAACCCATATTGCCTTCTTGAATCAAATCAAGAAATAACATTCCTCGTCCGACATAATGTTTGGCAAGATTTACAACTAAGCGTAAGTTCGCATTAATTAATTTATTTTTTGCTTCCATATCGCCAGCAATAATTGCTTTAGCAATCGCGACTTCTTCATCTGGTTTTAATAAATCAACTTTGCCAATTTCTTTTAAATACATTTTGACAGAGTCGTTGACTTTGACTTCTGAATTCGCAAAGACGTCGACTTTGTTAACATCGACTTCATCCTCTGAAACATCAGGTTCATACTCTGTTTCAAAGGGTTCATCGGCGACTACAGCGCCTTTCTTAATTTCTTCTTCGTCTACCGTTTCTTCTAAATCTTCATCTTCAATTTTGATTTCAATTTTTTTATTTTTAAAATAAACCAATAAATTTTCAGAATCTTCATCGGTTAAGTCTAAATGTTCGATGGCATCGAATAATTCATCTTGAATGATAAAACCTTCTGTCCCTGCTTTTTTTTCAAAGCGCTTTTTAATTTGCTCTAAAGATTCAATTTCATCATCTTCATCTTGAACCGATTTTTTGGATAATCGAGAAAGCAATTTCTTTTCGCCGTCACTTAGCGATGATTTTTTCCCTTTTGAGGCCTTAAGCACTGGGGTGGGTACTGAAGCTTTTGCCTTGGCTTTTTTGACGATTGGTTCTTGGATTTTAGGTTTAATGATGGCTTTAGCTGGTTTGGTAACCGCTTTGGTTTTGCTTGGCTTCTTGACCTTAACCGGTTTAATTTTGGCGACTGGTTTAACCGTTTTTTTCGCAACCATTTTTGGTGCCTTTAAAACTTTCTTCTCTTTACTTTTTTGCATTTTTTTCTTGATTTTCATCTTGATTTTCTCCTTGGTTTAATTCTGGTTTCGCTTGTTTATGTAACTCTTTAATGATTCGCGCTTGTTCGGGTTCTGATTTGCCAGCAATACTGACCTTCATTTGATGGGTTTTTACAAGTTTATCGCGTTCCTCATTGAGGGTCTTAAGGTAATCCAATAATTGCTGTTTATCCGCCCTCGGAAGGTTTTTCTCAGTCATTAATTCAGCGATCGTATTGATGATTTTTTGCTGATCTTTGCCTCCAGTTAAGCTAATGTGATTGATTAAGGATTGATGATCTGGCGGATCACTTTGATAAATCTCCATAAAGTAATTTGCGATTTGTCGATAAATATCATCATGAAAGAATTTCACATCCGCTTGATATAACGCAATCGCATCCTGACTTTGAAACATATTAAATAAAATTGCCTTTTCCGCACGCTTTAAACGGTTTAAGACTTTGGCTTCAGGGCGATAAGTATCAAAATAATTTTCATCCGATGTTTGAAGTGACTGCAGTGAGGCTTGTAAATCTTTCAACGCAAAGTTTGTGATTTGCCCTAATCTTTTTAAATAATCAATTTGTTCTAATGCCGGTGTATTGGCAATTAAAGGTAGCATCCGATTAATAAAAGATACCCGCTGTTCCGTCGATGTTAACGGTAATACTTTTTGATAAAAGTGGAAACTAAAATCCATTTTAGGGACCAAGTGGTTAAGATACTGGGTCAAGCCTTTTTCACCATCTGTTAATAAAATTTCATCCGCATCTCGCGTTTCTTGATCGGCGATGACAAACCGAAAGGCGACATTTGCCTTACTTAAAGGTTGAATCATTTTCATCATTGCCGTTTGTCCGGCCTCGTCTTGATCTAAGCAAATCCTAATCTCGACCCCAAGGGATTGAAGTAACTTAATATGCTGAGAGGTTACGGCGGTTCCCATCAACGCAATTGCTTGAGGAATATTCGCCCGATGTAAGGCAATCACATCCATGAACCCTTCCATTAAGTAAACATAACCAGCCCGTTTACTTGCAAGTTTAACTTGATGATAATTGTAAAGGATTTGCCCTTTCGTAAAGATTGGTGAATCCGTGGAATTAACGTATTTAGCCTGGCCTTCAATGTTGTCTAATAACCGTCCAGAAAATCCGACAACTCGACCATCTCGATTATGAATCGGAAAGATAATTCTTCCGGCGAGACGATCGACTTGCTGATTACTACTGGCTGTAATCCCGAGCGATTCAATCACATTCCGCAAATGTCCACGCTTAATTAAATATTGAATGGTGGTGACCCCATCTTTTAAGGCGTACCCAATTTTAAAGGTTTCTAAGATGGGTAAATCTAGGCCACGCTTCAATAAATAATCTCTCGCCAATTTTCCTTCTTCAGAAGCAAGACCAAAATGGTAGTATTCTAATAAATCTTCTAGGCATTTAAAGAAGGGTTCCAGTTTTTCATCTCTTTGAATGCTTTGATCATTCATCTTTAATCTTGGATCCGTAAACCCAACCCAATCCGCGACTTTTTTAACTGCCAAGGGAAAGGTGATTTTTTCAAAGTTTTGCACAAAAGTAATTGCCGAACCACCAGTCCCACAAACAAAGCACTTAAAAATCTGTTTATCTGGACTGATACTTAATGACGGATTCTTGTCATCATGAAAAGGACATAGTGCCACAAAATTTCGACCCTTTTTGGTGACAGGAATATACCGAGAAACAATATTCGTAATATCCGTTTTCTTTAATAAATCATCAATCAATTGACGATCAAAATTCATCAACACTACCTCCTTTCAAAAATCAATATAATATACTAAATAAATACTAAATAACTACTAATAAAATAATTTTACATTAAAATACCTAATTAAATCATCAATTGGCATTCTTAGTTGTTTCATGGAATCTCGATCCCGAATCGTGACACTTTGATCGTTTTGTGTATCAAAGTCTATCGTCACACAGAAGGGGGTCCCAATCATATCTTGCCGACGATAACGTTTACCGATACTACCAGACTCATCGGAAGTCACCATAAAGTGTTTGGATAAAATCGTCATCACTTCTTGGGCTTTTTCATTGAGTTGTTTACTTAACGGCAGAATAGCAATTTTATATGGGGCAATCGCAGGGTGTAATTTCAACACCACACGGGTATCATTTTCTAAGGTTTCTTCTTGATAAGCATCACTCAAGACCATTAAAGCAAGGCGGTCTAAACCAAGAGAGGGTTCAATGACATAAGGAATATATTTTTCATTGCTTTCCGGGTCGAGGTATTGCAAGTCTTCCTTGCTATATTGCATGTGTTGCTTTAAATCATAATCCGTTCGGGAAGCGATTCCCCAAACTTCTCCCCAACCAAAGGGAAATTGATATTCAATGTCTGAGGTTCCTTTGGAGTAAAAGGCTAATTCTTCAGGACTATGTTCACGAATTCTTAAATGTTTGCTTTGAATTCCTAAGGATGCTAAGTATTGCATACAAGCATCTTGCCAAAACTTATACCAAGAAGCTTCAGTACCTGGTTTACAGAAAAATTCTAATTCCATTTGCGAAAATTCTCTAGTTCTAAAAGTAAAATTCCCTGGGGTGATTTCGTTACGAAAGGCCTTTCCAACACTGGCAACTCCAAACGGCACCTTCTTCCGACTTGTTCGTTGGATTGATTTAAAATTGACGAATACACCTTGGGCAGTTTCGGGTCTTAGATAAACGACAGTCTTAGCATCTTCAATAACGCCTATATGCGTTTTAAACATCATATTGAATTGCCGAATATCCGTAAAATCATGACTACCACATTTTGGACAGGCAATTTTTTCTGCCTTTAAAACGTTTCCGAGACCTTGAGCTGGAATTTTTGATACATCTAAGTTTGGTTTGGCAGCAGCAATTAATTGGTCGGCACGATGTCTAGTTTTACAATTTTTACAATCCACCAGTGGATCATTAAAGGTAGCAACGTGACCCGTTGCTTCCCAAACCCTTGGATTCATCAGGATAGCAGAATCAATGCCGATATTCATAGGCGATTCTTGGACAAATCGCTTCCACCAAGTCTTTTTAAGATTATTAATCAATTCGACGCCAAGAGGACCGTAATCCCACGTATTTGATAATCCCCCATAGATTTCTGATCCTTGAAAGACAAATCCAGTACTGGTTAAATGCGTGACTAGTTTTTCAAATGTTAATGCATTCATGCCTTAATTAATTCCTTTCGCACACGAAAATCATTTTCTCAATTTCATCAATTTATGTCAACCTACTATCAGTGTATTTATTGAATTAATGTCTCAATCGTCTTAAAACCTTCTAGTTGAACATCGAGGTGAAAATTAAAGTGTTGATGAATCAAAGGTAATAATAATTTTAATGTGGAATTATTTACAGGTTCACCGAAAGGTATGGTTTTAAGCTTACGCATTAATACCAAGGCTTCAGCCGGCAACAGATGACTTGAAACTTTTGCCTGACAATTTTGACAAATAAAGCCACCTAACTGCGGATTGAGACCGACGATTTTTAACTTACTTTGACATTGAACGCAATAATCCACAATCATAGGTACACCTTGAACATCAAGATATTGCAATAAGAAGGTTGTATAAGTAGATAATGCAGACTGCATACCGTTTCTGACGCCAACTAATCGCGGATACATCGAAGCAGCCATGTCTGCATTTTCATCTAATAATAGAATTTGCAGGATAACTTGCATGACGATGGAGGCAATCAAACCTTCTTGGTCAGGTAGGGGAGCAAATTTAATCAAATTTGCTTTTTCTAAATATGCTTTCTTTTTAGTTTCGTTGATGGTGAAATCGGACCAAGATCCTAAAGCCACCATCGCATGAAAAGGCGAAGTAATTTTTAATACCCCTCTAGCATGAATGGTTAAAAATCCTTCGGGTGACAAACCAGTTAGGATTAAATCAGCATTACGGTAAGGAGTTTGTCTTACGATAAAGACTGGTAACGTTTTTAAAATAAACCAAACTCCTTTAATCGATTGGGCGAATCTCGCCAATTGGGTTCAACTTTAATGAATAATTCTAAAGATAAAGTAAGGCCCATATTTTTTTCTACTTGTTGCATCACTCGTTGGCGAATTTTCTTAAGCATGCTTCCATTTTTGCCAATCAAAATCCCTTTTTGAGAATCCTTTTCTACGACAATGGAAGCATATAAAGTGCGATGGTTATTTTCGGACTTGATTTGATCAATAACAATTGCCACACTATGAGGGATTTCTTCATAAGTAAAGTGCAGAACTTGCTCGCGAATGGCCTCCATTAATTGAAAACTTTCGGGAAAGTTGGTTAAGACATCCTTGGGAAAGAAGGCAGGTCCAGTTTTTAAATGTGGCTTAATTGCCAAGATTAAATCTTCAATAAATGTCTTTTTTAATGCAGATATTTCAAATTGGCTTGCTTGCGGTAAAACACTTGCATATGCTTTTTTAAGCGACTCAATCAAGGTGACATTGGTCAAATCAATTTTATTAAATACCACCATCACTTTAGGTAGGTGAAGCAAACGATTGACGATAAATTGGTCTCCAGAACCAAAAGCCTTACTCGCATCCACCAATAATAGAACCATATCAATATCTTGTAATGAAGCATACGCTTGGGCGTTCATAATTTCGCCAAGTCTGGCTTTCGGTTTATGGATACCGGGAGTATCTACAAAAACGATTTGTAAGTTTTTTTCGTGATAAACGCCTTGAATCGCTAATCTAGTCGTTTGAGGCTTATTAGAAACAATCGAGATTTTTTTACCAATAATCGCGTTAAGTAAAGTCGATTTTCCGGCGTTTGGTCTACCAATAATCGCCACAAAACCTGACTTCATTTTCGTAAATCCTTACTGGAAAAAGCATAAGGAAGTAAAGCCTCTGGAGAGACTTGTTTAATCTCTTTTTTAAGATTTGAGAGGAAAATTGGGGTTTTAGAATCCATCAATTCATGGATTACTTGTCGGCAAGCACCACATGGTGAAATCGGTGCTGATGTTGGTCCGATCACCGCCATACTCACCATGTCAGCTTTTCGAAACCCTTTTAAATGAGCGTGATAAAGTGCGGTTCTTTCAGCACACATCGATAATCCATAGGAAGAGTTTTCAATATTTGCACCAGTTACAACCGTGCCATCTTTCATTAAAATCGCTGCCCCAACTTTAAAATTTGAATAAGGAACGTGACAATCTTTCGTTGCATCAATTGCCAATTGAATCAATTCTTCAGCTTTCATAATAGTTTCCTTCTTCCCAAGATTTTATCTTGAAGTTTAATCATCGATGCCTCTTCAGCTGGGGTGTCATGATGATACCCCAATAAATGCAGTAAACCATGAACAAAAAGAAATGATAACTCCCGTTCACGGCTATGGCCAAACTGTTTTGCCTGCATGAATGCTTTTTGATAACTAATGATAATTTGACCAAGTAAAGTGCCTTGCTTAGTAGATTTTGGTGAATCCCATGCGAGAGGAAAACTTAAAACATCGGTTGGATAATCATGGTTTAAGAATTTAAAATTATAACGTTGAATCATTTTATTGGTCGTCATTAAGACATCCACAGAGGTATTGTTTGAAAATCCAATGACGGTTAAGGTTTTTTTTAATAAAAATAAATAGCGAGTTTCAAGCTGATAAGAATCAAGTGATTTAGGTGCAATTAGGTCGATTTTCACTATTATATTTTAACATAATCCTTGCTATTCAAAAACATAAAACCTAATTGTCTCCATTCTTTTTTTTCCTGGGAATAACGAAACAATTGCTGATGATAACTATAGTTAATCATCAAAATGGAAACCATAGTAAACCAAGTAATAAATGCCTCAAATTTATAGAATTGCTGATAAATCCATACCATCATGATGGCGGTCATCATCATTACGAACCACCATCCAAAGCGAAATCTCACCAACTGATAAACTCTATCCATCAATTGTTGAAAGTCTTTGATGGGGATAAATGGATATTTTAACGACTGCTCTAATTTCCCTATTGCTTGGACTTCATGGTCCGAGACTAAATGCATATGACGTATTGCTATGGCTACAATCGCATGGTAAATACCTAGCACCACTAGATAGGTTGGGGATGCAAAAAGCGTGTAAATGATAGTGCCAGTTAAAACTAACCAACGATAAAGTTGATTTAAGGGCAATCCAAACCATCCCTGTTTCCATTGGTTAAACAGTTTAAATTGGTTGGCGTTATGGATTAAAGGTAAATAATATTTGATCATCACTTGATCAATATGCTTCACTTGTCGATAAACATAACCTAACCAAGCTATCATGAATCCGATCATCAAACCTGCCATGAAAATCCAATCCATGGGTTGCCAAAACCAAATGATGATCGTTAAGGTGAACAAGAGATAACTACCTAGCCAAAATCGACTCATCCAAAGCTGATTCATTGGTAAGTCTGGTCGCATATGCGGCGCAAGATGTTTTACCATTAAAATATAACCACTGAATCCATCTTTAAAAAATGGATCTTTCACTTTTTGGTAAGCACCTTTGGGATCGAGAATATGAAAGCTTCCACCCTTGGGCACGACCGTAATGTAATGACTTTGGGGTTGCTTCATTAAAGCGATGAATGGTTTTTTTATGCCTCTTACGGAACTTGGATGATGTAACTTATAACCTTTCAATGTCACACCAAAATGATTGGCAAACTCTAGTAGATTTTTAAAGGATGATGGTCGATCCCAAGTTTCTTGAATGAATAAAAAACGCTCATCTTGATAAAGATACGCTAATAACATCTTTAAGGCGGTAGGGCCGCAATCAAGTAAACCTAACTGAGTCAAAGAATAAAACTGCTTCACGGTTATCAATAGTCATAAAAAAAGGACCCTAGTAGGTCCTTGATGAAGTTAATATTTTTTACGCAAAGCTTCTTTAGATTTTAATTTACGTTTGAGTCCTGGTTTGAGATAGAACTCACGTTTTCTTGCTTCTTGTAAGACGCCTGATTTATTTACTTGTCGTTTGAATCGACGGAGTGCTTCATCTAGCGATTCATTATCGCGAACGGGTGTTTTAGCCATGGTGTTCCACCTCCTTACCCTAAATCTATTTTATTATACGCATGCTTAATTTTGATAGCAATCATTTAATACGCTTGGGTACTAGTTTGGCCTTGAAGGATCTTTACACCTGAACTTGTACCGATTCTTGTCGCCCCAGCTTCAATCATCGCTTGCATTTCTGGTAATGAGCGTATCCCACCACTTGCCTTTACTTGCAACTTGTCACCCACCGTTTTTTTCATTAATCGGACATGTTCAACCGTCGCCCCTCCTGTCGAAAAACCGGTAGAGGTTTTGACAAAGTCAGCTTTCGCTTCTTTTGCAATTTCACAGGCTTTGATTATTTCCTCATTGGTCAATAGGCATGTTTCTAAAATAACTTTAAGAATTCGTCCATTACAAGCGTACTTAATTTCAGCAATTTCTAAATAAAGTTCATGAAATTTTTGTGCTTTTAACATAGAGATATTGATTACCATATCAATTTCATCCGCACCTTCAGCAATTGCTTTTTTGGTCTCAAAAACTTTGGTTTCTCGATGGTTTTGACCGAGAGGGAAACCAATCACCGTACAAACTTTCACGTTAGATTCAACTAATTTTTGCTTAGCAAAACTGACAAAATGCGGTTGGATGCATACCGACATGAAGTCGAATTGCTTTGCTTCTTGACAAAGCGTTTCAATTTGCGAAAAGGTTGCGTCTTGTTTAAGTAATGTATGGTCAATGTATTTTGCGAGATATTGCATAGATGAAAAATGCCCGTTAGGGCATTTTATTCTTTCTTTTCACCAGCGGTTTCTTTAGCTTTTTTTGCTTTTTTTGCTGGTTTTTTTTCAACTTCTTTAGCTGGGGTTTCTTTTACGGTTTCACCAACTTGAATCACTGATTTTTTCGCATAAAAACCGCAGGAAGGGCAAACTGTGTGGGAGCGAATAAGTTTTCCACAATTACTGCAAGCGACTAAACTGGTTACTTTTAATTTAAAATGTGTCCGTCTTTTATCTCTTCTTGTTTTCGACGTCCGATGAAATGGCACTGCCATATAACCACCTCCTTATTACCTAATGTATTATAGGGTCAACCATACCTTGAGTCAATCAAAAACACTATTCACTTTCACGGCGAATAAAAGGTGCGTTTTGAATTTTTAACATCTTTGCTGCATATACAGACGAGAGTAATCCTTCTCTTTCACAATCCTTAATAAATTGCTCTCGATTCACCAAAAAGTATCCTTTTAATGCTCGATCAATTCGATTATTTAGGTCATTAAGATTTGGGTTTTGAAGGTGTCGATCAAAAATGGAGATACTTACATCTAGCCTACCTTGATGATTAATGATGAGGATTGTTCTAGAATATGGTTCAAAATACGCTTTTGCCGACCGATCTTGCTGATTTAGGGTGATTAAAGACGTAAAGTTTGATGAAAATAATTGCCAATTAAATTGTTCAAAACCATCAATCACAGAGGCGGTAAACTCTGCCTCAAGTTGATTATATGGGTAATCTAAAAGCTTGTCGGGTTCTTGGTGGTAGATGTAATTGAGAGCGCGATTAAAAAATGGCAGGATAATGGTTTGATTGGATGCATCAGAAAATTGAAATGTCATTGTGGAATGTTGAAGATATTGTTCCCGAATCCAGTGGTGTTTAATCCGTCCATATTCTTTGATTGAGATATTTGCTTGATGCGTGAGATAGTTTTCGATCGTATCTTTTTGAATCAATCCTCTCAAGATTATCACCGCTTTCACCATTGAAAAAACCGAGTTAGCTGAAAATAAATGGCTAAAGGATGGGTATTTGAGTAAACGATGTTTATGTTGAGTAAAAAAAATACCGTCTTTTGATGTTAAGAATCTTCTGGATTCTCTCCAAGTTTGAAATAGATAATTTGCCATTTAAAATCCTCTTTCTCGAAGCATGGATAAGGCAGTTATCACCGCTGTTTCTGAACGAAGAATGCTAGGTCCTAATGAAAAAGGTTGATAACCATTTGTAAGTGCTAATGCTAATTCTGCCTCACTTAAACCACCTTCAGGGCCAACAATCAAACTAAGATGTTGCCCTTTAATAAAACGGATTGAAGAAGGTAAATAGGTGTCTAAATGGGATTCAGATGCCACCCATTTCGAATCATAAGCTAATGAGATAGCGTTTGTAAGCTTCATATATTGATGCATTTTCATCAGCGTTTCCCGTTTAGATTGTAAGGTTGCCTCTTGAATGATTCTTTGAAATCGGCCGAATTTCTTTTCCTTTTCTGAAGCATCCCAATGAACAACGGTTCTTTCACTGGCACAAGCAATAAGTTCGTAAACGCCAAGTTCAGCTGCTTTTTGGACGACCCAATCCATCTTTTCACCTTTAATAACAGGATAAATTAATGTTATTTTAAATGGCAATTCGTGACTTCTATTAATTAATTGAAGTTTTTCAATCCGTAAAGGTTTTGTCGAGATAACCCGCGCGAAAAAGACTTGACCTTCAATGAGAAGTTCTAAACTTTCACCTGGTAAAACTCTTAAAACATTGACCAAATGATGTTCATCATTTGCAGATAATATTACCCGATCTTGCCATTTGGCAAAGATGCGGATCATCTTATTTTAACAATTCTCCCCGTGCATCTTTTGCGTCGGGGTTAAAAAAATAAAATAACGCAAGCACAGTTTGAAAAATCAACAATCCAAGATAAGAAATAAATGCGTATTGGTTTAAAAAGGTTAACGTTAATATGACGATGATGGAGGTGATACCAAGATGAAAGAAACCACGACGCTGAAAACCTAGATAAAACCAACCGATGCCAAGAAAACCACCAAAGAAAAAGGATAAAACACTGATCCATCTTGATTTCAAAGAAACCAATTCAAGTTGATCTTTTAAAGCTGCATAACTTGCAGTAACTTGATTTGCAGATTCAGTTTGAATGATTGCGGTTTTACATACAGGGCAAGTTTTAAGGTCTTCTGTAAAAGCAGTGCCACATTTACGACATGTTTTTGTCATAATTCCATTATAAATTAATTTCGAAAAAACTTCTTAAACTTTTTATATGTGGAATCATCTTTACTATCTTCTCTAAACGCTTCCAATAAATCGCGTTGCTTTTTAGTTAAACTGCTTGGGGTTTCGATTTTTAAATGCACATACTGGTCACCAGGAGCTTGACCGCGCAAATCTTTAACCCCTTTACCTTTAATCTTTAAGACCTTATCGGGTTGAGTTCCTGGCGGAATAATCATGGAAACATCACCATAAACGGTTGGAATATCCACCGTTACTCCTAATGTGGCATCGACAAATGAAACGGGTATTTCTAAATGAATATCGTTACCTTCTCGAGAAAAATGTGGATGTTTATTGATGGCGATTTCTAAGTATAAATCACCATTGGGTCCGCCTAAATCGCCACGTTCGCCTTTGCCAGCAATGCGGATTTGTTGACCGGTGTTAATCCCTGCAGGAATATTCACTTCAATATCAGTTTTAACGCGATTGTAGCCCTTACCTTGACAGGTTGGACACTCATGTTTAATTTTTTTACCACGACCTTGACAATTATCACAAATCGTTTCGGTTTCCATCATTCCCAGAATTGTTCGTTGGCGAACACGTTGTTTACCAGAACCCCCACATTGGCGACAGGTTTCTAAATCCGCACTTGAACGTGCTCCGCTTCCACCACACGCTACACAACCCTCATCATATTGAATCGGAATAATTAATTTTTTCCCGTTGATAGCATCCATAAAGTCGATGCGAAGGCGCATTTGGGTATCGGCCCCTCTTTGCGGCCCTGATGGTTGGCGACTGCGTCGTTGGCCACCGCCAAAAAATGATCCAAAAATATCGCCCACATCAACATCTTGGAATCCTGAAAAGCCACCAAAGCCACCGCCTTGAAACGGATTTCCACCCGCATTTTGATCAAAAGCAGCATGACCAAATTGGTCATAAGCCGCTTTCTTTTGATCATCAAATAAGACATCGTAAGCTTCTTGCACTTCTTTAAATTTCTTTTCTGCATCCGGCGCTTTATTGATATCCGGATGGTATTGCTTTGCTAATTTACGATATGCTGCTTTGATTTCATCTTTGGAAGCATTCTTGGATACACCCAGAATTTCGTAAAAATCTCGTTTGTTCGCCATGACCTACCTATTTTTTCTTTTCTGTAAAGTCGGCATCAATAATATCATCATCATTTTTGCCATTTGCGTCTGGATTAGGGTCTTGATTTGCTTTTGCACCTTGTTGGTTGGCTTGCGCCCTTGCCATCATCTCTGCCGCTTTTTCAAGATCCGATAATTTTGCTTTTAACTTTTCGTAATCGTTATCTTTGATTGCTTGTTCTAATTCTTCTTTGAGCTTAACAGTTTCTTCTTTTTGCTTAGCATCAATTTTATCGCCTTTTTCTTCTAAGGCTTGGTTAATACTATTGATGTATTGCTCTGCTTTATTTTTCAGTTCAACTTGTTCTTTTCTCTTGTCATCAGCTTCTTTATTTGCTTCAGCTTCTTGCATCATTCGATCAATTTCTTGTTTGCTCAAACCGGTCGTTCCTGAGATGGTGATTTGTTGTTCTTTTTGCGAATCTAAATCCTTGGCAGAAACTTTCACGATACCGTTAACGTCAATCGAGAAGGTTACTTCAATACGTGGTTGCCCACGACGAGCAGGCTTAATCCCATCGAGTTTAAAGTGCCCTAAGAGTTTATTGTCCCTTGACATTGGTCTTTCACCTTGATAGACCACAATATCCACAGCAGGTTGATTATCAGCTGCGGTTGAGAAGATTTGGCTCTTTGTCGTAGGAATCGTTGTATTACGTTGAATTAAAGGAGTCATCACTTCTCCCATGGTTTCAATCCCTAAAGTTAAGGGTGTAACGTCCAGTAAAACCACATCTTTGACATCACCGGAAATGACTGCACCTTGAATGGCAGCACCAACGGAAACCGCTTCATCAGGATTGACGGAGAAGTTTAAAGACTTATTTAACATTTTCTTCACGAGTTCTTGAACCGCTGGCATGCGAATTGAACCACCGACCATCAGAACTTCATCAAGATCGTTCGAAGTTAATTTGGCATCTGCTAATGCTTTGCGAATTGGTTCTTCCGTTCGCTTTAACAAGGCTTTGGTCATGTCTTGGAATTTAGCGCGACTTAATTTTGCTTCAAAGTTAATGGGGCCATTGGCGTTTTGTCCCACAAACGGTAGGGAAATCGTTGTTTCCATCATGGAAGATAATTCAATTTTGGCTTTTTCAGCAGCATCTTTAAAGCGTTGTAAAGCCATTTTATCATTTAACGTTACATTAAATTGGGCTTTAATTTGTTCTTGAATCCATTTCACCACTTCTAAGTCCCAATCATCGCCACCAAGTCGGTTATCACCGGCTGTAGAAATGACTTCAAAAGTGCCATCGCCAATTTCAAGAATCGAAACGTCAAAGGTGCCACCACCCAAATCATAGACTAAAATTTTTCCTGATTTTTTGCTTTCTAAACCATAAGCTAGTGCAGAGGCTGTTGGTTCGTTGATAATTCGCACCACTTCTAGACCTGCAATTTGTCCAGCATCCTTTGTTGCTTGTCTTTGAGCATCGTTGAAATAAGCAGGCACGGTTATGACAGCTTTTTTAATACTTTGACCCAGTGAATCTTCAGCATATTTTTTCATGTAAGCAAGAATTTTTGCCGAAATTTCTTGAGGGGTAAAGGATTTATTTAATGCCTTGATTGTGACTTTTTGATCGGTACCCATCATTCGCTTGATAGAAAGCACGGTGTCTGGGTTGATTACCGCTTGTCTTTTTGCAGCGTCCCCGATAATTTCTTCCCCATTACTTTTAAAGGCAACCGCGGATGGGGTTGTGTTTTTGCCTTCAGGATTAGGTATGACTTTCACCTTTCCGTCTGCTTGGACATAGGAAACCACTGAGTTGGTTGTCCCAAGATCAATACCGATGATAATTTCTTTTTTTGCCATAAATTTTCTCCTTTTATTTTATGCGGCTTGTTTGCCGTTTTCTTGACTTGGATTCACTTCTGAATTCTTTTTGTCTGCTTGTTTTGAGACAATGACGAGCACTTGTTTCACTACCCGATCATGCAATTTGAATCCCGGTGAGAGGATTTTTAACACGCGATTGGGAGGTCCTTCACTGACTTCGGTCTCAAGAGCATGCATGGTCATCACATCAAATGCATCATTGATTTTGACTGGTATTTCTTTTACACCTTCTTCGATTAATGCTTGATTGAGTTGGTTATAGATGTACTCAAATCCGATTAAATAGTTTTTTAATTTCGGATCATCTACGGGGTTTTTGAGGGCGATATGGAATGATTCCAATGCGGGTAATAACTTATCAATAAATCCTTCTGCCCGGTATCGAATTGCCTCTGAGAATGCTTTATCTTGAGACTTCCTCAAGTTATCCATATCGGCGAACATCATCGCGTATTTATTTTTCCAGTTATAGATCTCAGCTTCTGCGGCTTGTAATTTTTCTTCAATTGTCAGTGGTTTTGTTTCTTGAGTTGGTTTTTCTGGTTCTTTTGATTCAGGCGATTTGTTTAAATCTTTTTCTTGTTTTTCTTTCTCTTGTTTCATTTGCTTTTACCCTCCATTTTTGGTTTCTCGGTTATTTTTTCAAAATATTTTTCCAGCATTTCCGTGACATATTCTAGTGCTGATAATGCACGGTCGTAATCCATCCGAGTTGGCCCAACAATGGCGATTCGACTTTCTTTTTCTCCTGGCATTTTCAACTTACTAGAAACAATTGACAGGTCATGATTTTCACCTTGATCACCAATGTTAACGGCCACATTGCCAGTCGACTTAGCAACTTGGTTTAGTAATTTAGGGGACTCAAGTAAGGTCAGTACTTTTCTTAATTTGTCGCCATCGTGGGCGAATTCTGGTTGGTTGAATAATGAATCTTTGCCATAAAGTTTAAGACGTTCACCCGCAAAATTTAAAAATGCTTGAGTAAAGGCTTGGTAGACGACATCGTGTTCGGCAATATAATCCTCGAGGATAGGTTTAATTGCTTCCATTTTTGCCGATAATTCGGAAACAGGAGTTCCTCTTAAACGTTTGTTAATTAAGTTCATGCAATCTGCCAAAGCGTCTTTTTCGATATTCTTTGGTAGAACAAAAGTTTTATTTTCTACATAGCCTGAGTCGGTAATAAATACCACGGTTGCTGAATTATTTTCTAATGGTGTAACTTGAATACTCATCAATTTTTCTTGTTGGGCATTTGGACCCAACACCACCGAAGCCAGTTTCGTCATATTCGCGAGAATTTCCGAACTCTTTTGTATGATTTCCGTGACGGATTGCGCTTTTTGAGAAAGGATAACTTGGAGTTGTTGTTTAATTCTTTCATCCACACTTTTATTGCGCAGGTGATTGACGTAATATTGATAACCTTTACTAGAAGGTATTCGTCCAGATGAGGTGTGGGTTTTTTCAAGTAAACCCGCATTTTCTAATGCAAGCATTTCGTTACGAATGGTGGCAGATGAAAAGTTAAGTTCGTAAGTTTGGATGAGGGTTTGTGATCCCACTGGTAAAGCGGTTTTAATGAAATGTTCAACGATATGTTTTAGGATTAAATCGCGTCGGGATAATTCCATATAAACCTCCTTAGCATTCATTATCTATGAGTGCTAAAAATATTATAACAAGGTTTTTGGCACTGTCAATTATAAAGTGCTAAATTATATCTTTTGTTAATTTTAAGACGACGTAATCAAGTAATAACATACCTTCGAAACTTAGTTTAGTACGGTTATTTTCAATAAGGATAAGACCTTTTTGAACTAATGGCAGCATCGTATTTTCAAATAAAGTGGTGAATTGAATATGAAAAATCTCGTTGAATTCAGTTAATGAAAACCCATCCTTAAGACGATAATTGAGCATGATGTATTCGAATCGTTTCATCTTTTCATCGATAACTTCTTCAACATCACGATGCCATCCTTGTAAATACTTGGTCATGTTCTTGGTGTTTGTATATCGAATGCCTTGCAAATAACCACTCGCGCCTAAGCCAACTCCGATATATTCTTGATTTCTCCAATAGGTTAAATTGTGCCTGGATATTTCTTGATCACGGGCAAAATTACTCACCTCATAACGTTCATAACCATGGGCGGTTAAAGTTTGATAAATCATTTCATAATGATGGCGAGAAACTTCATCGGTTGCCGGTTTAACTTTTTGAATGCCAAAAACGGTATTGGGATGAATGGTCAAAGCATAAGTGGCGATATGATTGACATTTAATGATAAAAAATGCTGTAAGTCTGTTTGCAAATCTTCATCACTTACACGCGGTAAATCATAAATAAGGTCCACATTTATTTTCTGAAAACCCAATGATTTAGCCGTGGCAATTGTGTTGACAATATCTTGATCATTATGATGCCGATTTAGGGCAATTAAAGCTTCTTTTTTAAAAGTTTGGACACCAAAGGAAAGGCGATTAACACCTGCATTTTTCATTATTTTTAGTTTTTCAGGCGTGGTAGATTCAACGTTGCATTCCACTGTCCATTCACAGGATGGTGAAGCGTAGTTTTTTACGCCCTGACAAAGTAATTCTAGATCATCAACCGTTAAAGCCGTGGGGGTTCCACCACCAAAAAAAATCGTTTCGTATTGGTGTTGACCATAACCTATAATTTCTTTTAAAACGGTTTCAACATATATCCGAGTTTGCTTCGGATTCGTTAACATCTTGGTAAAGTCACAATAATGACAAATATGGTCGCAATAAGGGATGTGGACGTATAAAGATCTAGGATGAAGATTTTTTGCGTTTGGTTGCATGCTTCTTGCCAGGAGTTGATTGTTTCATTTTTGAGATTTCTGTGGTAACTTTTTTAGCTGGTTTGGCTTGAGTCAATGGAGTTTCCAAAGGCACTAACACTCGATCAAGCTCTTCTTTAACTGCTTTTTTAGGATCAACTTTTCCCTCATCACTCGTCGCTGGCCATATTAATTTTCTTAACCAACTCGCGATTAAAGCAATCACTGAAAAAATGATTAGTAATAAAATGATGGTGACGATACCGCTATTAAAAAATCCAGTCAGCATTAAACTATTCATGGTTTTCTCCTTTGAGTTCTACAGGGGTATAAACAAATTTATTCTTGTATTTCTCTTTACGATAATACCCTAATTTAACTAAATGTTCCATTGAAGTCCGTGCGGTTTCATAGGCACAATCAAGTAACTTTTTATATTGCGCCAGCGTATAGTATTTGCCAATGGTATGATGTCTAGCATAAAAATAAGCTTCGCCTTTTTTTATACTCGGATGGGTTTCCATTAAATGTTGTTGGAGGCGATTGGCCTCAACTTCCCCAATCGTAGACTCACTGACAGTAAAAGGTGCCGTTTCTTTAGGTAATGGCGCCGGAGACGTAAAACGAATTGTCGGTACGGATGCAGATTTTTTTTCTTCAATTAATTGTTGTTTTTGGAGAGAAACTAATTGTTCAAGTAACTGATCAATACTGGCATGCATATAAGGAAGAATGAAATCTAATAAATACGTGATGTCACCAGACCGTTGAACCTCCAACATACGTTTTTCATAATTTTCATTTTCCATCATTTGTTCGATATTTATATAACAAGGTACAGATTCATAATCACTGTGAACTAAAATGTTTTTAAAAAGTAAATAACTAATTTCGTCGTTAAAGACTTCAAAAGGTTTGACGTAATCTAAATAATAAAGCCCAATCGTTGCAACAATAATTGGCGATAAGGTTAATTGCTTGATGGTATTTAGTAAAGCTTGCATCATCGGTTCAATCATGGGATATGGAGCTGCTTCATATACTCGTGCCACTAAACTACGGGGACGATTGGTTAAATCTTTTTCCCGATAAAACATCGTTAATTCTTGAGTGTTTGTTAATAACATTAATAATTCACCCATCAGATCTTCATCCATTTTGGTTTGCCGACGATTCGCAATTAATTTAAGGGCTTGATAATAAGCATTTACCGATGACAATTCAGCCTTTCTATCGACGGTTTTTTCTTCGATGATATAGGTTAAATTTCTTTCAGCTGTTGAAGCGCCATATTGTTTACCTATTGAAGTTAAAATAGGAAAAAATAATTTTTGAAAATGAGGGTGTAATTGGTTCTGAATTTGATGGTAATTGAATAAACTGACCGCTTTTGCCATTTTCCGATCGAAGGCGACTGATTTTTCTAATAAGGAAGGCGTTAACACAATCTGTAAAGATTGCTTATCCATTGCTTGTAAAGGCAGAACCCTGGCAAAGGTGGAACGATATTGAACAATCGTACCCCAAAGGGCATCGACCACTGCGGTCCCTAATTGTTTTGCCACGTCTTGTTTCGTGGCGTAATGGTCATCCGTAAACCGGATTGCTAAGTCATTGATTGGCATAATTTACTGGTAAAAATATACCACATTATTACTAAAAATAGTAGAAATTTAGTAGTCTGAAGAATCGCTAATCGTCGATGGATAAAACTGACATAAAGGCTTCTTGAGGAACTTCGACAGAACCGATATTTTTCATTCGCTTCTTGCCTTCTTTTTGTTTATCTAATAGTTTTCTTTTTCTCGAAATATCACCGCCATAACACTTGGCAAGCACATCTTTACGAACGGCTTTAATATCGGTTCTGGCAATGACTTTGCCATTGATCGCCGCTTGAACAGGTATTTCAAATTGTTGTCGAGGAATAATATCCTTCAATTTTTCAACAATAAAATTTCCACGAGCATAAGCCGATGGTTTGTGAACGATGGTCGAGAGGGCGTCGATTGTTTCGCCATTGAGAAGGATATCCATTTTCGCTAAATTACCAACTTTATAATCCGAGAGTTGGTAATCAAATGAAGCATATCCTTTCGATAAACTTTTTAACTTATCAAAAAAGTTGTATACGATTTCTGCTAATGGAATGTCATACCTTAATGTCATTCTCGTATCATCTACATACTCTAAATCCTGATAAATACCACGGCGATTTTGACACAACTCCATTAACACACCAACATATTCTTTAGGTGTGGTAATCGTTGCCTTTACATATGGCTCTGCTATTTCTTTAATCAAGGTTAGATGAGGAAGTTTATTGGGATTGTCCAATAAAATCACTTCGCCATTATGCATGTGAACATGATAAACAACACTTGGGGCTGTTAAGATTAAGTTTAAATTATATTCCCGTTCTAAACGTTCTTGAATGACATCCATATGTAACAAACCTAAAAACCCACAGCGATATCCAAACCCTAAGGCTTGAGAGGTTTCTGGTTCAAACTTCAAACTGGCATCGCTTAACGAAAGTTTACCTAACGCATCTTTAAGGTCACTATATTCCTTACCATCGACTGGAAATAATCCACAAAAGACCATGGGGTTTAAATCACGATATCCTGGTAATGGTGACGTCGCGGGATGGTCTCTTAATGTAATAGTTTCCCCGGAACGTACGTCCTTAATTTCTTTGATTTGTGCAGCTAAATAACCGACTTCTCCAGAGGCTAATTCTTGGCGTTTTTCTTGTTGGGGTCTAAAAATACCCAATTCGGTGACCTGATAAACTTTGCCCGAGGCCATTAATTGAATATAGTCTCCAACCTTGACATGCCCTTCTTTGATGCGAATCAGTGCCACAACCCCTCGGTAAGAATCATAGAATGAGTCAAATATTAACGCTTTTAATGGCGCATCATAGGCTCCTTCTGGATGCGGGATTTCTTTAATGATTTTTTCTAAAACTTCTAGGACATTTTTCCCAGTTTTTCCGCTTATTTCAAGGGCGTCATCTGCATCTAAACCAATTCTTTTTTTAATTTCTGCTTTTACCTTTGCCGGATCGGATTGGGGTAAATCTACTTTATTGATTAAGGGAATGATCCATAAGTTATTGTCGACTGCTAAATAAACATTGGCGAGTGTTTGTGCTTCCACACCTTGCGAAGCATCGACTACTAATAACGCCCCTTCACAAGCGGCAAGAGAACGTGAAACTTCATAGGTAAAATCGACGTGTCCGGGGGTGTCGATTAAGTTAAAAGTATATTCTTGGCCATCTTTAGATTGATATTGGAGGGTCACCGTAGTTAGTTTAATGGTAATGCCGCGTTCACGTTCTAAATCCATCGAATCGAGAAGCTGTTCTTTCATTTCTCTTTTACTGACAGCGCCTGTCAATTCCAAAATACGATCCGCTAAAGTGGATTTCCCATGATCGATATGGGCAATGATTGAGAAGTTTCTTATTTTTTTAATATCGTAAGCCATAAATCACGTTATTATCATACCGATAAAATGGGTATTTTGCTACTAATCTTTATCAAAAAAACTGGCAAGCGCTTCTTCTAATTCATCGGGTGAGTGAATCACCTCATATTGGGGATATCGGGTTTGTATTGCTTGATATTCTTCTCTCAGAAACCGTTCATCAATTAATAAAGCCACGCCTTTATCTGTTTCGGAGCGAATGACTCGACCCATCGCCTGTAAAACTTTGTTGATGGCAGGATAAACATAACCAAATGTAAAACCTTCTCTGCCTTTATCTTGGTGATAGGTAGCAATTAAATCTCGGGCAAAAGATAGTTGAGGCAAGCCCACGCCAACAATCGCGACGCCGATTAAGCGATCGCCAACTAAATCGATGCCTTCGGAAAATACACCACCTAACACCGCTAAACCCACCGTCGTTTCTTGAGGTTGAAAAGTAAATTGATTAAGAAAAGTTTCCCTCTCTTCAATGGTCATCTCTTTAGTTTGGACCATTAAACGGGTTTGACCTTTGATTTGCAAACGCTCCTTCACCGCATTTAAATAAGGATAAGAAGGGAAAAATATTAGATAGTTTCCTAATTTATTTTCAATCAGTTTTTCGATGTATAGGGCAACTTCTAAGTAAGTTTTGTCTCTGGTCTTGAGGGTCGTAGAAACTTTACTTGTTATCATCACTTTAAAGCGTTCAGGCTTGAATGGAGAAGATAAGGAAATGCGAGGATCTTCGGCTTTTGCGCCAAGCATCGGTAAAAAATAATCCATTGGAGTGAGGGTTGCAGAGAAAAACACCACTGCATGCATTCGATTGGTGATAGCCAATAAATAATTGGAGGCATCCAAGCACTCATAACGTAATGATTTTTGACCGTTTTCCTCTAATCCCCAATCTCGATAATGCGCACCGATTAATTCTCTTAATCTAAAAAACCGAAGGATTTTAAAATAACTATCCATCGCTTCATCACTTAGGGATTTACGTTTGCTTCTCATTTCTAATTGCGCTTCGGTAATCAATTTATCCAGTTGATTAATAAAGGAGGTTTCCACTTTTACCAGTGAAGGACTTTTAACATCCTTCATCATTTGCTGCCAATATTTTTTTAATCTTTGAACTCGAGATTTAAAACCACGAGAACTCCCCTTTTTTGTTGCTTTTTCTAATTGATCAAAAACCGCATCCTGTAAGGTAGCAGAATACATTTCTCGGCTACGTTCGACTAAATTATGCGCTTCATCAATAAGCACGGCATAAGGATATCGGACATCTTCAAAAAAACGTC
The DNA here is from genome assembly GCA_903845135.1 of uncultured Caryophanales bacterium. Classification (GTDB taxonomy): domain Bacteria; phylum Bacillota_I; class Bacilli_A; order RFN20; family CAG-826; genus UBA970. The sequence goes on from CAIMWL010000117.1 coordinate 37,732, forward strand.
GTAAATAGGCATTGGGATCAAATAAATAGTTATAATCTGCAATGACGACATCCACATATAATGAGAGGTCTAAACTTAACTCAAATGGCTCTATTTTATGCTTTTCAGCAAGGGCTTGGATGGTTGAAGGCGTAAACGCTTGGTAGGTTGAAAGGCCTTCCAGTAACACGTCTTTAATTTTGTCATAATAACCTCGAGCATATAAACAGTCATCAGGGTTAATTTTCCCTTTAGGACAAAAACTAATTTTTTCTTTAGCTGTAATCACCACATAACGAATCGGTACCCCTTGAGAACGTAAGCGTTCGATCGCTTCTACGGCTGCCATTTTTCCAGAATTTTTAGCAGTAAAATAAAAGACTTTTTCATGATGGGTGAATAAGCCTTTAATCATCGGAAATAAAGTGGACATGGTTTTGCCAATACCAGTCGGTGCTTCCACAAATAAGCGCCCCCCTTTTTGACTCACACCATAGACATATTTAGCTAATTCTCTTTGCCCTTTACGAAAAGTTTTAAAGGGAAATTGTAATTGCGGAAGCATTTTTTTTAGAGCGGTTTGTTGCGCAACGATGGTGAGATAAAAACTGCCATATTCATCGATCACAGCTTGTAAATCTCGTTGGGCATCTTCTAAAGTAAAATCATAAACTTTTTCTAAGCGACTCTCTTCAACTTGATGAAGGTAAATTAACTTCACTTGAATGTTTGCTTTGTCGTACTGCATTGCATACATATGGCCATAAAATAAAGCTTGCATCATATGCCAAGTCTCATGCTGTTGATGGAAAACATTTAAATCGGCAATCGTTGTTTTAATTTCTTCAATAATCACGGTATCATCACGTTCATATAACCCGTCGGCTTTACCTTGGATAACGAAATTTAAATCTTGAAAACTATAGTTTCCCTGTAAAGCCATTTCACGGTGATAGCCAGGTATTTTAATACTTTGCTGATAGCGTTGATGCATATCGGTGCCGGTTTGCATCGTCGCACGATTAAAAATTCGATTATCTAAATCTCCGGTTCTTAAGACAAAATCAACGATATCATGAACGGATAAGAATAACTCCATAACTACGTAAGTTTATAACCAAGCATTTGTTGATGACCGTTGCCAAAAACTGCCCCAAGCATTTTTCCTTTACCCTCTAATTGCACTTGTATGAGGTTGAGAACGCCGCCTATGACTTGAAGATGGACACCTTCGTGATCAACTTTAATCAAGGTTCCGACCGGATGATGTTGATCTCGATTGACAATTGCTGCTTGAAAGACCTTTAATTTTTTATCTTGAAATTGAAAAAAACCACCAGGTACATCTGCTAAGCCTTTGATCCATCCCATTAACGCGTCGATAGATAAGTTGAGATTAAGATGCTCATCTTCTTTTTTAATTAACGGTGCAAAGGTTACATCTTTTTCAATTTGGGCAATCGGTGATAACTCACCCCGACATAACCGAGGTAAAACTTGTAGTGCAAATTGCGAGGTAAACCCTGAAAAACGTTGCAAGAGTGAAGTGTAGTTATCTTCAGGTAAAATCGGTAATCGCTTCATCGCATAAATGGGTCCCGCATCCATCGCCATCACCATTTTCATCAAGGTCATGCCCGTTTCTTTTTCTTGATGGATTAAGGCATAACGGATTGGCGAAGCGCCACGATATTTGGGAAGCAAACTACCATGAAAGTTAAAGGCGCCAAATCTTGGCTTATCAAGGACACGTTGCGGGACAATTTGGCCATAGGCTAATGTTAAAATATAATCGACATCTAGGTCATTTAAAAATTGATGATCCTCTTTAATTTTTTCAGGTTGAAATACAGGGATATGATTGGTTTCTGCCCAGATTTTAGTCGGAGGTTTGGTCCACGTTTTATCTCGCCCAGTTAAGGTATCGGGTTGACAAACCAATCCGACAATCTGATAACCTGCTTGATGGATGCTTTGAAAAACATCCCGCGCCAATTCCGGAGTGCCCATTAATAAAAAATGAATTTGTTTTAAGTCTTTCATTTTTCACGAACCAATAAGGCTCTAAGGGGCAATGCATCGACGTTTGGAATGGATAAGGGGAGGGCAATCATTTGATAATACCCTGCGGAAACTTCTTTTAATCGTAATCCTTCTAAAATCATAATCTTGGCATTCATTAATACATGGTGTGTGAGATGATCCTCTTGATTCCGTTCAATACCAAGACTATCGATGCCAATGCCAATAATCTTCGATTGGACACAGAAAGCAGCACCATCCGCAGATAAATAAGGAAAGTCAGGCAAAAATTGATTTGCCTCACTACTCAATGTTTTGAGGAGAATAAATTCATTGGCTTTCAATCGTTGTTGCTTTAATAATTTAGCATCAATGACCAAGGCTTTTCCGCAATCAATGACCCGAACCTTTGTGATTAATTGCTCAGGATTAAAATGCGTGGACGTAGCACCATTTGTTTGCATATGTTTAGGAAAATCAATGTGGGTACCTGTGTGTAAATTAAATTTAATTGTTGTTTCAAAGCTACCACCTTTTGCTAATTGATCATGGGTTTCAAAAGCAGGTTGTTTTTCAGGTTTGTTTTTGTAGACCATCATCCCTGGCTGAATCGGTAAAGAGATATCGTAATACTTCATCATCATTTATCCTTTCAATACATCTTTATGATTAAAATAACGAATCGGTAAAATCGGTTTTTGTTTAACTTGATCAATTAGGGACCAAGTCGCAAGAATTTCATTGCTGCATGGAAATAACGTTTGGTTTCCTTGAATAAAATCAGCAAAAATAGTTGCATAGGCATCATGCTTCGCAAAAGGATGATGGGATAAGGCGATGAGGTGCTTTTGTAACGCTATTGGTAACGTGGTTAACCACTCTGGAGAAATCGTCACGCCAACCATAGGAGATATATGCAAGGTTAAAACACCACCTTTGCGAAAATGGATTAAGATTTGCGTTTTCTTTTCTGCTAATTTTTTTCCGGTTTCAATTGTAAATGACGTATCTTTCCAACGTTCTAATTTGGAC
>CAIMWL010000118.1 GCA_903845135.1 uncultured Caryophanales bacterium
CACTCTTCGATTCTTGATCCTGTGAAACCCAAGACCACAAAAATGACCACAGGCAAGGTTGAATTTAAAGATGTGGTGTTTCAATTCAAGGATGCTCAACAACCAACCTTAAGAAACATTTCGTTTACCGCCAAACCAAAACAAGTAACCGCGATTATTGGTTCCACCGGCAGTGGTAAGTCATCAATCATTAACTTAATCCCCCGATTCTTTGATGTATCTTCTGGACAAGTGCTAATCGACGAAGTCGACGTACGCGATATGAAACAAACGGATTTAAGAAACAAAATTGGTTTCGTACCCCAACAAGCTTTACTATTCACTGGTTCGGTCAAACAAAACCTTACCTTTGGTAAACCCAATGCCACCGATGAAGAAATTTGGCAAGCACTCGAAGTCGCCCAAGCTGATCATTTTATCAAGAAATATCCTGAACAACTTAATGTTCAAGTGTCGCAAACCGGTAAAAACTTCTCCGGTGGGCAAAAACAACGCTTATCGATTGCCCGAGCTTTAGTTAAAAAACCAGAAATCTATGTTTTTGATGATGCGTTTTCCGCGTTAGACTATAAGACTGATATTCGCTTAAGAAATCGATTAAAGACATATACCAATTCGGCAACCGTCATCATTGTGGCACAACGCGTCAGTACGATTATTGATGCTGATCATATTGTGGTGCTTCACGAAGGTCAAATCGTTGGCCAAGGTAAACACCAAACCTTGTTAACAACCTGTGACATTTATAAAGAAATCGTTTACTCGCAATTAGATCCAGAAGAAGTAGAAAAGACCTTAGCATTAACGAAGAACGATATGAGTTTAGAAGGGAGTCAAACCTAATGGCAGGACCAAGATATGGCCGCATGGGCGGACTTACCGAAAACGAAAAACCAAAAAATTTTAAAGGCACGCTTCGCCGTTTAGTTGGTGATTTTAAGCCTTATCAAGCCGCTTTGATTTTTGTGGCAATTATCATTACGATTTCCGTTGTATTCACCTTATTATCGCCTTTGTATATTCGCGATATCTTAAACGATATCATTGCCAATCCCGCCATCTTTTTTGATGAGGTGAACGGCCTACTTGCCTTAAGATGGCCTGATATCTTAATTCGTTTTGGTATTATTGTTGGTTTTTACTTCTTCTCTCATTTCTTTACTTGGTTATCAGAATTTTTATTGATTCCTATCTCGAACCGTTATTCCTACAAGATTCGTCAATCATTCCAAGCGAAAATGGATCGATTGCCTTTGGCATTTTTTGACCGCCAAACCTATGGTGAAATTCTATCGAAGGGTACGAATGACGTGGATAGCGTCTCTCGTTCACTTCAAGGGATTTTAAGTTCGGTTTTAAGTTCATTATTTATGTTTGTGGGCACCTTAATCATGATGTTTGTGACGAGTTGGCAGTTAACACTTGTCGCGCTTGCCATCCTACCCATTTCCTTATTTGTCACCATCTTCATTGCTAAGAATTCTCAAAAACGATTTAAGGCATACTATGCAAAATTAGGGATGTTAAATGGTTTAATTGAAGAAAATTATTCTGGCTATCGTATCGTTAAATTATTCAATAAAGAAAAAGAAACCATCGAAAAATTCACCAATATCAATAACGAATTAGCCAAGGCGGATCGGATGTCGCAATTCTTTTCTGGCATTATTTTCCCAGCGATTAACTTTGTGAATAACTTAGGCTTTGTTGGCATCGCGGTGGTAGGTGGATTAATCGACAACATTGGGAACATGGTGGCGTTCTTTATCCTGGTGTCTTTATTCCAACGTCCCTTCCAAATGCTTGGCCAAATTTCAAATATTATTCAATCTTCGATTGCGGCGGCAGAACGTATTTATAAAATTATGGACGAACCTGAACTACCTGAACCATCCAAAGACGCCATTCAAACGAATGAAAAGATCAAAGGCAAGATTGAATTTAAAGAGGTTGCCTTTGCCTATAAACCCGAACAACCGTTATTCACGAACTTAAATTTACAAGTCAATCAAGGTGACACGATTGCGATTGTTGGACCTACAGGTGCTGGTAAAACCACGCTTGTTAACTTGATGATGCGTTTCTATGAAATTCAACAAGGTAGCATTTTGTTAGATGGCAAGAATCTTAAAGAATACAGTTATCCTGCATTAAGAACGGCTTTTGGTATGGTGTTACAAGATACCTGGTTATTCAAAGGCACCATTCGCGACAACATTCGTTATGGTAAACAAAACGCCACCAATGAAGAAGTAGAAAAGGCTGCTAAGGCCGCTCTTGCTCACTTCTTTATTTCGACCTTACCGGGTGGCTATGATTTCATGTTGAATGAAGATGGCACCAATATTTCCCAAGGTCAAAGACAATTGCTAACGATTGCAAGAGCGATTTTAATTCAACCCAAAATGTTAATCCTTGACGAAGCAACCAGCAGTGTCGACACGCGAACCGAAGCCTCAATTCAATCGGCGATGACCTCATTAATGAAAGGTCGAACTTCGTTTGTGATTGCGCACCGTCTCTCCACGATTAAGAGTGCAAAATTAATCTTAGTGATGAAGAATGGGGCGATCGTTGAAACAGGAAATCATGAGACTTTATTAAAGCAAAAAGGTTTCTATGCTGAACTTTATAACGCGCAATTTACTGGAAATAATCAAATCGATTCTCAGTCTGAAGAAAAGTTCTAAAGATTTAAAACCATCACATCAATCATCATTTCTGCGGGGGTCATTCCGGCATGATGAGCTTTCATGGTCAGCGGCATCTTGTCATCTTTTGTGCCGTGAGTAAATCCAAATCGACCTTTAGCAATTGCAACAAAATCTCCTATAAAATCGTTAAATCTTGGATGATTCGTGCCTAATCCATAGAGCTTTTGATCTTTCACTTCTTGTTTGGTTAGTAATAAGAAATGTTTGCCATAAAAATGGTGAAAACGTTTTGCAAACAATGCGTGTTGGTGGTCTTTCACAAAGAAGGTAGCAGCACGTGGTTCTAGTGAAAAGCTTCGCTTAAGTAAAGCATAAATTTCTTGATGCGCTTGAATACTTAAAAAAGAAACATCCAACAATCCATGATCAGCGAAGACAATGTAGGTTGTGTCTGGATTTTGTTCGGCTAATTGTTTTAAACGCGATTGAATGTCATGGATGATGGTTTGAACCGTTTTAGGACAAACCCCTTGTTGGTGAATGGTCTTATCTGGATCTAACCAATATCCATATGTAAAACTAGGTCCTGGTTGAAGTCCTAATTCGTGTAAATGTTGAAACCATGTATCGATGGTTTTGTATCCACCAGGGCGAACATCCGGCCACACTTGATGAATGGCTAAATTGGGTTTGTGTTGGTGGAGGATTTGAAAAATCGATTGATATTGAATTGTTTTTTGGACCTCAGTTGCCGGTAGTGCTGGTTGCTGAAGTAAGGAATCTTTGCCGGTAAATAATTCAAGAATTCTATCGTGTTCGGGAAAATAATGGGCCCAACCCAACCAACCAATTTCATTAGGGTATTTTGCTGATAAAAATGCGTTGGTTGCCGCCGCGGTGGTACTAGGAAATGTTGATGTAATCGAACATAATGTTTTGGTTCTTAGCCAAGCATAAAACGGTAAATGCCTTCGTAATATGGATTGACCCATCCCATCAAAAAGCAGAAACGCAACTTTTTGCTTCCCCTTCAAGGTGGCTAATAATTTTTTAATAGGAGGGTGGTTGGTGGGGATTTGATAATGCGCAAGAATCGTATTACTTAAATTAACCAAAGAGTGGGTTGGGGAATAGATCGTTTTCATTGAAGGTTTTTAAGATATTCTAAGGTATACATTGCTGCAGCGGTAGCAGCTTTCTTTACATTCATTTCAAATGTTGCATTTGCATTGGTTTGCCCGTTATCTGAAACTCCACGAATGCTTGAAAACGGGATTTTTTGTTGTTCACACATCGTATAAAAACCAAAGCTTTCCATATCAAATGCATCCGCGTCAAATTGCTGAATCACTTCCTTAACGCGTTTTTCTGAGTCTAAAAATGTAGAACCCGAAACTAAAATTGGATGCTGAATGTTCACTTTTTCACGAGGGTATAAGCGACCAAGTGGGCGTTGAAAGGTGGTTAAGTCTAAGTCGGCGTTATAGAAAGTCTGGGCGTGAATCACATCACCAATTTTTTGTTTTCTTAATCCCGCACATGTCCCAATTTGCATCACAAGATTGGGTTTAAATTCATCGATATGCTGTTGCAATTTATAGCAATTTAGCATCGTAATGCCGGTTAAAACTAAGCGAATGGTTTGTTGCGAAAAATGAATTTCTTCGACACCACCATGAAATTGAGTTGGGGTTTTAAGTTGTGATTTAAAGGCATCTATTTCCGCCTGCATTGCAAACACAAGAATGATCTTTTTCATTGGTTAAATTTAATTAAATCACGATAGAGATTAAGTAACTTAGGGTAAATTTTTGCATAAACTTTATGGTACAAGTATTGATAACGTTTCACTGCATCCGGATTGGGACTAAATGTTTTAGAAACTTGGACCATGGATTGCACCGCTGCTTCCGGACTGGCAAAATCACCACTGGCTAAAAAGGCTGCGATTGCAGTACCAAGTGACGATGTTTCATTGGTTTGCACTCTTGATACAGGTAAATTAAAAATATCAGCGGTGATTTGGCAAATGGCGTCTGATTTTGATCCACCACCTGAAACCCGGATTTCTTTCACTTTGTGTTTTAATCGTTTTTGCATACCCAAAAAACCTTCTTGAATACCAAAGGCAATACCTTCAACAATTGCTCGGTATAAGTGAACTTTGGTATGAACATCACTCCAACCAACAATCGCGCCTTTTGCTTCAGGCCTTCTTAATCCTGGTCCCCAATAAGGTGATAAGACCAACCCTTCTGAACCGGGTGGAATCTTCATCATTTGTTGGTTTAATTTTTCTTCAACGGCCATCTTATCAATCATCGCTTCAGCGGTTTCTTTGTGAGCAAAGTTATCACGGAACCAAGAAATCATCCAATACCCGCGGTTGATGTGAACTTCAATGTTGTATAAGTTAGGAAGTGAAGAAGGGTATCCAGGTAAAAAGGGTTCGGGTTCAACATAAACCTTACTTGGTACGGTCATGGATACAGAGGTTCCATATGATAAATTCGCAACATCATTGGTTAGACAACCGGTACCAAGGGTTTCGGCAGCTTTATCTGGACCTGCTGCATAAATCGGTAAACCTTCTGGTAATCCCAATTCTTCAGAAGCCATTTTCGTAATGCGACCTAATAATTCTCCTGGTTTTTTTAACGGGACTAGCATCGATAAGGGAATATTGAAAACTGCGGCTTTAATATGGGTGGGTTTGTACCATTTGCTGGTAATAAAATCCAAGGGGTAATGCCCAATCATATTCGCAGCACTATCGGTGAGTTGATCGGTTAATAAATAATTAAAATACGTTGAAAGAGCTACATAATATTTCACTTTTTTCCAAGTTTCTGGTTCGTATTGTCTTACCCATCTTGCCATGGTTCGACGAGAATTTAATTTTGCCGTTTGGTATAGGCCCAGAAAGTGATAAGCAATGTTGTGAAACAATGAAAAAGGTTCAAACTTAGCAAGTCTTTGATCGAGCCAAAGAATCACTTTTCTTACAGGTTTTTTATCTTTGTCCAACATGATGGCGGTGCCACGAAAAACTGTCATCGCTGCTGTCGTAACTTGTTTTAGTAATTCAGGATGGTCTTTTTTTAAGGCAAGGGTAACTTGCTTTAAGTTATCCCAATAAAAAGAAGCATGGTGTTCAGCATAACCCGGTTTCGCCGATTCATAGGTAGGAGTATAGACTTGTTTTTTAATTGCTAAAATTTCGCCCCTGCGATTAAAAATACTCACACGAACGGATTGAGTGCCAAAGTCGATGGTTAAGGCAAGGGGTTCAGTTTTTGTTTTCATCTTTTCGGTTAAAAACATTATAACGAGATTTCACGAGTTTTACCTATTCGATTATATGGAAGGTTAAAAAGGTTTGTGATATGATTTTACTCGCGAGCATCCCACCTCAAAAACGAGTGGATGTTAAAAAAAGGAGCACTTATGGCCGCAACTAAACAGTACGTCTATAACTTCAAAAAAACACAAGGAATGGGTAAAGACCTTCTTGGTGGTAAGGGGTTGGGTTTATCCCAAATGACCTTGATGGGAATCCCGATTCCAGAAGGATTTACCGTCACCACGGAAGCTTGCAATTTGTATTATGCAAGTAAGAAGAAACTTCCTAAGGAATTAATTCAAGAAATCTATGACGCGATTACCGTCATCGAAAAAGATACCAAGAAAAATTTTGGTGGAAATAAAAATCCACTTTTAGTTTCGGTTCGTTCGGGTGCCAGGGTTTCCATGCCAGGGATGATGGACACGATTTTAAATTTAGGTTTAAATGACACCACGGTTGAAGTGGTTGCTAGAGAAACCAACAACGAACGCTTTGCCTATGACTCCTATCGTCGTTTTATTTTAATGTATACGAACATTGCCAAAAACCATGGTCGTACTGAAATGGACAAGATGCTCGAAGAAATGAAGCATAAAAAAGGTGTAAAGTTAGACACTGAATTAACTGCTGAAGATTTAAAAGCGTTAGTGAAGAAATATAAAGACTATTACAAAAAAGTGTTTGGTGAAGATTTCCCCAATGATCCAAAAGTGCAATTAATTGAAGCGATTACTGCCGTTTTCCGCTCCTGGGATAACCCACGGGCTAACGTCTATCGTAAGATGAACAACATTCCCTATGAATGGGGTACTGCCGTTAACGTTCAATCCATGGTGTTCGGTAATAAGGGTGAAACCTCTGGTACTGGTGTCGCGTTCTCGCGTTCACCATCCACTGGTGAAAAGAAACTTTTTGCAGAATACTTACCTAATGCTCAAGGGGAAGACGTGGTTGCGGGTATTCGTACACCATTACCTGTTGAACACTTACAAAAAACTCAACCTAAGGTTTATCAAAACTTTTTAGACATTGTTAAAGTTTTAGAAAGCAACTATAAAGATATGCAAGATATGGAATTTACCGTTGAAGAAGGTAAACTCTACTTCTTACAAACCCGTAATGGTAAGCGTACCGCTGCCGCTGCGTTAAAAATTGCTTGTGATTTAGTTGATGAAAAAGTGATTACGCCAGAAGAAGCCGTGATGCGCGTTGATCCAAAATCATTAGATACCTTACTCCACCCAAGTTTTGATCCTAAAGCAATCAAAGCGATGTCACCCATTGGTGAAGGTTTACCCGCCTCACCAGGTGCAGCTACTGGTAAGATTTCCTTTACTGCTGAAGATGCTGCAAAACGTGGTGCTGCTGGTGAAAAAGTAGTGCTTGTACGTGCTGAAACCTCACCTGAAGATATCGAAGGCATGGTGGCTGCACAAGGGATCTTAACCGCTCGCGGTGGGATGACTTCACATGCTGCAGTCGTCGCTCGTGGGATGGGTAAAACTTGTGTTGCAGGTGTTGGTACTGCCATCATCGATGAACACAAAGGTACAGTCAAATTTGGAAACAAAACCTATACAACCAAAGACACCATTTCAATTGATGGTTCAACCGGGATGGTCTATGAAGGCGACATCGCACGCGTTGAAGCCGGATTAACGGGTTACTTTGGTCGGATTATGAAGTGGGCTGATGAGTATCGTACCTTAAAAGTTCGTACCAATGCGGATACACCAAAAGATGCAGAAACTGCCTTAAAGTTTGGTGCTGAAGGTATTGGTCTATGCCGTACTGAACACATGTTCTTTGATAAAGAAAGAATTTTCTACGTTCGTAAAATGATTCTTGCTGACACATTAGAAGTGAGAGAAGAAGCGTTAGCCAAACTCTTACCGTTCCAACAAAAAGATTTCTATGAACTCTTTATGGCAATGAAGGATTTAAATGTCACCATTCGCTTATTGGATCCACCCCTACACGAATTCTTACCACAAGAAGAAGATAAGATTAAAGAATTGGCTACCGAATTAAAGATGACGGTTGCTCAAGTGAAAGCTCGTATTGACTTCTTACATGAATTCAACCCAATGATGGGTCACCGTGGTGTTCGATTAGACGTTTCTTATCCGGAAATTGGTAGAATGCAAACTCGCGCAATTATTCGCGCAGCGTTAGATGCACAAACGAAATTAGGAAAGAAAGTGGTTCCTGAAATCATGATTCCTTTAGTCTTAGATGTAAAGGAATTAAAGTTTGTGAAAGAAATTATTGAACAAACCGCTCAAGAAGAAATCGCTGCAAGTGGTCAAAAGTTAACCTATCAAGTGGGAACAATGATTGAAATCCCACGGGCGGCACTCTTAGCAGAATCTGTTGCAACCGAAGCCACCTTCTTCAGCTTTGGTACCAACGACTTAACGCAAATGACGTATGGTTTCTCACGTGATGACGCTGGTAAGTTCTTACCCGATTACTATAAGACCAAAATCTTTGAACAAGACCCATTCCAAACCGTTGATCAAAACGGTGTCGGTAAGTTAATCAAGATGGCGGTTCAAGATGGTCGTAAGACTCGTCCTGATTTAAAAGTTGGGATTTGTGGTGAACATGGTGGCGATCCATTATCCATCGAATTCTTCCATAATGCTGGTTTGAACTATGTGTCTTGCTCACCATTCCGTGTCCCAGTTGCAAGATTAGCGGCAGCACAAGCTGCGATTAAAGCTAATCGCGCTGCGAAAAAAGCTTAAGTTATAAAAGAAAACCCACCGGATTTATGGTGGGTTTTTTCTTTGCGATTATTTACCGATCTTCTTTAACCAGTGTTTGTAATATCCTGGTTTGTTTTCTTGCCTTTGGCGGGCAATTGCTAAATCGCCTTTTTTAACATTTTGATTGATTGTGCTGCCTGCTGCAATCACGCTTTCATCTTCAATGACGACTGGACTAATGAGGGTGGTTCCCGATCCAACGAATACATCTTTTCCGATCGTTGTAAGATGTTTTTTATTGCCATCATAGTTGGCAACAATGGTGCCTGCTCCAATATTGGTCCGTTCACCAACTTCACAATCTCCTAAGTAACTCAGGTGTGCAACTTTCACACCGCGATGTAGTTTTGCAGCCTTAATCTCTACGAAGTTGCCGATTCTAGTTTCGTTTGTAACGATCGCATGTCCCCTTATATGGGCGAACGGTCCAATGTGATTTTGATCACCAATGGTTGAATCGATGATTTTCGATGATTCAATGTGGTTGTGGTTGCCAATCGTTGTGTTTTCAATAGAAGTATTCGCGCCAATCATATTCGCTTGGCCGATTTTAACGTCGCCAATTAAGTAAACACCAGTTTGAATCACGGTGTCTTGTCCGATGATGACTTGTGGAGAAATAAACGTGTTGTCAGGATTTTCAATTGTGACACCATTCACCATGTGTTGATGATTGATTCGTCGTTGCATAATCAACCTTGCTTCCGCAAGTTGAGCGCGATCATTGATACCCAAAGTTTCTTCAAATGTATCAACCGTAGAGGCGCCAATCTTGAAACCTTTATCCATAAACATCTTTATCAAGAAGGTGATGTTATACTCACCATTTTTGGGATTGGGTGGTAATTCTTTTAGGTATTTAAATAAGAGATTGTTATTAAAGACATAGAAACCAGTGTTGATTTCTTGAATTTTCTTTTCTGGTTCTGAAGCATTGATTTCTTCAACAATCGCTGTAACTTGACCTTTACTATTACGAATCATTCTTCCATATCCAAAGGGATTGGGAACAATTGAAGTGAGGATTGTTAAATCAAAACCACCTTCGATGTGAGTCTTTAGTAGTTGGTCTAAACTCTTACTTGTAATGAGTGGCGTATCACCAGACACAATGAGCGTGGTACCTGACTTTCCTTCTAGGAGTGGGGCGACTTGCATCACCGCGTGTCCGGTTCCTTTTTGCTCTCTTTGCCAAACCACTTCTGAACGACCTTCCACAACTTTAGCAGTGGTTTCCCCACCATGGCCGACAATGGTAATAGTTCTATGTAAATGAAGTGGCTTGAGGGCATTAATCACGTGACCCACAAGAGGTACACCCAATAAATCAAACGCAACTTTGCTCTTTGTCGTGTCTAAAGATTTCATTCTGGTGCCTTTTCCGGCAGCCATAATAATTCCAAATAATTCCATAGATTACATATCTCCCTTTACAATTATAATTTGTTTTCTGATTGTTCTAACGCAAATAAGTCTAAAAATTGTTGGACAGTGACGGTTTCAGGTCTGGCATTAATGGGTATGCTAACTTGATTCAACAATCGGGTGGCCAAGGTTCGGTCTTGGATCAAACCTTCAAAATTATTAAGCATAGTCTTGCGACGATGAAGGAATAATTTTTTTATGAAATAAAAGAATGTTTTCGTTGTGGTCAAGGGTCCTCCATCAAATCCTTCTATAGAAAAAACCACAGATTGAACATGGGGTTCGGGGTAGAAGGATTGAGGATTGACTTCAAGAATCGATTCAATCTTACCTATAGTGGATAAGAAGATTGCAAGAGGGCCATATGCTTCATCTCCGGGTTTTGCAATCAATCTTGGCATGACCTCTTTTTGAACCATGAGAACTGCGCGCTTAAAGTTAGGGAAATCTTTATATATTTTTTCAATCATTTCCGTGGTCATGTAATAAGGTAAATTGCCGAGAATAATATCAATGGGTTCGGCGCTCGCTTTCAAAAAATTTAAGCGATGATGGGTTCCGCTGGGAAATGCTTTTTCTAAATAACGATGAAGGGTTTGGTCAATTTCAAAAGATGTGTACTGAATATCTGCAAGCGGTAAGGCGTTTGTAATCGCACCCAAACCCGGGCCAATTTCTAATATTCGATCGTTTATTTCGATGTTGGCAGCTTGAACAATTTTGGCAATCACAACCTGATCCACTAAAAAGTTTTGCCCATATCTTTTTAAAGGAGAGATGTTGAGTTCGTTTAATATTTGTTCTATTGCAGGAGCACGTTTCATAAGATTGATTTTACCTCATCGGCAGTAATCTCTAATAGATTTAATCGTTTTAGCATCGTTTTGACGTTTGCAAAACCTAAATGAAAATGATTGAGAACTTTCATCCTTAACTCAACAGAAGTGGATTCTCCTATCAAACCCATGTCCTGCAAATCTTCAAGGGTAATCGTTTGTTTTTGATTGGGTTTTGCAGTGATTTTGTGTTTTAAAGACTGCAAAAGATAGTTGGAATCTGCTTGCGCGACACCGACCTTGTGATTAGCGGTTGCTTTTTGTTTATCAAGAAATATATGCGTAAGTCCTGGAATGGATTGATCCAATTTTTTTCGAATTTGCTCACCGGGAAAATCAGGGTCGGTCAAAACAATAACTTCCTTGCCTCTGCGTTTTGTTTCTTGAATAAATTGGAGTGTTTCTTTGGAGAGAGCAGAACCATTGGTAACCACAAATTCCGCATCAATAAACGGAGTTAATTTTTGCACATCTGTTGTCCCCTCCACAACAATAAGTGCATTCAAATGCAATTTCATAATGTTTTCACGTGAAATGCTTCTAATGTGTTTTGATATAGTTTTTCTTCCAACAATTCTAAGGGTATTTGGAGGGTTTCAGCGATTTGTTTAAAGATGATCGGTAGATTGATGGGGGTGTTTTCTTTGCCTCTTAAGGGGTGAGGGCTAAGGTAAGGACTGTCGGTTTCAATCAAAACTCGATTCATCGGCGTGGCTTTTAATGCCATTCTAGACTCTACCGCGCTTTTAAAGGTAACGGGTCCGCCAAACGAAAGA
>CAIMWL010000119.1 GCA_903845135.1 uncultured Caryophanales bacterium
CACTTGTCTTGAACACCTTCCTAAAATACTTTCGTTATGAAGGCATCCAGTTCTCCAAAGAAAAAAGAAAATTGATTATGCAACAAATCAAACGTCTTAGAAAGTTTCACAAACCACTGGTGTTAATTGATATTGAACAAAAAAATGGAGATAAAGTCCTACTTAAGATTTAGTTTTGCAAAAACAATTTTCAAGGTGATCGTCGATTAAACCAATCGCTTGTAAATGGGCATAAATGATTTTTGGTCCTACAAATTTCATTCCGCGTTTTTTTAAGGCTTTACTTATTTCAATTGACTCAATCGATTCACTTTTTAATTCCCTTAAACTTGTTGGATGATTGATCACTTTTCCATTTGGAAAGTATTGAAGTAAGAATTGATGAAAAGTATGAAATTCTTTCTGAATACTTAAAAAGATCTTGGCATTTTCAATTGCCGCAATAAATTTGCCACGATGACGAATTAGGACTGGATTGCCCATCCATTTTTCAATTTGACGATGTTGCGCTCGGCTAATTTTAATCGGATTAAATTGCCACATTGCTTGTTGATAGGCTGCTCTTTTATTTAGGACTGTTTCCCAAGATAATCCTGCTTGAAAAGTTTCCAACATTAAGTATTCAAAATGACGTTGATCATCAAAGATTGGTTTACCCCATTCCTCATCGTGATAACGAACATAGACTTGGTTATTTAATTTAACCCATCCGCATCTAATTTTTTCTTTCATTTCAATAGATAAATGGAATGAATCGATATCTTTGTTTTGCCCAGTTTGCATAATGTGGATGAACTTTTCTTAACGCATTTTCTTCAAGATGCATTCTCCACGAAAAGACAATGCCAAGGAGTGGTATCGCCAATAACAAAGCCAAGAGATTTCCAACGTAAATTGGAAAGGCTATCGTGATGACAAATAATCCTAAATAAAGTGGATGACGAAGGTAACGATAAGGTCCATTTGAAACCAGTTCGATTGAACTAGAAACGGCAACATGGCGAGTAAACTGATTGCCTAATAATTGAGAACCTCGGTAACGCAACCACAAACCAATGCCATAAAGAAATAATGCTAAGATTTGTGCGAACAAGTAAAAAGCATTGTCATTCATGGTTCCCCAATTCATTCTCGAAAAGTAAATCGTGGTCACAATCACGGTTAAGATTACCAGCGATAGGTACCAAAAAGATCGATTTTCTTTGTATTGACCAATTTTTTGCCGATTTCGAAACACCAAAAATTCTAAGACCCACAAAAAGTTAGCAATATAAAACAAAGTATTAGTAATCGTTAATAATCTTAAATGTTCCATGCATCAATGATCATATCTAATTGAATTTATAAAGAATGTGCAAATCGACTGGCGGCAGCTGCGGCAATAGCCCCAACCATATCATCTAAAAAGGTGTGGCATTTTATCCCTTTTTTGCCTTCTTCATTTAATCTTGCGACCACGCCAAATTTTTGTTTGTCAATAAAACCAAAATTAGTTAAGGCAATCGAACCGTATAAATTACAAATGCCATACGCTAAGACTTCATCTGTGCCAAACAAACCCTCATCTCTAGCGATGACAGCCTCAAGATTTTTATTTTCAAAACGTTTTTTTTCGGTCATGATATCTAACTCAATGGCCGTCATCAATGCAAATTGTACTTCTCGTTTATCCAAGACCGACAACACCGACTCCATCAAAATCTTTTTATCTAGATTTTGGTGATACTCTTGTTGTAAAAAATAAACACAATCGACAATCTCATCTAGCGATACACCACGAGATTGTAACAAGCTGATGGCTTCAGTTTTTAAAGATAGTAATTTGGTTTTCATATAGATATGATAACAAAAATTAATCAACCGATTATTCTTGAGCGTGGATATGCTGATTGAGTTTAGTGGATTTATGTTGCCACCGTTTGGAGCGCCATCTAAACCACAAATTTATCCCACGAATCACTTCATCAATGGCAAGTGCAATCCAAATCCCAATTAAGCCTAACTGTAATTGGTTGCCCAGAAAAATGGCTAATGGAAGAATCATCAACCATTCAACGATGATGATAGAAATAAGAGGAAAACGAGCATCACCGCTCGCCTTAATTGCCCGGTTAACCACCACATTCAATACTCGACCAAATTCAAGACTAATATCAATCACCGCTAATGCTACCATCAAACCAATGACCACAGGATCTTGACTGAATAAAGTGGCAATAAAACCCATTGAGACTGCGAGAATCAGTGAAGGAATGAGGGTAGCAATAAAAGACATTCGTAGTGAATATTTAATCGTACTTTCCGCTTCTAAAAATTCACCGCCGCCTACCAGTTGACCCACCTTAATCGCACTGGCGTTTGCCAAGGCAGCCATAATGAAATAGGTAAACATCGCTAATGAGTCAAAATATGCTTTTGCTACCAAAGCTTCGGTACCGTATCCGGCAACAATTCTCGTAATCAATATCATAAAAAACGTATAACTGATATTTTCAAAGACAGCAGGTGCCCCAACTTTAAAAATTAATTTGGTGGTTTTTGCCTTAAAAGGATTGACGGAAGGTAATGTAAATTTCAATTGCAGTTTACGATGAATAAAAATAGCCAATCCAGTAAAGTAAATTAATCTGCCAATGACAATCGCAATTGCAGCCCCTGTCACTCCTAGACTCGGTATGCCGACCCAAGGAACGCCGAATATAAGTAAGTAGGAAAAAATTAAAATACTTGAATCACAAAAGACTAAAGCAATAAATGCTTCTAGCGTTTTTCCATGAGCATATAACGTTTGGTTGAACACCAAAAACAGTGCGTTAAGAATAAAAAAAGGTGCAAGAATTAACCCATATTGTTCTGCAAAGGTTTGGACCGAGGTTTCTAGTTGATAAAAAGAAAAAATTGGTTTGTAAAACAAGAAAAAAATAACCGTACCAATCAACGCAAACACTAAGGCAAAAAATAAAGAAGTTGAGAATATATCTTGTCTTCGGTTGGGTGATTTGGCACCAACCGATTGGGCCATCAAAATACCGGCCCCCATTGAGATAATGGAGAAAAATAAAAATACCGTGTTATTGACTTGACCGGCGATGGAAACACCAGCGGCAAGCGAGGCATCATACATTGAAAGCATCCAGACCACAAGATTGGAAACAACAATCACAAATGTTACTTCAAGGATTAATGGAAGTGATAATTTTAAGAAACTTGTTGATTGAATTCGTGTTAAATTTGGAACCACGTTGTGTACCCAAATAGCATTGTAAAGGATTTAGAATAATTTGTTGCAGGAGGATGAAAAAACAAAAACTAAATGAGGTTGGGGTCTTCTAGATTGAGTTCAATTAATTCATATTCTTCTTTATTGAGCGGTGCGACTAGAATGATGGGATCAACAAGCACTTCCATCTGGGCATTAATTTCCAAATCATAATTGTAATTCCATTCAAGAGTGTAAGGATCGTTACCATCGACATAACCGTATTCATTGGCATCAGGGTTTTCTGGATCATAAACGGGAACGTTAATTTCCAATTCATAATGATTTTCAACATCGATATCAATAAATAAACTTTCAATGAGATTGTTTAGTAAATTAACGGTTACCGATAGTGCAAATGCATTTAAGGTAATGCCCGCCAAACTTTCTTCCAACCATTGGTCAAGGAATGCGGCTTCTTCGTCACTCAGATCTTCACGACTATTCGTTCCTAAAAACATCGCTTCATAAATAACAGGTAAATCAGCTTGGGTGATTTCATACCCCACGGTGAGTAGAGTGCCGGTGATTGTTTTGTTTAATAAATTTAATGAGTCAACCATCGGTAAAGACGCTTCAACCCAGGCATCAATATTAGCTTCGGTGACTTCTGGTAATAGATCACCAGTCAGCGCTTCTAGGGTGTAAGGTGTTTTAAATTGATTTGGAAATTCGCGATTTTCCGAAGGGAATAACAACCGAGTAATCACGGTAGCATCTTCTGAAAGATCGATGTATGCCAATTCATCTTCAAAATAAACTTTAGCAGTTTCATTTTCTACAACCGTTTCAGATTCAAAGGCAAAAGAACCATCCCCAGAACCACTGGATGATAAAAGCGCAAAACGCTCAAAATCAACATTTAATTCTGCAGTACCGACCCCAGAAGATGGTGTATTCATTGCCAACTCAGCGTCGGCGGTGATTTGAAAAATATTCGTGGTTTGGTAATTAGGCAAAATAATTTCCGATAAAACTTCCGCATCCACATTGATATTGCTCCGAATTGCGCTACCGGGATTGGTCATCATGTTCGCTAAAGATCGCAAGACAAAGCGATTAGGTTGGTCATTAATGGTTTGAAAATCCAAGTTTGAAGTATTTGCGTTTGATGGAAAAGAGGCACCTCCACATGCTGTTAACGCAAGCGTCGATAAAGCGGTTAAAAAGAACTGATGTTTTTTCATAAGTCATTACCTTAAAGTTAATTTAACATAAGTTTGGTTGATTTATTGTTAAAGTGCTTAAGCTTAATGTTGTAAAATAGAAACGATGAATAAAAAACAAGGTTTTGGTGTATCCCACGCTAAAATAATTCTGATTGGTGAGCATTCGGTTGTTTATGGATACCCAGGAATTTCTTTACCCTTTCTTGTATTAAAAGCGAAAGTCAATGTCAGATTAAGCGATGAAGATACTTTAATATCAACCTTATATAAAGGTCCGATGAATGGATTACCTCAAGAATTATTGTTTATCAAATATTTAGTTGATGAACTCAGAACTGCTCTTCATTATGGTCCTGTACAACTTGAGATAGAAAACCAAATTCCTAATTCCGCCGGTATGGGTAGTAGTGCTGC
>CAIMWL010000120.1 GCA_903845135.1 uncultured Caryophanales bacterium
CGACTTAACACGAACTTATAAATTTTTACACGCCAAAGGCCGTCAATGGACTGGCATTCCCATCATGGCGAGTAACATGGATGGCGTCGGTACAATTCAGATGGCCCTTGCAATGCAAAAGGAGCAGCTTTTAACCGTCTTAGTGAAAAGTTATGGGGTTGAAGATATCAAACCCTTTGCCAACCAACTCCAACCTGATTTAACGGTATTTTCCACAGGCGTCAGTGAATCAGATTTAACTCGATTAGAAACCATCCTGAAAACTTTTCCTCAGTTTTATATGATCTGTATTGATGTGGCCAATGGCTACAGTGAGTTCTTTGCAGAATTCGTTGCCAAAGTTAGACAACGTCATCCTGAAAGTGTCATCATCGCAGGCAATGTTGTCACGGGAGATATGACCCAAGAATTAATTTTAAGAGGCGCAGATATTGTCAAAGTTGGGATTGGCCCAGGCAGTGTTTGCACCACTCGTATTCAAACCGGTGTAGGTTATCCACAACTGTCTGCGATTATTGAATGTGCAGAGGCCGCTCATGGGATGGGAGCGTTAATCATTGGAGATGGGGGATGTACGTGCCCAGGCGATGTTGCCAAAGCTTTTGGTGCAGGCGCAGACTTTGTGATGTTAGGTGGTTTATTAGCAGGTCACGATGAAGGTGGAGGCACCATCCACACCGTGGAAGAAGCCACAGGCACCTTTGATCCTAAAACTAAATTACCCATTACCAAAACAGTTTCTTATATTCAGTTTTATGGGATGAGTTCAGACACCGCGATGACCAAAAACAATCAAGAAATGTTGAACTACCGCAGTTCAGAAGGTCGGACTGTTGAAGTTCCTTACCGTGGAAAAGTTGCAGTCACCATCCAAAATATCTTAGGTGGATTACGATCCACCTGTACGTATGTTGGAGCAAAGACATTAAAAGAATTATCGCGAGGCACAACCTTTATTCGTGTGCAAAAACAATTTAACGACGTCTTTGCCAAGAAATAAAATTTATTTAAAAACGCGTTGATAGATCACATCAATCGCATCATTTGCTTGAATCCAAGTGGATAAAGAAACCTTTTGAAATATGGGATGTTTTTTTAGTAACACGAGCATACTTATTTTTTGACTGATCGCCTCAAATGCGGTCGCTTGTAAAATCCGATACACTTCTTCTCGATCCATCCCTTGTAAGATGGCTTGATGAAGCATCACTTGCGTCCAATGGGTATCGTAACTTTCATCGATATGTTTTTGCATCATCTCCGGTCGCACTTCTAAGGTGTCGATGAGTTTGGTTACTTTGGTTAACATCGTCTCTATGACCGTCGTAGCATCCATGAATACAACGCGCTCAACCGAAGAGTGAGAAATATCACGTTCATGCCATAAGGCTTGGTTTTCATTGACCGCGCTTAAATACCCACGCATTAATCTTGCTAACCCCATGAGATTTTCACTTTGAATGGGATTGCGTTTATGCGGCATTGCTGAACTTCCCTTTTGCTTGGTTCCAAATGCTTCGGACACTTCCATGACTTCTGATCGGGAAAATAAGCGAATATCTAAGGCAATCTTTTCGATGAAGCCTGCAAGATTGACCAAACTAAAGATGTAACTTGCATGCCGATCTCTTTGGATAATTTGGGTATGGATTGCACTGGTTTTTAATCCAAGAATACTCGCCACCTTTTGTTCATGGTCTGGAGGCAGGATGGGGTAGGTGCCAATCGATCCTGATAACTTGAGCACTTCAACTTGTTCACTCGCAATCACAAATAGTTGTTTTAGTCGTTGTAAATCATCAAACCACAACGCATAACGTAAACCATATACAGTTGGTTCTGCATACATTCCATGGGTTCTTGCCATGATGGGTGTGTGGCGATAGGCATGCGCTTTTGCCTTTAAGATACTTGCGAATTGATCAATCTTAGTAAGTAAGTGTTGGTTAACAGTTTTGAAGATAAGGCTATGGGCCGAATCAATCACATCCGAAGACGTTAATCCAAAATGAAACCACCGTTTTTCTTCACCAAGTGAATCCCGGCAGGATTCAACAAACGCGAGGACATCATGCTGTAACATGGATTCGTGTTTTTCAATACTTTCCAAGGTAAATGTTGCTTTTAATAATTGATCTAAAGTTTTTTGATCAATGATGTTTCGTTCTTTGAGTGCAGTTAAAGAAGCAAGCTCTACTTTTAAATATTGTTGAAATTTAAACGTATCAGACCACCATAGTTTCATTTCTTTTGAAGTGTAACGATCAATCATGGTGACCTCTTTCAATAAGTTGTTCTCGTTTTGGACCATTGGAAATAAAGCGAATGGGAACGCCTAAGTGTTGTTGAATGCGATGAAGATAATCTTGCGCTTCTTTAGGTAAATCGGAAAAGGATTTGCAATCTTGAATTGGCGTTTTCCAACCTGGAAGGGTTTCATATATAGGTTTTACGTTTGCTAAATCTTGAGCGTGGGAAGGGACTAAGGTTGTGCGTTGACCATTCCATTCATAGGCAACACAAATCTTAATCGTATCGACAATACTTAATACATCTAATAAAGTAATCGCAAGTTGATTGACGCCAGTCATTCGAATCGCGTGTTGCAACATCACGACATCTAAGTGCCCAATCCGTCGAGGTCTTCCGGTAGTAGAACCATATTCATTCCCGGTCTTACGAATTTTATCTGCGTCTTCACCAAAAATTTCGGTAGGAAAAGGACCTTCCCCTACACGCGTTGTATAGGCTTTCACAATGCCTAATGCATCTCGAACAAATGCTGGGGGTAAACCTACATCCACAGGAATACTGCTTGGGGTAGGATGACTACTGGTGACATAAGGATACGTACCATGATCTAAATCCAGCATCACACCTTGCGCGCCTTCAAATAAGATTCGTTTACCTTGTTGATAAGCTTGATAAACTTCGTAAGATGTATCGGTGATATAAGGAACAATCGAGGCTATAAATGCTTTCATCTGTTCAAGATAAGCATCCACATCAAATTGAACACCTAAAGTGTTTTTCAGTTGGGTAAGTTCAACTTTGAATCGAGAAAGGTCTTTTAAAGATCCAGCGCGAATACCAATTCGAGATGTTTTGGTCTGATACGCTGGTCCAATCCCCTTTTGGGTCGTGCCAATTTTTTGTGATGTGGTTTGTTCGCTTTGGGCATCTATTTGTTGATGAAAGGGAAATAACAAATGGGCACGATCCGAAATTCTAATTTGGGAAAGGTTAAAGGGTTGGATTTCTTTTTGTAAGGCATCCAGACTAATTACCATCCCAGTGCCTAAGATGTTCATCGTATGAGGATGCACAATGCCGGTAGGTAAAACATGTAAGACATATTTTTGGCCATTCGCATAAACCGTATGCCCCGCATTATGACCACCTTGGTAACGTACGACGTAATCAAATTGATGTGAAAGACTATCGGTAATTTTACCTTTACCTTCATCACCAAATTGAAGACCTACGATTGATAAAGTATTCATGAATATGATTATAAATTGAACAAAGCATTTCTACATCATAAAATTGTAAATCTAAAGGGGAAGAGTATTATCATGATCATAAGTGAAGTTTTAATTATTAAGTTACTTTTGTTATGATTAAAATGGAATTAAAAAGGATTCATATGAAAAAATCAACACTTTATGTCAGTCTTTCTGTTTCTATCGTCACCATTATTACGGCAATGGTGATTGTGATATTAAACCAAGTAGAACCGACCACTGAAACTATCCAATATGAAAATATGCCAAATTTTGTGGACGAAAATCCAAACAATGTGCAAAAGCAAATGCTTCGTTTTGGTCAAGGGAATTATAGAATTTCAGATTATGTTGAATTACCCGATCAACATATCTTAATCGGCGGACAAAACCTTACGGAAGATGGTTTATATTACCCATTCTTTGAAAAATTAAATTTAGGTGCCGGCGCTGCTTACACTTCTTCTTTTCCTGTTGCCTTTCCTTCGGATGTAACCTATCAACCCGAAGCAAGTTTACGCAACGGCATTCAACATATCGTCTATGGCGATGATGACCATATTTATATGATTGGCCAAGTAGTGGCCTCCTTAACTAAATCGGATGGGACCTTGGTGCCATTAAGTGGATCCTTTGCGAATGGGAATATGTCTATGAACGAAAGTGTTTTGACTTTCATCGTTCAACTCAATCTCAATTTAAGTCAAATTCAATTTTTAGGTTATTTGGAAGATATCTCATCACAATTTGTGACCAATACCACGATTGAAGCAGTCAAACTTTTGGATGAAAACACGATGATCCTTGCCGGTAAAACCACCTCTAAAACAGGTGTTTTTCAACAAGCAAACTTGCAAGACGAAGGGTTTGTCATTCAACTCGATTTATCGAATAACCAAATCACGTTAGAAAAGGATTATTACTTTGTTTCCACAGGCTCTTACGTCATTGAAGGGATGAATGTTGCCGATAACCAAGATGTCTTTGTAGTAGGATCTTATACAAAGAATGATGGTAATTTTATTAGTTTACCATTGCCAACTGATAACCATCAAAACGGATTCGTTTTACGTTTAAACCAATCCAGTTATGAACCCGCATGGTGGTATGGTAGTCATCAGGGCAACATGGAATCACAATTAGATGGTCGTTATATCAGTGTTATGCAACTAGAAAATAATCGTCTTGTGGCAGTAGGCAATACCAACCTATCCGATTCGCCAACGAATGGTGAAGGTTCGATTATCAAAACCACCCTTACATTGGATGGTGACATCATCAATCAGCGTTTGTTATCTTCTCCAGAACCCTTTGTAATCAAAGCTTGGATTAAATCCTCACAAGGTTATTTCGCCATTGGACAAACTTACGGTACATCAATTGATATTACGATTCTCCATTACAACCATCGAATGAACCTTATTCATGCTGAAACCATTCAAGGAAGTGGCAATGATCTTATCACCACCAAAGTATCGGTGGTGTATACAGGTGCGGCCTATTTCTTCATTCGCACTCAAAGTAGCGATTTAGATTTTGCATCAACAGGTTTAAATAACATCTTAACAACACAAAGCGTGAGTATTTTCTAATTAAAACCCAAACAAACAAAAACTGACTAAATTGGTTTTATAAGCTAAAAAACGGAGAGACTATCTGTTAACTAAATGAGTAAATTTAAATTTTAATTTATAAAAAAACATTAATATGATCAACATTAACGAATATAAACGTA
>CAIMWL010000121.1 GCA_903845135.1 uncultured Caryophanales bacterium
ACGCTTTTAATGGCCAAACCGTGACATCACCATGCGATTCATGAGCTTGAATATGGCGATAATGATCAAACATAAACCATTGCGGGAATTCAAAGGTGTCATGAAATTGGCGAGCAAAAACTTTTAAGAGAATTTCGCGATTGATCTCAAAGCGTTGCGCGGTTAAAAACAATTCAAAAGGCCCTTGAAGCACATCTCTAGTTCCCCATGCTGCTCCGTTGTACTGCTCTAGTCCATGGGGTGAAGCATAATGCACTAATGCATCATGGACATACCAAGGCACCATTAAATTAAAAGCATCGAGTTGATCTTGCTGTTGAGGATGTTCTAATTTTAAAGGCATGAACGTATCAATAAATGTTTTATATTGACGTTGAAATGGGATGTGTTCAGGTTTAGTTTTAAAGACTTGATTTAAGGTTGCTTGCGTATAAAAATGAAACTCAGAAACTTGACTCATTTCCAAAAAGATCATGCCACCATCTTCGATCGCGGGTTGAATGAAATCTTTGGCGTATTTTAGCGTAAACGGTTTCGTTAACGTTAATTGATAACGTAAACCAGGATAATGGTTAGCGATAAAACCATTACTATTGCCTTCAATGGTCAGCACTTGTCCTGATAGTTGATATTGAATAGGCGGTTGATACTCATTGGTATCTAACAAGAATTGTTGAGTGATTAAAAGATTGTAAGCACGTTTTTGAACTGATTGAAAAGATAGTTTGGAGATGGGATCTTTGCCATTAACGGCAAGGGTAATGATCCATTCATCATCTTTGAGTTGATAATGCCATTGCACTTGATCAACTGACATCAAGATAAAAGAAGGCATCCCTAATAATTGATACCGGCCTTGATGATGAACATAAATTCGGGTTCCAGCAATGGTATGGGCATTGAGTGGGTGTCTAAGGTCACCCG
The DNA here is from genome assembly GCA_903845135.1 of uncultured Caryophanales bacterium. Taxonomy (GTDB): domain Bacteria; phylum Bacillota_I; class Bacilli_A; order RFN20; family CAG-826; genus UBA970. Next base: position 925 of record CAIMWL010000121.1, read on the forward strand.
TTAGTTTATGAAAATTTGAGTTACCATAAACCGTATGGGAACCAAAAACACCAAACATGTAAGCTGTCGTTGCAAAAACATCCTCGGAAGCATGAAGCACATCGCCGCTTAATAAAATGTGACCATGTGGCCGTTCAACTAATCTTTCTTTTTGTTGGGTAATTAAGTGATCACCTTGGTCCGTAAATGCCGATAAAAGATCTGTGTTCGAAGCATCCATTTCGATTTGTTTTAATTGGGGGAAGCGCAGTTTGATGGCTTGTGCAGTTAACGGTAAACCGATAAGAGGATTCATCGGATTGAGTGCCGTCATTGATTGTTGACCTTTCAATAATTGTATAGGTCGATTGGCAAGCGAAGGGGTGGGTAAAGGTGCATTAAGAAATAGGCCATCTTGCTTGCGTGATAAACCATAAAACGAAATCGTAAGCGGTTGTGTAGTCAAAGCAAAAGGTTTAGTTTGTAAGGTCGGATAGGCGAATTCGTATTGATAGTTCTGATTGGGAAGTTGGGGACGTTGATAAGCTTGAGGAACATGGGTTAACTTGTAATCAAGGCCAAAGAATTGCATCGCATCCGTAGCATAACCGATGGTG
>CAIMWL010000122.1 GCA_903845135.1 uncultured Caryophanales bacterium
GGTTATCTAAAACTTAATATTGCAAACGTCATCTATAACCAATCGGTTTGGGGCTTTAACACCGTTGAAGATATTGCAGTCGGACCTTATAACACCATCTATACCTTAACGTCTGAAGGCTATATTGTAGAATACGATCCCAATGGTTCAGTGCTATTTTTATTTTCAGGTCCCGATGCAATCGGCCAAAAAGGTTTATTTAAATGAGCAAAAGGAATTGCGATTGATTCACGCAATAATTTATATGCGGTTGACGAAGCTACGGCTGCTTTACAAATTTTTATTCCAACTGAATTTGCTGATCTCGTTCACGAAGCGATTGATTTATATTTTGATGGTCAATACGCCGAATCTCTAGTGCCATGGCAAAACGTATTAAAGATGAATCGTCTTTTTGATTTAGCGAATCAGGGTCTAGGGGATGCGTATTTTGCCTTACAAGATTATGAGTCTGCTTTAACGTATTATCGATTAGCAAGAGATACAAGAGGATATTCCAATGCTTATTGGGAAGTTCGTAATCAATTCTTATTGGCGAATGGCAATGGTTTTGTCATCTTCTTAATTATTCTTGCTGTGTTCTATGCCATCCGCAAATTAATTCCCGGATATGCTTGGGTTCAAACTCGAATTTCAACTTTAAAACAAAAGACAACCCTACCATCATGGATTAAAGAACTACAGTTCCCTTTCCAAGTGTTTGCAAAACCAGTGGATGGTTATGATGATATCAAACGCCATCAAACCTTTAGCAATCGCAGCGCTTTTCTCTATATCCTTGCATTTTTTGTCACGTATTTAATTTGGATTTATGAAACTAATTTCTTGTTCAATGGCTTAATTTCCTCTGAAATTAATATCATTGAGCAAGTGATCGGTGTGTTTGTGCCTTTCGGGTTATGGGTAGTCAGTAATTATTTAGTCTGTTCCATTCGTGATGGTGATGGAAAATTATCCGAAGTCTTTCAAGCATCGGCTTTAACCTTACTCCCGATGATGATCACCTTCCCAATCCTGACGTTGATATCGCATGCATTAACTGCAAATGAAAGTTTTATTTATGAATTGATTTATGGGATTGGTGTTAGTTTCACAGTGATTTATATGTTTATCATGGTGAAAGAAATTCACTTCTATGACATCAAACCCACGTTTAAAAATATCCTTATCACCATCTTTACTGCGGTGATGTTACTTGCTTTAACCTTAATTATTATCTTCTTACTTGGCGAAGTTTATCAATTGATTGCCGATATCATTCAGGAGGTGAATAGCCGTGTTTAAACTATCACGATTCATCATTCCGATGATTGTCTTACCCGTTTTGATTGTCACAACGCAAGAGGATCCAACCTTAATGGTAGCCCCTCGCGTCGATAATTTTGCCTTTATTGAAAACCAATTATTAAGTAGTTCACGTTACACTCAAGTTGATGAGCAAAATGCCGCAGTCTTAAATCGCTTTGAAGAAGACTATGCTTTACATTATACTCAAGCACAATTAGACACGCTTGGTTATGAATTAATGCTTGAAAATAGCAACCTTAATCTTTATTTTGAAAAAGATTCGTTCTCCTTAATTCTTGAAGATAAGGCAACCGGTTATATGCTGTCTTCACGTCCAGAATTCCAAGGGTATTCTGAAACCCGAGAAGACAATACCGCGAACCGCAATCAAATGAATTCCGGTTTATGGATTGAATCCATTCGCACCAATAACATCAGTAGCAGCGCCATTAAAGTTGAATCTCTTTACACAATCGCTGATGCCAGTTATCAGACCAATGGTGCTCAAGATTTAGCTAATATTGATTGGACAAAACCTTATTTATTAGAAGCGAATAGTTATTTGCGTAATCGTGTGCAAGTGACAACCAACAATCTCGATTCATCTACATTCAATACGAATGTTAACATTCTCAATTATGGTTTTGAATTCTCGATTCAAATTGGATTAGAATCCCAAGGTTTTACGGTTCGTTTTGATCCGACTTCCGTTGAAGAAACCAATGATCAATATCGCTTACTAGGATTACAATTCTTTCCATATTTTGGTTCAGCTCGTGAAGATGTTTATCCTGGGTATATCGTCATTCCAGATGGTGTTGGGGCATTAGTAAGAACCAATCAACGGTTTGATAAAACCTATCAATCTGACTACTATGGATCAGATTTAGGATATTTAAGACAATCCATCGCCGAGTTATCCTTACCGATTTATGGGATGATTCATCAGGTTGATCGTATTGGGTTTTATCACGAGATTGTTGAAGGAGCAGAACACGCCACTTTATTAGCGAACTTTTGGGGCCGTAATACCAGGTATCACCGCATCACCAATCGTTATAATGTCCGGAGAATCTATCGAAATATTATTAACCGTGCGGGTGATGGTCAAGATGTTTTACCCAATGAGATGATTACCAAACCCTATCAAGGAACTTATCAAATCTTAAAACAAGACCAAGCAAGTTATGTGGGATTGGCTCAAACTTACCAAGCAAACCTTGAGACTCGTGAAGCCATTCGTTCACTTGAACCAACCCGTACACCGATGCAAGTCGCGATGATTATTCATGAACAAGAGCCGACTTTCTTTGGCACTTCCAGATTAACGATGACGTCCATGGATCAAGTACAACGGATTAGAAATGAATTGAAAGCAGATGGGATTGAAGAACAAGTAGTCGTGTTAAAAGGATGGTCAGGGGATGGTTTATCCTATCGCCAACCATACTATTTTAATTTACCGAATCGTCAAGGTTTAATCGACGTGATTGAAGCGGTGAATACCGATAATCAATCGTTATATCTTGAGCAAGATTACTTAGTGAGTAGTGAACTATCATCACGGGTTGAATTTAATCGCGATGTCGCAAGAAACTTTTCTAAACTCAAAATGAGTTATCGTCTTAATCGTCTTGATAACCAACCGATTAATCAATACTATCTTTATCCATCCATTGCCGAGCAAAAACTTGAAAACGATCGCCAAGATATCCTTAATTTAGGCGCATCAGGATTTGCTTTTCCCACTTTAGGTAACACCTTATATAGTTACTATGATGATGCACGATTCGATCGTTCTCAAACCCTGGATACGGTCACGAACATGGTCGCATCCTTATCCGCATCTGCCATGGAACGTCCTTCAGCCTATATGTTTCCTTACCTTCATCATTATCTGAATATGCCCATTACCAATAGTCAACTCGATTTATTTACTGACCTAGTTCCTTTAGTGCCTTATGTGTTAAAAGGGTTTATTCCAACCTTCACTCCTTATTTAAACTTCAATGCCTTAGGTAAAGAACGACTTCTACAAATGATTGATTTTGGTGTCAATCCTAGTTACTTATTGACCGATCAACCCAGTAGTGACCTACGTTATACGTATAGTAATAAATATTTCACCACCGCTTATGATGACTTTAAAGAAGACATCCAAAATGTGTATGCTTATGTTTCGCAAGCGCTTGATCCCGTTCTTGGCGCCAAGGTAATCAGTCGCATCGTTTTGCAAACGGGGGTCACGCAAGTCGACTATGATAATGGCGTGACACTTTATATCAATTACCGTTCTACACCAGTCACCGTCCAACAAGTGACCATTGCCGGATTAGATTATGAGGTGGTGTTATGAGAACTAAACAACCAACCTTTTTAAAGCGTTTATGGCTAGGTATACTTCGTATTTTTACGAAACTAAACGAAATTTACCAACAAAAAATTCAACCTCTATTGGATCGTTTTTTCTATCGCTTAAGCCATAATGTGGTTTATCGTGAAATTGGCAATACGATTAAAATTTTCTCGTTAGTAACGATTAGAATCACCCGAAAAAGAAGACACGCGTTTTATGGTTATTTGTTTATTTTGATTTGGCTTATCGGCATTTCCATCTTTACTTTATATCCCTTAGTTTATTCATTTTATTTGAGTTTCCATGAAGCGTATTACAACTTGCAAGAAGGGGTGATCACGACCTTTATTGGGTTCACCAATTATTTAAATATCTTCCGTAGTCAAACGCTTGTGCCAGCGTATTCGAATTATCTGGGCCGAATGGTGGTTGCTGTTCCTATCATTATTGTTTTTTCTATCATCATTGCCGTCCTAGTCAACATGCCGATTAGAACCAAAGGGTTATGGCGGACCGTTTTCTTCTTGCCTGTGATTATTTCCACAGGACCAGTGATTAACGAACTCAATGCTCAAAGTGCAATCACCCTACCGAATTTACAGGCGAGTGGTATTTATAGTTACATCGTCAATAATTTACCCGAATTTCTCGCTGATCCGTTAACTACAGTGATTAATTCAATGCTTTTGATTCTTTGGTATGCGGGGATTCCCATCCTCATTTATTTAGCAGGTTTACAAAAAATTGATCCGAGTTTATATGAGGCGGCTAGTATGGATGGTGCTTCTCCTTGGATGCGTTTTTGGAAAATTACCTTACCATCTTTAATGCCGTTTACTGGCATCTCAATTGTGTATGTCGTCGTTTCAATGTCATTATTCGTAGAGCCAGGTGGCATCCTAGATTTAACCAGAACCCACATGTTAGTGGGCGCCCCTGATTCCGCGTTTTGGTTTGGTTACGGTTATGCAGCAGCGATGGCATGGGTTTACTTTTTATGTATGGTGATCTTGATTTTGGTGTTTACCAGTCTTACAAGAGAAAAGCGAGGAAAAGTAAAATGAAACTTTTCCCATTGATCTCCCCTACCCAACAGCAAAAGTTGAAAAAAGTTTGGTTGGGAAAAACCTTAACCGATGGTTTGTTATACAAATTTGTCATTTATTTATTGTTGATTAGTTTTAGTTATATTTATCTTTATCCTTTGTTATTTATGGTGATCAATAGTTTAAAATCGGTTGATGATTTGATTAATCCAGGTGTGCAATGGATTCCCACTGTCCTTATGTGGGAAAACTATGAACGTGCGTTCCAAGTGTTGAGTTTGCCACAATCGTTGATTGACTCCACGGTTTATGTATTGAAAGTGAGCGTAAGTGCCACGTTATCGAGTGCTTTAATTGGTTATGGTTTTGCCCGCTTTGATTTTCCTTTTAAACGTTTATTTTTTGCGATTATGTTGGCGACTTTTATTCTCCCACAACAAGTGACAATGGTCGCGAATATGCTCATCTTTAGAGAGTTAGCAATCATCTCAACGGAATGGTCGATGCTATTACCAGCGATGACCGGTCAAGGGATCAATGCGGCAATTTATATTCTTATTTTCTATACTTTTTACCGCACCATTCCTGGTATTCTCATTGAGTCTGCCGAAGTCGATGGTGCCGGTCAATTAAGAATTTTCCGAACCATCATTCTGCCCTTAGCGATTCCTTCTTTTGTGATTGTGTTTTTATTTAGTTTTGTCTGGTATTGGAATGAATCCTTTATTACCGGTTTATACGTTGGGGATAAAGTTACCTTACCTTTATGGCTCCAAGCATTCCGATCCTCTTACGAAACAATTTTCCCTCCGGGTACACCTGGTGCAGAATTGAATGAAGCGATTTTATTATCTGGCAATATGTTGACTATTTTACCTTTGTTATTACTCTATTTCTTTGGCCAAAAGTTATTTACCCAAAGTATTGATAAAACCGGTATCACAGGAGAATAATATGAAAAAAATCTGGCCCCTTACTTTCTTAGCCTTTACCGTGACAGCCTGTGTCAATCCCAGTGTGAGTTCATCCTCCTCGAGTGGTGTTCCCAATGGCCTGTTGCCTTTAACTCCAGTAGAAGGATGTGGTGTCCAAACGATAGATAATCAATGGGTTTGTACTTGGACAGATGAATTTAATGGAGAAGCATTAGCTTCAGAAAATTGGAATGTTGAAGTGAATGGTGATGGTGGCGGAAATCAAGAAGCGCAATATTATCGAAGTGAAAATGTAACCGTCAGTGACGGCACGTTAAAAATCACTGCCAAAAAAGAAAATTATTTAGGTAAGCAATACACGAGTGGTCGCATCAATTCTCGTTATAAAGTGAATCCTCAATTTGGTCGGGTGACTTTCCGAGCAAAAATGCCGGCGGGAAGAGGCACATGGGCGGCAGTGTGGATGCTACCCTTATTCAATCGTTTTGGTCAATGGCCCAATAGTGGTGAAATCGATATCTTAGAATATGTAGGGTATGATCCAGGTACGGTTTTTTCAGCAACTCACACGACCAAGTTTAATCACACCAAAAATAATAATCCAAGTGCGTCTAAGGTTTTAGTTGATCCTGAAAATCAATTTTATGAATATGAAATGATTTGGTTACCAGGAGAAATAAGGATGCTTGTGGAAGGCAATCCTTATGGAACGTACCGTTACGTACCTCAATTTAATCAAGATGTCCCACACGATGATGTGTTTCCCTTTCAAGAGGAATTTTATTTCATTATCAATTTAGCTATCGGTGGCAGCTGGGGTGGCGTTCAAGGCATTGATGCCCTTGCCTTTCCAACCATCTTAGAAATTGACTACCTTCGCTTGTATCAATGGGACTATGCGAACCATGACCTGACAGCCCCAGAAACTCCAACCGCATTAGCAAATTCTCAATTAGAAAACACGATCCATTGGAATCGACCAAGTGATGATACTTGGGTAAGTCATTACGCAATTTATTTAGATGGGGTTAAATATCGCGAAGCAAAAATCAATCAGTATACGTTCGTGGGTTTAGAAGCACGTAGTTATCAAGTGCAAGTTGAAGCGATTGATTTTGTGGGTAGAACTTCACCATTATCAGACGCCATCACGCTAAACTTTGGAGGTTAAGAGTATGTTAAAACCACACCGTAAATTAGTTTTTAAGGAAACGTTTAAAACCTTGAATCGTGATGTTTGGAATTTAGAAGTGGGTGAAAAATGGTTCAATGATGAACGACAATGTTATGTCGATTCACCCAAAAATTTACAACTCACCAAACAAGGTTTAAGAATCATTGCCGATGTCAATCCTGCAGAAAAGAAATGTCGCTATCAATCGATACGAATGAATACGAAGGATAAAAAAGAATGGCAATATGGAACGTTTATTGCCCGTGCCAAACTCCCTCATGGGAAAGGTTCATGGCCGGCGATTTGGTTTTTAGGTCATGATATCGGTGAGGTTAAATGGCCTTTGTGTGGGGAAATCGATTTATTGGAAATGGTGGGGCATGATCCTGAAGTATTGCATTTTAGTTTGCATTCTCAACTTCATAATCACATCATCAAAACCCAACGCACTAAGTTCCAAAAAATTCCTGGCATTATGGAAGGATTTCATGATTATAAAATGATTTGGAGACCTGAAGGTATTAGCTTTTTTATTGATGAAGTTCACTATGTGACTTTTGAAAAAAAACCAGGTGACTCGATTGAAAGTTGGCCCTTTGATAAACCGTATTATTTGATCATGAACATTGCAGTTGGTGGAACATGGGGTGGCAAAATTGAAGAACAAGACATGCCATACATGATGGATGTTGAAAAAATTGAGGTGTATCAAGAATGAAAGTTATTCACAGTTCTGCTGCCGGTGCAAGATGGTCGCCTCAAACGATTAAGACGAACCCCTCATCGACAGGTACGATTTTAAATACCAATGCCAAACAACAATTTCAAACACATCTAGGTTTTGGTGGTTCCTTAACAGAATCCGCAGCTTACACGATTAAAGAAAATCACGATGAAGCCCTCATTCAAACTTTATTAAATTTATATTTTTCCCAAGATGGTTTGGATTATAACTTTACGCGAATCCATATGAATTCAAGTGATTTTGCCTTGGGTAACTATACGTATGTCAATCATGGTGATACCACACTCTCAAGCTTTTCTATCGCTAGAGATTCCTGGTATGTTTTGCCAATTTTGAAAAAAGTATTGGCGAAGCAAAAAAATCTGAAGATTTTAGTTTCTCCTTGGTCCCCTCCTGGTTGGATGAAAGATAATCAACAAATGAACCATGGCGGAGTATTAAAACCAGAATATCAATCGCTTTGGGCTGAATATTACATTAAGTTTATTCAGGCATTACAAAAAGAAGGAATTCAACCCTGGGGTGTCACCGTCCAAAATGAACCCGCAGCAAGACAAGTATGGGATTCTTGTTTGTATACGCCTGAACAAGAAAGAGACTTTGTTAAATTTCATTTAGGTCCACGTTTACAAAAACATTTTAAGGATCAAATCAAGTTATTAATATGGGACCATAATCGCGATATTATGATTGACAGGGTCAGTCCAATCTATGCTGATCCGGAAGCGAGTCGATATGTTTGGGGTACCGCTTTTCATTGGTATGGTGAAGAAAAATTTGAAAATGTCGGAAAGACAAAAGCGTTATTTCCCGACAAACATTTACTATTTACTGAAGGTTGTATTGAAGGCGGTCCTAAACCTGGATCATGGGACACGGGTGAACGCTACGCCCGAAATATCATCGGTGATTTTTTACAAGGCAACGAAGGTTTTATTGATTGGAATTTAGTCTTGAATGAACAAGGTGGACCTAACCATGTGGGTAATTATTGTGATGCCCCAATTTTGTTTGATCGCCGAAATCAAACCATCATCAAGAATAGTACCTACTATGTCATCGGTCATTTTTCAAAATTTATTCCACCTCAATCGCAACGAATTGCATTAGAAGCGACGCTGCCAGAAGGGGTTCAAGGGGTCGCATATTTACGTCCTGATCAACAAAAAGTGTTGGTGCTGTTAAATGCGAGTCCTTTAACGCATGTATTTTCAATTTTCAATCAAGGAAAGTGGCAAACCTTTTCGTTAGAAGCTAAATCCATTGCCACCGTTTTAATCGATGAAAAATAAACGTCATAAACTAACCATTCATGAACTTGCCGCCGATCTTGCCTTATCACCAGGTACGGTCAGTAAAATTTTAAACGATAAAGGCAGTGTCACGGAGGCAACCAGAAAACGTGTTCTAGATAGGGCAAAAGCCTTAGGTTATGTCGCCAGTCACTCTGCGCGGATTCTCAAAGCAGAACATACGTGGACGATTGGTGTGGTGTTTTCTGACATCGCTGCATTTGGATTAGAGCATCCTTTTTTTGGATCGATTATTCAAGCCTTTAAAAATTACATTGAAGACCAAGGTTATGAAATGGTATTCATTCCTAAAAAGATTGGTGAACAAGAACAAACTTATCTTCAATGGGCCCTCAATAAAAGTGTCGATGGGGTATTATTATTAACCGGTGACATTAATGCGATTGATATTCAAGAACTGATTCGTGCCGACATTCCATGCGTGTCTGTCGATATGGTTGATAAGGGACTCGCCACGGTGATTAGTGATGATCATCAAGGAATTGAACTCATCTTTAAACACTTTATTCAACTTGGATTTCAACGAATCTATGCATTTTCTGGTTCAATCTTTTCAAGAGCATACCAACAACGAACGGAAGCGTTTGAGACATTAACCTTCCAATTTAAAACGGATCGACCCAAGGAATCCTATTTTACAACCGACAAATATGGGGTCAAACATTATTATGAACAAGCACTTTTATGGATTCAAAGTTGGCAACATAAGCCCCAGGCAATCATTGCCTTTTCTGATGATATCGCGATGGGTTTAATTATGGCATTAAAAGAACTCGGGTATCGTGTTCCAGAAGATATTTCAGTTTCTGGTTATGATGACATCCAATTTGCGAGTTTATTTTCTCCACCATTGACCACGATTAGGCAAGACAAAAAGCGCATTGCTGAAACCGCAGCCATAAAATTATTAAATATGATTGAAAACCAAAATGAACCTAAAGGATTAACGACAGTCCCAGTCCAGCTCATTGTTCGTCATTCTACCAAAAGAATTAAATAACTTTTACTTTAGTTTTAATTAAATAGATGGCGATTGATACGATTGCCAAGATGATACTGACAATCCAAATGGGTAAGTCTAAAAATATCAGTTGAATCGCCCCAAAATAAAGTAACAAATTTCCGACTGTAAGGACGCCATATTGCAAAAAGGTTTGCCAAAAAAACGGAAAAAACTTTTGGTGTCCGATGGTAAATGCAATCCTCAGCGGATACGTATAGACAAGTGGCATCCCGATCACCACAATATGTTTCCAAGTTGGTTGACGTTTGACCCAGTCAATCGCTTTTTTAGTTGGTTTAAAAGTTTCAACCACTCGATTTGATTTTTGATGAAGCCAATGAACGAGAAAATAAAATATACAAAATCCAAGCGTATAGGCTAACCAAAGCAGGACACTTGCTAGCCATACGTTATCAAGAAAGATGGTGAGGATGGTTAACAATAAAATTGCTGCTGGACCTTCTAAGGTAGGATGGAGGCATGCGAGTGTGAACACCAAGACCATCCCGATTGTACCGAGAGAAAGGATCCATACTTCAAACGTTAACCATAAGTTTTCAAGCATAGATTCATTGTACATTCTTTAAGATTAGGTTAAATAGAAATCCGCAAGCGAGGAAATTCAGAAACAATGGTAAAATGACTGCTAGAGGTAAATTATGGAAAAATCATTGAAAAAAAGCCCCGCTAAATTTACAAAAAAAGAATGGGCCTATATCTTTTATGACTGGGCTGAGTCTGCATTCACCGTTGTCTTTGCAACTTTTATTTTTCCTGGACTTTATGCTTATTTATCAACAGAAGGTGGCGGTGGTTTAACCAATGACCAATCCTCCATTCTCTATCAAGTCATCATTTCCACGATTTCGATTATCATCGCGATTAGTTCACCGATTCTCGGAACTTTGTCTGATTATCGAGGCACCAAGAATCGCTTCTTTAAACTATTTTTCTACGTTGGTATCTTTAGTAGTGTCCTCATCCCACTTTACCCATATTTTCCCTGGTGGCTTGTTTTAATTCCATTTGCGATTGCTTATCTTGCATACAATGCCACCAATGTCTTTTATGACTCGTTTATTGTTGATGTTACCTCCGATGAAAGAATGGATAATGTTTCCACTACCGCTTATGCTTTTGGTTATTTGGGTGGTTCCACGATTCCTTTAGTGATTGGGATTGCGTTTATCATGTTGTTACCAGACCCCATTGATTTGCAATTGACCTTTTTAGTGACAACCTTATGGTGGTTTGTATTTTCGCTGCCATTTTTAAGACATGTAAAACAAGTTCACGGTATTGAACCAGAAAAAAATCCTGTCAAAAAATCATTTGCGCGCCTTTTCTCAACATTTAAAGAAGCGAAAAAATATCGAAAAGTTTTCTTATTTTTAATTGCCTTCTTCTTATATATTGATGGTGTCCATACCATTATTTCCCAAGCGGTTCCCTTTGCTGTCAACGCCATTCCTGAAGTCACGGGTGAAAATGTTAATGATGTGCTATTACCAATTTTCTTAATGATTCAAATTGCTGCCTTTATTTTTGCCTTACTGTTTGCACAATTAGCAAAGCGCTTTAAGACTGAACACCTGTTACTCGTCACCATTGGCATTTATGCCTTCATTAGTTTATTTGGTTACTTCATTAATAATGTGACGATGTTTACCATTTTAGGGTTATTGGTAGCAACCTCTCAAGGGGCGATTCAATCGTTATCTCGTTCTTACTTTGGAAAAATTATTCCCAAAGAAAAAGCCAATGAATTTTTTGGTCTTTACACCGTCTTTTCTCGAGTCGCCGCCTTCATGGGCCCGGCAATCATCGCCTTGGTTAGCTCGCTTGTCTTAATCATCAACGATACCACTGAAATTGTCGATCCCAATTTCCCTGGAGCTATGCGTTATGGCATTCTCGCTTTAATCGTGTTGTTCTTTGTTGGTGGTTTCATATTTAATCGTGCTCGTAAAATTCCGATCACCTATTTAGATAAGTAGGAGTTATGCCTTCAATTTTAACGCATCAGTATTTTGCCAATTTAATTTTGGAAGATGTGAAGAAAATGCTTCCTTTTTTAGCCAATCAAACAACTTTGGTTTGGTTGGGTTCTCAAGGACCGGACCCTTTTTTCTTTTTTGGTCACGCTATTTTCAAAAAAAGATTATCAACGACTACTATCAATCAATTTGGTTCTACCTTACACAATCAATTACCCGTAGATTCGTTATGGCCTTTACTGGAACATGGTTGGTTTGGAACAAAAGCAGATGAGATTAGCAAAGCTTATGTCATCGGTGCTTTAACACACTACGCATTAGATCGAACTTGTCATCCCTACGTATTTTATCGAACTGGATTTGATGAACATGGTTCTTTAACGGGGCATTATAGTGCTGACCATGCTCGCTTAGAAGTGGAAATGGATGTCGCAATTGTCGAAAAATTTAAACTTGATCCTAAAGTTTATCAACCGAAGGAAACCTTAAATGTTTCTAAGGTCAGTCTCCAAATGATTAGCCAACTTTATATGTATGCGTTTCCCAAACAACTACAACATGACACTTATCAACTAGCTGTCGAAGATATGCAAGCTACTTATCGTTTTTTATATCATGGTTCTATATTCAACCGGTTACTGGTTGTTTTAGTTTCAGGGCGTCGTTCATTACCCTTAAGCTTAATTCATCCACTGCGATTATCCTCAACCGTTAAAGAACGTTCACTCAATGTGTCTCGTAAATTATGGAAAGATCCTGTAACCGGAAAAACTTCACAAGCAACCATCCTGCAATTAATTGATGATGCAAGGGACCATTTACGACCAATCCTTAAATTGCTCGCGCAAGAGAAACTAACGAAAACGCTTTTAAAAGATTGGACGGATGCGATTGACTATGATGGTAAGATAGTAGGTAGCACCATGAAGTATTTTGCCTCTTATTATTCAGCTTATAAAGGCAAACCTAATCACGACAATATTCGCATTCAATCTTCAAAGAAAAGCGTATAATATTTTTTTGTGAAACCAACTTGGCACCGATTATCGATTCGTTTTCTTAGTCTATATTTTATTGGCATTTTAGCTTTAGGTTTAGGTGTTGCCTTATTTTCCCGAGCCAATCTTGGGGTTGCACCTTGGGACACTGCCGTGATTAATTTAAGAAGTTTATTACAATCGCAAGATATTTCAATTACCCTCGGTCAAAGTTCTTTAATTCATACTACATTTTTATTAATTCTAGTGTTATTGATTGGCAAACGTTGGCAAGCACTCTTAGCGATTTTTCCCATGCTACTTATTTCTTTATCAATTGATTTATGGGATGTGGTCATCTTACCGATTCTCTTTCCTTCACCCTTACCTTTATGGCTGAGCATCACTTTCTTCTTAAGTGCCTTAGTGATCATGACCTGGGGGTTGGCTACCATCATCATTAGTGGATTCCCACCCAATGTGTATGATGATTTGCAACTCACCTTGATTCGTGTTTTCAAGATCAAGTCATTTACATTAGCAAGATGGATGATTGAATTTTCTGGTCTCTTGCTAGGGTTCATCTATGCAATGTTAGAAGGCAATGGATTAGGTAGTATCACCATCCTTTCTTTTTTATTGGCGGTCGCCTTTGGTAGTTTCATTACTTTTTTTGTCAAACTTTATCAACGTTTAGAAGTCATTAATCGGACATTATGAAAGAAAAAATACTCGCATCTCGTTACCTTCTTTTACTCTATATCGTTGGCGTATTGACTGCTTCGCTTGGTGTATTTTTGATGAAA
>CAIMWL010000123.1 GCA_903845135.1 uncultured Caryophanales bacterium
TGGTATATGGTTTACCTTTATTTGCCACCTTAAATCGATTCATTCAACCCAAACTCAATTTTAGAAAATGGATTGTGTTGCTTCCATTGTTTGCAACGTTACTTGATTACCTAGAAAACATCATCTTTACCTTATTGGTAACTTTGTATCCTACTGAAATTCCTTTATTAGCATGGATTGGTGTCACGGTGAGTGCCCTCAAATGGTTTGCCTTAGGCACTGCGATGATGTTAGTAACGTTATTACCGTTTTTTGGGTTATATTCCTGGGTCCGGCAAACGTTGAGAAAAACTTCTTAAAATATTTCAGCCCCAAGACTATACTTTTAGATTTTGCGTTTTATAATGTAATTAGAGGATGGGAACTACTAAAGACCATCGTTCTAGATTCGCAAAAATTCGTCCGTGAGCTTAGGTAGATGGTTGAGTTTCCGTAAGAGTTGCCTCTGACAAGGTCCTCTAAAGCCGGGTTCCCATCCTCCGCGGCCAATCCAATCAACATCATAGAAAAAGTGGTCATCAGACCACTTTTTTAGTTAAATTGATTTTATATCCGATTCCCCATTTGGTTTCAATAATTTGTGGGTTATCCGGATTGAGTTCAATTTTTTTTCCTTAATCGCCGAATATGAACATTAAGGACATTGCCGTTATCGTAATAATGATCCTGCCAAATCATTTCATATAGTTCTTTTTTCATAAAAACCCTATCAGGATGAGTCGCTAAAGTTAATAAGATATTAAATTCTAATTTGGTCACCGGTAGGATTTCTTTTCCACGACTAATCTGATAATTGTTAGTATCAAGGACCAAATCCTGAATGGTAATGAATTTTTCTTTTGTTGGCAGCTTTTGAAACCTTCTTTTTAATAATGCTTCCGTGCGAATAATCAATTCTTGTTGAGAATACGGCGCGTAAATCACTTCATCCGCTCCATGATGGAATGCTGATTCCAAGAGGTTTTCATTTTTAGGAATGATGGTAAGAATTGGGATATCTTTGACTAATTTAATCTTTTTAATGACGTCCAAATTTAGATTTTCTAGTAAGTTTGTTGAATGTAAGAAAATTAAAAAATCGGCTTTGATAGTTTGAATTTTGGTTTCAATTTGATGAATCGGTAAGTGATGCAAGGTGCCACCGATTTTTTGCCTTAAAAAATCAAAACTCGTTTTCAATATATTCTCGCTATGTATTACAACAATTTCCATCCAAGTTCCCCCATTGGATTAAATTTGACTAATACTATTTTATGACTTTTATCTTACATCATTTATTAACTATTTATTAAGTTAAATTAAAATTAATCCAAGAATGATAAAAAAAATTAATATTGGTTGGGGGATAATGGATTTTCTTACTAAACGAACTCGCGCTACTATCATTCAAGCGCTAATTGAATCACCTTTTTTGACCACGTTAAAATTTTTTTACTAAGCGGGTTTTTCATTGCGTGCTTTGCTGGCATGGTTGGATGCGTTAAATAATAATATTGTCCATAAGCGTCTTTAACCGAACTGTCTGCAGCCAAATAATATAAAGCCTCTGCTGAATTTTCTACCCGCTTTAACATCCGGTTGATGATTAATTTTTTAAAGGTTCGATACAACCATCCGTTATTAAGACCAATTTCTGATTGCACCGCACCGGGATGCATCGCATTTAAGGTAATCCCTTGTTTAAATAATGTGGGCGCTAAGGCCCAGACTGTATGTAATTGTGCTGTTTTTGAAGCACCGTAACTTCTTAATCCGGTATACCAACGTTTCTTGAAATGTGGATCCTCGAGAGCAAAACGACTAAACCGATGGCCCTCAGAATTGACTTGGATGATGCGGCCTTTGGATTGACCCAGCAAAGGAATCAGTGTTTCAGTAATCAACAAACTTGATAAATGATTCACGGTCAAGACTAATTCGGTTTGATCTTGGGTAAGCAACCGTTTTGTGGAGTAGACACCAGCATTATTGATTAACACATCAATTTGTTTTTCGTTTTGAGTGATAGATTGTAGCGCGTCTTTAACAGATTTAAGCTTAGAAAAATCTGCCAAATAAAAACGAACTTGGATGCCAAATTGACTGATTAATTCCTTGGTTAATGCCAGCGCCTTTTGCTCATTTCGAACCAAGAGAATTAAATTAGCTTTGCCTTTGGCAAATCGTCTGGCGGCTGAAAGACCAATACCTGAGGTTGCACCCGTAATTAAAACCCACTTTCCTGAAAGGGTTGCTTTAGTTTGATGCGGGGGTTTGGTACCTAAAGTTAAAAATTCGTATTGAGGTTTGAGGGCCATAATCTATCCAAAAAAAGTTTTCATAAACCAACGATAAAACTTTTTCCAAACTGGGATGTTGTTATAAATATCACCCCATAGATCATAAAAATCTCGTTGGTGAATGATGCGACCATCCGGATGAAGTGTTAATTGGGTGGCGCCATATAAAGGTGTACTCGGTGCCTTTTTGTAAACAATAGTCATGGTCCAAGTGAAGAGCAATTTATTTTCAGTTTGCGTTACCGTGCCAATATCCATCACCAGTTTTTGACTGCGTTTGGTCAATCGTTGGCACATTCTAAGAAATGGTTCGCGACCTTGAATGATTTGAATGGAATCATGAAAGGTCATCTCAGGGTGGTAAAAAGGAAAAATATGAGCCCAGTCAGGTTTACCATTCTCATTGTATGTTTTAGACCAATAGCGTCTTAACGAATCAACGGTTAATGCTTCTGGTAAAGCACCTATCTCGGGTAATGGAGGAAGTTTCTTTTTCATGACCTTTATTATAACGAAAACAATCCGTATCAAGAAATGAGGTTAGTTTGATAAAATATATCCAATGAGTAAAACATATGATGTGGTTGTCGTCGGTGCAGGCATGGGTGGTTTAACCACTGCTGCTTATGCTGCTCGAGCTGGTCGAAGTGTCTTACTATTAGAACGGGGTCCTGAACCCGGTGGTTTATTTGGGAGTTTCAAATCGGGCGCCTACACCTTTGATCATGGTGCAAGGGCAGTGGAAAACTCTGGCATTATGTTCCCGATGTTTAAACAATTAGGCCTGAAGTTAGATTTTGTAAAAAGTCCAGTCAATATTGGTTCCGGTAAACACTTTGTTCCGATTACTTCGGATGTTGAATTAGAACCCTATGCCCAATTTTTAATCAAACTTTTTCCTCATGAAGAAAAAGCAATTCGGTTAATTTGCAAAGACATCGTCAACATCTCACTTCAAATGAGAGTGTTGTATGGCATTGAAAATCCACTCTTTATCGATGATGCCTATACGAATATGACGTATTTAACGAAAACATTATTACCATGGGCGTTAAAGTTTATGGTAACCATGCCAAGAACTCAACGGTACTTTACCCCAATCAAAGAACATTTAAAGAAATTCACCAACAATCCTTCTTTAATTGATTTTATTTCTCAACATTTCTTTGAAGAGACGCCTGCAATCTTTGCAATGTCGTATTTCTCGCTTTACACCGATTACAACTATCCCAAAGGTGGAACCGGTGCGGTTGTCAGAGCGATGGTGAAGTTTTTTCAAGATCACCAAGGCGAATTAAAATTAAAGTCTGAAGTAACAGAAATTAATATAGACCAACTACAAGTGACAATCAAAACGGGTGAAACTTTCTCGTATAAAACACTAGTTTGGGCTGGTAGTCCACCTATGATGCATCGCGTTGTAAAGAGCCTAAAACCTAAACTCATTAAGAATCAACAACTTGCCATCAGTAAAACCAAAAAAGGTAAAGGTGCTGATTCCGTGATGACGGTCTTTATGAAAGTAAAGGATCCCAAACGTAAATTAGCAAAACAAGCTGGGATGCACACCTTCTTTACGCCTTACTTAGATGGTTTAACCGCTCACTCGATTGATTTAATCAAACAAAAAGATGGAACGTTTATCTCTGATAAAACCAAGATATTTAACTGGATCAAAGAATGGTACCGTCGTAATACGTATGAAATCTCTGTACCTGTATTACGTGATCCGACACTTGCTCCAGAAGATGAATCCGGTTTTATTGTCTCTTTATTATTAGATTATCAATTAACCAAATTTATCGCCGATCAAGGTTGGTATGAGGATTTAAAACAAATTAGTAATCAATATTTTGTCGATATTCTTGATCAAACTTGGATTCCTGGTCTTAAAGCTGGAACCTATGAAACCATGCATGCCTCACCTTTAACAATGGAAAAGTTTGCTGCCGTTCACGAAGGATCATTGAGTGGTTGGTCATTTGCAAATAAACCGATGCTTTCTGAATTTTTATTCACGCGTGTGGCAAAATCCATTAACACCCCTTATCCTTATGTCTTTCAAGCGGGCCAATGGGCATTTGCGCCTGCAGGTTTACCAACGTGTGCTTTAACCGGTAAATTAGCCGCAGATAAAGTGATTAAACTTACCAAGGAGAAATAGGATGAAGTTAACACTTTTGATTCGTCAGTTCCTTGCTGAATTCTATGGGACCTTTATTTTGGTGTTTGTGGGAACCGGATCGATCGCCTTTGGATTAGGACAAGATTTACTTGGCGTGGCATTTGCCTTCGGTACCGGGGCATTGATTGCGATTTACACCATTGGTCACATTTCTGGCGCGCACTTAAATCCTGCTGTGAGTTTGGCCATGGCCTTGGATCGTCGTATGTCTTGGAAACAATTTGGTATTTACCTTCTTGCGCAATTCCTAGGCGCATTGTTTGCCTCATCAACCCTTTTGCTAGGTAGTGAAGCAGATGCTTTTACAGGATTAGGTGCCAGTGGATTTTCCGCTCCAACCACGGCGATTGTGGTTATCATCTTTGAAATGTTTTTAACTTTTATCTTGGTTTATACCGTTCTTGCTGCTTCTCAACGTAAACCATTACAACCTTTGATGGGTTTGATTGTGGCCTTGACGCTTACCGGTTTAATTCTGATTGGAGGACCGATTTCAAGTGCTTCATTCAATCCGATTCGATCATTAGCACCAGCCTTACTTGAAGGTGGAACAGCGTTATCACAAGTATGGGTTTATGTCGTAGGTCCATTACTAGGTAGCACCCTTGCGGTCATCTTTTATCGAATTTTGAAATTCAAAGATTCCGATACGATTTAATGATTTCGATTCATAAAGCAAAAAGAACTGGTGTCCCCCACCCAGTTCTTTTTTCGATAAGGTTCGTAAACGAATTATTTTTTCTTTTTTTCTTTGGCTTCTTCGTTGCCTTCGATATCTAAGAGGGCATCCGAGAAATTTTTATCATCATTTCGATAACGAAATAAAGCTCTTTCCACAACATCAAATTGACTGCGCATACCAGATTTTGAGTATTTAACATTGGCGGTATGGGTTTCTTTAAAACCCATGCTTTCGGATGTAGCAAAGGCATCAATGTTTGCTCCTAAGAACATGAATTCCCATCCATACTTTTCTTGTTGTTGTTGAACCAGTCGTTTTAAAGTGTGGGAATCAAATTCCTTGGACGCATTTTCTTGACCATCTGTTGTGATAACGAATACAGTTTTTTCAGGAACGTTATCATCACCTAAGGCTTTATAAACGTTGACGATCTTTCGGATGCCACGGCCAATGGCATCGACAAGCGCTGTTGAACCTCTGACAAAATATTCTTTATTACTCAATGCTGGAATCGCTTTGATATCCCGACGGTGATACACCACTTCAAATTGATCATCAAATAAAACCAAACTAACCAAGACATCTCCAGGTGTTTCTCTTTGTTTTTCAATTAAAGAGTTAAACCCACCAATCGTGTCTGATTCTAAACCACGCATACTACCACTACGATCGAGAATGAATACAAATTCGACCAATCCCTTTTTCATACTTCTTCCTTCTTTCTACGACTAGTCTACAAGTTGGCATAGCAAAAAATGTCAACGGTAAATTGACATTTTCATTGAAGAAAATATTACTAATTTACAGAAGAAATATTACTGTGGTGATTTAAGAATAAATCGATATGTTGGAAATTGGATGCTGATTCAATCGTAAACGTATCAGCCTCATATAAAGCTTTCTTTGCTTGAAACATCGCTTGATAGGACGCCGTGGTGAAAAAATCTCCAGTTAGGGTTTCATTGATGTTGCTTAAGTAGATTTCTTGATAACCTGCAATACGTGGATAGCGGTTAGCTTGATTGACATTGCCATCCAAAATCGTATACCAATAAAGCGGATTGCGGATGGTTTGATCAAAAGAATCTTTGGTGGATAAAGCAGAATGGGTTGCCATCGTCTGTGTAAGATTTTCATCCCAAGTCAAACCTAAACTCCAATCCATATCGTAAGGAATAAAGTAGGCTTGTTTGGTAACACCATGAAAATAAATATACGTGTTGTTGGTGAGATTTCTCATATCATCAGGATTACCAGATACATAACTTATTGCAGCATACTTTAAGAAAGCTTCAACATTTAAAACTGATGCTAAAGTTGATTGTTGCGTCGTTACATCTTGAATGGAATTCAAGGTATGAAGTGTTTGAATCAATTGCATTAAATCAGCATGTGTGGAGGTGAGTTGATTGGTCTTTAAATCATAAACCGGATGGTAATAGTCTTCAGTGTTTTCAATTCCTACTTTTTCTGGTTTAAAAACATAATCACCCAACTCAGCGTCATATCGAGCCATGTCTTCTAATAAAAGTTGGTTTGACCACAAAGCTTTATAAAGGTCGCCCGTCGCAGCCGCACCCGAAAAGTTTCGTTCAATAAAGGTTAAATCAATCGCTTCATTCACAATGTAAATGCCAATATCGTGACCCTGAGACTCAGTCATTAAACTTACTTTTGCTAAGGTGGCAGAAGGAGCTAACACGTTTTCTGATTTGAATAATTGTGACGCATAGAGTTGATTAATCAAGGAAGGATCCTGGGAACGATTCCATTTCATTTCTAAAGATTTCATTCCAAAAAGCCTGCGTTTTTGTCTTGTTTCGTATTCGGGCTCACCGTTTTGCCAGGACTTTTGCAATCCTAAAGATTGGTAAAAGGGTTGATCAAAGGTTTGATCAAAAGACAAACGAAAATGAAACGCACTCCCTAAAGTTCCGTCTTCATTTAAGAAAGGACCTCGTGAAAAAATATTTCCTTTCTGACGTATGCCAACTTCTTCAATCTCATATGTTTCATTATTAACCGTAAGGCGAAGTGACATTGGAAAATAATAATCATTATATGGACCATTTTTTTCTTGACCATAGGTTTGGATAAAACCCAACGTGGCATCACTCATCGTCATCTCAAACGTTACCCGACTATTTAAAGCCCAAAACTCATTAAAGTCTTCATTTTGAATCGGTGGATTCACACCTTGGCAAGTGAAAAGAACGAACACCCCTAAAGGCAAGAGGAGGAGGGGTTTTTTCATTGTTGAATAAGATTCATTAAATCGGATAATTCTTTAAGTTTATCTTTAGGTGATTTGTTTTCAATCGCTTCTTTAACACAGTGATCCATATGGTCACGAAGGATCAGATTATTCGCCTTCTTTAATAAAGCTTGTAGTGCTAGAACTTGTTTGGTGATATCAACGCAGTAACGGTGATCGTCATACATATTTAAAATAGCTTTAAGTTGACCTTCAGCAGTTTTAAGTAATTGTTTTACTTCGATTTCAGTGGTTCTATTTTTCATATACACCCTCCATAGGGGGGTAATTTATTTTAGCATGTTTGAAGCTTTGTGTTTAATGCGAATCGCCCAAGTTGGATCGCGAAAGGTCACATCAGTTCGATAGCCATTCATCAGCGCGTAACTCACCAACGTGGGAATGTATTTTTCATCTTTAAATTTCAAACGTAAGTCTTGCATCGTAAATTCACCTTTTTTCTCAAGGTTTGCCTCTAACCAATCAATGACTTGGGGAAAATGCAAAATGCTTCCCTTTGCGACATAACGAAAATCTCGATAATTTCCATCCAACATCGCACATCCATATTGCATCTTTTTACAATAAGTCAACATCGTTTGATATTTTTCAATGACATCCACATGTAAAAAATCTAAGAGATGTTTAATTTCTAGCATGAGGACTGTGCCGTCTTGGAGTTGGGCGAGAACATCTGGATAAAAGCGTTTCCCCGATGGGGTGATGAGTTCCACGACTTGAGTTTTAATCGTTTTGGCTTCTAAAATTTTGAGAATGCGATAAATCTCCCTTTTTTCTCGTTTGGATTCATATTCAATCTTTTCGTGATGGTCAGAACGAATCGAACCCTTACGTTTTCCACCGACTGCTCTTAAAGGGGTTAATCCATCGAGGTGTTGAAGGTCGTAAAGTTTGATGCCACCAGGAAAATCAAAGCGATGGAAGTAATTTTCAACTGGGTCTTTTTGGGTAGGTTTCATGTCTATAGTGTATGCGATAAAAGCAAATGTCGGCAAGAAAGGATGAAATAATTACGCTATAATTAAATGCAAGACAGGGAGACTATGGAGACCGTTATCATCATTTTAATCAGTGTTTTAATCGCCCTAACGATTGGTTTAATCATGATTGTTTTCCTTCGCACTAAAGATCATAAGGTTAACATCGGTAAACAAGACCTACAAGCAACGACCGATCAACTCGATAAAACCATCAAACAATCTAATCAAGCTATTAATGATGTGTTGATGATGATGCAACGACAAGTCGGTCAAACTCAAACCGACGCTCTTCAACAACAAACATTATTAAGACAAGAGCTTTCCAAACAACTGGAGACCCTAACCTCCACCAATGAAACAAAATTGGAATTGGTTCGCCAAACTACGATGCAAATGTTGGAAAAATTACAGAAGGATAACGCAGAAAAACTTGAAAAAATGCGTGAAACCGTCGATGAAAAACTAAATAAGACATTAGAAGAACGACTAACGCAAAAGTTCCAACTTATTAGTGCCCAGTTTGAAACTGTTCAAAAAGGTTTTGGTGAAATGCAAGGGTTGGTCTCGGGCGTCGATGAACTCAAACGTGCATTAAGTAATGTCAAGACGCGTGGGATTATGGGAGAAATTCAACTCGGAAGAATTCTTGAAGAAATTCTTTCTCCAGATATGTATCTCAAAGAAACACCAACAAGACCGGGATCCTCAGATCGAGTTGAATATGCGGTGCGATTACCGGGTGATGGGAATCGTTCCATCTTTTTACCGATTGATTCAAAGTTCCCCCTAGAAGACTATTACGTGGTGTTAACAGCCTACGACACCAATGATAGTAAACAAGTTGAAACAGCTTTAAAGACTTTAGAAACAAAGATTGAACGATTTGCCTCTGATATTGCCTCTAAGTATATTGAAGTTCCTTACACGACTAATTTTGCCATTCTCTTTTTACCAATTGAAGGCTTATATGCGGAAGCGATTCGTCGCGGTTTGATTGAAAGATTACAAACGAAATATGGTGTTGTTCTTGCCGGACCGACGACCATGTCTGCCTTATTGAATTCATTACAAATCGGCTTTAAAACCTTAGCAATTCAAAAGAAATCTCAAGAAGTTTGGCACGTGCTTGCAAATGCTAAAAACGAATTCGATAAATTTGCAGATGTGCTTGCAAAAGCCCAAGAAAAAATTCAGTCTGCCGGCACTGAACTTGATAAATTAATTGGCACAAGAACTCGAATGATTCAATCCAAACTTAAGAATTTAGAAACCTTAGGGGAATCCTTAAAAGTTGAAGATCCAAAAGTTGATGAAGAAGAATAAGTACGTCTTTGCTGTTGTCTTTTGTTAAAATAGAAACATGAAGGCCTCAACCCAAAGTTTATTCCATGATGTTTTAACCCATCAATACAACAATATTGCCACACTTCCTGTCGATGGCACGGATCGCACGGCGATGCATTTAATTTATGTTTTAGCCGATCAGCATCTGGTCACGCATCCACTGGTCAAATCCACTGAGCTAAAAAATTATGTTAACGAAGAAATTAAAAAATTTTATACCCTTCATCAGTGGCAAAAAGATCATGACTCCATCTTATTTTTATTATTACTTGCCTTAGGAAACAAACCCTTTGATACAGTGACAAAATATCATTTTCATCGTTTTAAGATTTATTTTCCTAACGCTTTTTTAGAGGCACAACTCACTCATCCAAAGATTGTTGAACTGCTCAATCACATCCCTGACAATAAACAACAATATCCTTTTTTGGATTTACTGAAAGGAATTTGGTTTACCTTACTCAAAGATTACCCTAAGGCCAAAAGTCATTTAAAAAATGTTATCCATCCTGAACGAAAAAAACTAGCGTTATATTACCAAGCGATCATCGATTTAGCTCAAGGTAACCTCTTGGATTTGAAAACCAAAATTGAAGGGTTAAAAAAGCAACCACCGATGGTGGATATTCAATCTTTTATTGCTCAAGCAGAAAAGACGATGCATGACTATCATCACTTGGACTTTTTTCAAGATATTAAGAGTATCTACGATGCTGATAAGATTCAAGCTTACATTGAGAAAGTGTTTGATTCTTCCATGTGGAAAAAGGCCGACTCTAAGACTAAAACGATGGTAAAAAATGCTTTTTACTTAACCTCCCGGATGTCACGGTTACTCGATGAAGGAACGATTGAAGATTATTCATCATTTGCCTTACCCTTTGTCAAAGCCTATGAACATGAATGCTATAAATTATTCTTTCGCGACTTCATCAAGTATTTAATCAAAGAAGGCATTTCACCTCATCTCTCTACCCCACCTCACTCCAAGAAAAGAGGTTACATTTCAATCGTGGATTATGACCAAGATCCTATCCAATATCAAGCATTGCTGCCAGAAAATTTTTCGATTGGCACGATTCCATTTATTTTGGATATCAGTCACAAACTTGCCAAAGAAGAACAAGCAAAAATCGATCCCACTGGCCTTGCGATTGCGCCTTTGTTTGAAACCTATTGGAATAAACGCACCACCTCACTGACGTTAAATGGTCAAGGAAAAGGCAAACTGATTACCATCGCGCAACATGCCTTTACCATTTCAAAGTTAAGAAATAAAATGACTCATGCCGAAACCTTAACCCTTGAAGAGTTTAAAGAAATCGTCTCGCTGATACTGGAAAACCGGCAACTGCAAGAATTAATGATGATCAATGGTGGATCAAACTAAGACGAGCGTCTCATCGTCGCCTTTGCTACAATACAGATATGGAAATAAGAAAAAAAATAGCCTTGCTGATCGATTACGATAATTTTAATCAAGAAAAATACTTCCCTATTCTTTTTGAAGCCTTGAATGATATTGGCGATGTGATTATGAAATATGCCTTTTATTCAAACTTTAATGATGCGACGATCAAGAATAAGTTTATTAAGTTTGGAATTGAACCTCGGGCCCAGATTGCGTACTCTTCAGGAAAGAATGCAGTGGATATTGGGATGACGATTGAAGCGATGGAGTTGCTTAATCACGACTATATTGATTGTGTTTGTCTTGCCACCAATGACTCTGACTTCACCCCTTTAATCAAAACCATTCAAAAACACAACCGCTATGTGGTGGGTGCGGGTGATAACAAAGCCTCCGAAAACTTTAAGGATGCTTGCAACACTTTTATTTCGGTAGAAAAGATTGCTTCTAATCAAAACACAACTTCAAAGGGATTAATTTTAAATGATCTGATTGCCGTGGTCGACAAAATTATCGATGATTTAACCGATGGTGATGAATTTGCGGATTTTGCTTCGGTGATGCACGATTTACGCGTGCAAATGAAAGACTTTAATCCCAAGAACTATGGGGCGACTAAACAAAAACCCATTTCCTTTTTCCAAAATGAACTAAAAAACTATTACGAAATGTCGAAACAAGGCACCACACAACTCATCCGTTTGAAGAAACGCGTTAAGTAAAATAAAAATATAAAAATAATTTTTGATAAGGGGAAAATTCACGAATCACTTCGATGGTGTTTTCCCCATCTACAATCGTAATTACATCTGGGACATCGACATAACTCGACACCCCTTCGTTGCCAAACAGTTTTAAATAGGTGTCATTGACCCAGGTGGCGATGTCATCCAAGAGATTAAATTGTGACCAAAATACGTTTTGATATTGATAGTCTTGACGAATCTTCAGGGATAGGGTTTGATACATAGCACCATATGCATCAGGATCGCCGATATACCTTAATAAATTCATTAAGGCATAAAACGAATTAAATAAGCCAGAGTAGCGAACATAAGCATTCGGACTCGATAAACAGACATACAAGGCAACGAGATTCGCATCTTCTTCTCGCATCACCCCTTTGGCATGAGCCAGTTCATGCGCCATCGTGAATGGTATTAATGCCGCAGGAATAAGATCGTTGATTGTGGCTTCTGTGGTTGGCGCGAAATGGACACCCGTAATATGAAATTCTCGGTATAAAAATGAGGTTAATAAAGGTTTAACCTTGGTGGTATAACTTGTAAAATACTGAGAATCAAGATTGGCAAAATCAAAGGCTTCTTTAATCAATGCATTCAACTCGTCTAGTGAATAAGGATTGACCACCGATCCCGCTTCATCAAAGGTCAATTCGTCACTTAAGGCATTAAATTCATCCCGGTAAGTTTCTACGACTGCTTCATAATCAGTGTAAGGAATCGTATCCCTAAATTGTGGAACATTAACGGGAAAACGAGCATACGCTAAACCAGCTGTTCCTAAATAAAGATTAGTCATGATTAAAAACCAAATCATTAGGTTTTGCAATGTTTGTAGAACAGGAATGAGATGTTTTTGGATTGCAAAACGCACCAATCTAATAAAATACATCGATAAGATTAAGAACCATAATATAAATATGATTTCAATGATTGAAAAAGGAATGGCTGCAAAAATCCAAGCGAATAAGAGGTGATACCCTCTTGCAATATGAATGGTCCACCACTCTGATAGCGCTGTATTTGTGCTCATTCCCACTAAAACCAGGGTTAA
>CAIMWL010000124.1 GCA_903845135.1 uncultured Caryophanales bacterium
GGCCAAGACAGTGGTGTTATTTCGATTGCCTTAGATTATTACTTACTTGATCAAGGCACGGAAGATACGAAGATTGCCTTAACCATTAATGATGAATTTCAATTTTATGAATCGCAAACCTTAGTGCTACCCGCGTCATGGGTTTTTGCAGAGGCGGAATTTCCACTTGATCGTTATGAGAATGAATTACAACCGCAATCCATGAAAGTCAATCAATGGTCATCTCACGTCTTACGTGATATGAAAGCGATGCATGCCTATCCGTATTCATTTTATGTTGAGTATGGCGATGTCGTTGCTTTACGTTTTGTGAATGCCAAGGTTTTAGTGGGTTTGGTGCAAGTGGTCACCAGTTCACCCTTAATGGATTATCAAACTTATCGAGACAACAGCCCTCATGCAGCGGTGGTGGATACGTTATCGATGATTTCCAGTCGCTCCATGGTTTCTCGCTCTGATGCGTCCATCCGCTTACGAACGGAACAAGACGCCAGTACGATGTTTTATGACACCCAATTTTTAAGGCTAAACACGATCTTTGGTGATAGTTGGGAACGGGGTGGGCAAACCATCACCTATGAGGTTGATGTAGAAACGAGTGGTTACTACGCTTTATCATTCCGATACCGCCAATATTTACAAAACGACATGGTGACGATGAGAAGTATCTACATCAATGGTGAAATTCCCTTTCAAGAATTTTTAGCAATGGCTTTTCCATATACAATGCAATTTAAAAACCGAACTTTAGCTCAAGCTAATGGCAATCCATATTATGTCTATTTAGAAGCAGGTATCAATACCATCAGTTTAGAAGCCGTTAACTATGGTTATCGATTCGCTTTAGAAACAATCCAAACTATCATGTCTCAAATTCAACAATTAGCTCTTGCTATCAAGCGTTATACCGCGGGTAGTAATGATCTTTATCGTGACTGGGAAATTGAAACATATTTTCCAGAAGCAAAGAACCAAATGTTAGGTTGGGCTGATCAATTGGATTTCATGTATGACCAATTACTCGATGTTTCGCTTAATCAAAATCCTTCGCAACTCGCCAATGTGAAAGTCAGTAGCGCGCGTTTACGCACACTTGCTAGCCAAATCAATCGTTTACCTGGTTTAATGGTGCAATTTGCCGATGGTGATTCCAGTGTCAACCAAATGCTCGGGGCCTTACTTCAAGAAATGATGCGCTCCTCTTTAGAAATTGAACGAATGATGGTGCATGGTGATGTTGCCTTACCACGATCAACCGCCACCTTCTTCCGTAGCGCTTATGAAGGTAGTGCGCGATTAGTGCTTTCGTTTATTAACAATCCTTATTCTGCAACGCAAATGGATGAAGAACAAATTAACGTTTGGGTCAATTTTCCAAGACCCTATATCGAAATCATGCAAGCGATGATTGATCAATATTATCCAGGTGATCGCGGAGTTAAATTGTCACAGATGCCTGATGAAAATAAATTAATTCTTTCCAACATCTCCGGTCAATCTCCTGATGTTGCCGTTGGTGTCAATCACTGGATTCCTTATGATTTTGCCGCCCGAGACGCGGCATTAGATTTAAGACAATTTAATGGTTACACGGATACGGTTTCGCAGTTTTCCAAAGGGGCGATGATCCCTTATGTTTTTGAAGAAGGTGTCTATGGGTTACCACTGACGCAAAACTTCTGGGTCACGTTTTATCGTCGCGATATTATGGAATCGATTGGTGTTGAAACCATCCCTCAAACCTGGGATGAGATGATTGGTATTTTACCTTTATTGCAAAGTTATGGTTTGAATTATTTCTTACCTCTTTCTCAATATTCTGGATTAAAACCATTTGTTGCCACCTTACCTTTTATTCATCAATTTGGTGGTCAACTTTATGCGGAAGATGGCATGAGTACGACCATAAATGAGGAAGATACCTTAAAAGGCATTACGTTGATGGCAGAACTTTTTACCCTTTATAACATTCCCAAATTTGTCGCTAGTTTTTATAATCAATTCCGTTATGGAACCTTACCGATTGGCATTGGTGATTTAGGAACGTATTTACTTTTATCGAGTGCTGCTAGTGAACTGGATGGTTTATGGGCGATGGATTTACATCCTGGATACCGCGATCCAGCAACGCAAGTCATTAACCGTTCAAGTGCGACTGGTGCTCAAGGTTCGATGATTTTAGCCAATACGAATTTACCAGATGATAGTTGGGATTTCTTATCCTGGTGGATGTCGACACCGATTCAAACCTTATTTGGTTCGACGTTACAAAGCACCTATGGCAAAACGTATTTCTGGAACTCTGCCAATTTAGA
>CAIMWL010000125.1 GCA_903845135.1 uncultured Caryophanales bacterium
ATTGCTAAATTTTTATCCTGATATTTTAAAGATAAACACCGCAATCGCGAATTCTTGGAAACTTAGTAATATCTAGTTCTTTGTCTATTTTTTAAATTAATCGTATCTTTTAAGTTTTAAAAGAAGAGATGGGCAGTCCGTGTGGTTAAATTTTTAATTGGGTATTAACGAATAAGTTAAATGCTCTATTTTCTTATTTCATCTTTAATACTTTTGTAAGAAAAAATAGATAAAGGCAAGATTTATAATTTTTTAGTAATAAAAATACAATTAAAATCCATGGAGCAACCCAACTAAACAAAATGTTTAGTTGGTTCTACACCTTGTTTATTTATCTAAAGGATTCTCATTTCTATAATTTGATTCAGTGGAGGTCATAAATATGACACTTGGAGAAAAAATAAGACACCATCGAAGCAAAGCAAACCTTACCCAAAAGGATTTTGCTGACAAGGTAAATGTGACGGCACAGGCAGTTTCAAGGTGGGAACAAGACATCGTAGAACCAAGCATCCAAACATTAAAAAGAATGTCCGAGATCTTTAATGTTTCACTCGATGAATTTTTATCTAATTCCTATATTCCTAAACAAGAAGAAGCACCAACTCAACCAACACCTGCACCGATTATTATTCAACAAGTTACCCAAGAAAAAATAGACAATCGTAGAACCATAGGAGTTTGTGAGCATTGTAATCGGCCCATTTTAGAAGGGGAAACGATTCATCGCCACCGAATTGGATTAAGAAATGCTCATCAATTGGTATTGTGTGAAGCCTGTAATCAAAAACGGAATCTTTCAATTCAAACAGAAAAATTAAATAGGACAAAAAAGAATCGTTTTTGGGCTTTCTTTTGGGGTTTACTTTTTGGAGTCCCATTTTTATATGCAGCGATCAGTGGCTTTTTGAACGGGGATTTAACGTTTGAGGCATTCCTAACTGGGTTAGGCCTTTCCTATGTTTTGTTTGCTTTTTTCTTCACTTATGTCATGAAAAACAATTTTATTCATTCCTTTTTTTGGGAAATTACGAGTTGGGGTTTTGTCCGTTTACCGGGCATTATTTTCTCTTTTGATATTGATGGATTGATTTTCTTAATTACTGCTAAGATTGTCTTATTTTTCATCGGTATAGGCATTGCTTTGATTGCGGGTTCGTTTGCCTTGATGTTATCTTTATTGCTTTCGGGCTTTGTGCTTCCTTTTTCGTTGTTTAATGCGTATACCAATCCAGACAAAACCATGTATTAAACCAATAAGGAGGATTTAAACATGAAACATTTACCAGTATTGAGTCTATTCGCTATTACCCTTGCCGCTTGTGGGGGAACCACGACTTCTAGTAGTCCATCTTCTATATTGGATTCTAGTGGAAGTGCAAGTTCTGCTTCAACACCTTCAAGTTCAATCACAACAAGTCAGGCAACCTCTATCTCATCGATTATCGCAACATCGATTGTTTCATCTTCATTTGAATCAACATCCTCAACAACTTCCAATACACCTTCCTCAAATTCTTCAACGAATTCAACAACACCTTCAAGTCAAAATGTTGTTGTAGGAATTAGTCGTGCTTTGTTTGCATTCATCGAGGATTTGCCAGATACGGATTCCTATTTGCCAGCTTTTTTAAATTCCGAAACTTACCAAACTACCAAGGAAGTTTCCAATTTAGATTATTACAATGGGTCTATTAATAAACTTGATTTGCCTTCAACTTATTTTGGAGCCCAACTCGATCAATTAAGAAGTCATATTGGATTCATGGATGGATTAACAGAAAATATAACCACCATGCTCTCAAAAACTTCAGCGATAGGAAACTTGTACAGTGATTATCTATCAGGTAATCCTCAAAATCCCTATTCATTTAGTGTCTCTTTAGATGGTTTTTCATTTTTAATCACGGGCTTGGAAAATGAGTTAGTTTTAAAAGTGACAGTTGGAGATGCTAGTGTCACCATGGCAGTCTTAAACATTCAAGGGGTTATTACCTACTGGATTGATGTGATGGTAAACGAAGATAACCGAGTTGTGATTTACACTACCCCAACAAGATTAGTGATTATTGGTAATGTTTTGGTTTCTGCTATCAAGGTTTCTTATTTGTTGGAAATCCTTAAAGATGGGAATAGCACTAGTGGTTATTCTTATGAACGTTATGGCACTGAATCTGCGGCAATTAGACAGCATGTGGTCTTCAAAACGGATGGGGATTATTTCGTCGTTGCAGGTGAAAGAGGAGACTTTATTCTAGGAGCATCTCCCAAAGTTAATGTCGAAACTTATGATAAAACAACCGGAAAATACTTAGGCAGTCAAGTTTTAGAAACCATTCCAGTTACGGGTCCTACATACGAAACCATTTGGTACCCAATGTGGAGTATTAATGGGTGGAATAGCATTCGGTTTGAGGCAGACAATAATGACGCCAAAGAATTTCCCCAAGTTTATCTAAATGGATCAAATTCAGTCTTTGATGTTCACTATAATTCTGTATTGGGTGTATCCACTTCTCGCAAATATGACATTGAGTTAAAGAAATCTTATGTTTACATTCTGAATAACAACGAATGGCAAAAACAAGAATTCCTTTATCCTGCGTTCTTTATTCAACAAAATGAAATCACGGTAAGTGCCCCGTTTGGAACCGCAAACTCACGTAATAGTAATATTTTTAGTCACTCACTAACAACTGCCCAATTAGGGGCAATTCGATCAAACTATCAAACCATGAAGACCAATCAGGCTGCTTATAAACTAATAGATGTTGATGCTGTAATTAGTAATTTCCTTACAGCACTAGCATAATTAAAACAATTAAAATTGCGCTTTAATCTAGTGATCCTGTTTGGACGATTAAAATGAATTGGTTTTAAAGAAAAAATAGAAAATTGTTGTGATAAAATAAGTTAATGGCGTATCAAAAAGACCTTGTTCTACACAAAGGTAATGCTCAATACCATTTTTCTTTTAGAATTTTTAAAGAATATCAAAATACAAGTTTCCCCAATGGTAATCTTGTTAAAGGTTATGGGTATTCGATCTATGTCGTCGAATCTCCAAACCAGAGCGAAAATTTACGAAATAGCGAATATCATTTTATCGCTTCAACTAACCCTCCAAAAATATGTTGGGATACATTAATCACAGATTTTGATGATGCAAGATACATTATGTTTACTTGGGCAAAAAACTATGTAAAACTTCAGCATAAAAACAATCAAATTCAGCAAAGAAATCAATCAGAATCTGGT
The DNA here is from genome assembly GCA_903845135.1 of uncultured Caryophanales bacterium. Taxonomy (GTDB): domain Bacteria; phylum Bacillota_I; class Bacilli_A; order RFN20; family CAG-826; genus UBA970. The sequence continues at coordinate 3,259 of CAIMWL010000125.1, forward strand.
TTTTATTCCTCTCCTAATAGTTTTTTGTTTGATGAAATACGCTCTCAGATTAGAAGAGATAAATATAAGCGAATCGCCTTTGAACAATCCGTACCAGGTAAAATTTTTAATTGGATAAATATTATTCTAAACCTATATATATAAATTGTTTTAAAATTTTTTCTTTCGCGCTTTCGGGGAGGAGTCATCTTGATTGGTTTGTGAATAATTTATTTTCATTTAATTCATGAAATTTTTATTGTGGAATAA
>CAIMWL010000126.1 GCA_903845135.1 uncultured Caryophanales bacterium
ATTGCGGTTGTGGGTTTCATCACCCATTTGTAATGCTTGCGCGATAATTTGTTTGAGGTCAATGGGTCCAGAAATCTTTAACGCTTCATTTAAAACCGGCGCAAAGACATCGCGAATCCACTTTAATTTTTGAATCACTTCTGGGCCATTGGCACCATACCGCAATACTTTTCCTAACCCTTCATTAATGGAGCAATACGCTGTGTTTTTATGGACTGGATTTTCGACCACATGGACAGGCATACTGGGGGAAATGATGCCTGCCATGGGTCCTACTGCACGGTATTCGTGAGCAGGAGCAAAGGTAATAAGGCCTTTTTTTACTAAGGTTTCCGCTTCGGTTAAATTTTTTGCTAATCCTTCAAAGACAATCGCACCAAGAATGGCACCCTTCATCGGTCCTGCCATCTTTTCATAGGTTATGGGTGGTCCTGCATGCAGGAAAGTTCGTTCCGTCATACCAGGAATCACTTGTAAAGCTGGCATAACTGCTGTTAATTTTGCTTGAGCGGCTAACACTTTGGATAAGGCAAGTTGATTGGCTTTTTCAATCGCTTCTTCTTTTGCATTGGCTTTCACGAGCAAGGCGACCAATTCAGGATTACCTTGTCCTGGTGGTTGATATTGCACATTCACGTGTTCAACTTTCTGCGCGACTAAATCTTTAAGAAAAATACTGGAACCTACATTGACGACTTTGGGAAGTTGCTTTGACTGAATTAATTTATTCACGTGATTGTCCTCCGTTGATCATCGCCACTGCATAACGAATGGCTTGCGCGTGACTGGAGGCAAGGCGCACACCAATCGCTTTCAGTTTTTGTTCTTGATCTTTGAGTTTTTGACTATCGCCTTCCGTACCACAAACATAGGCAATCATCGGAACATCTGGTCTTTGTTTCTTAAATTCAGTTAACGCTTCAATGTGAGTACCCGTGGGATCATCGTGCGAACCAAATCCTAATTCAAAATCCATTAATAAGACACCAACTTGTGGATCTTTTGCTTCTTGTAAAATTCGTTCTAGACGAATAGTGGGTTCAATCATCGGATGCGGCCGACCATCGGTAAAAATATCATCACCAAGATCAACAAAACAATGCCCTTGTGAATGAAAGACATCCTCAAGATGTTCTTCGGGTTTTTTTGAAACATTTGAGTAAACATCTTTTAAGGATTTGCGAGCAAGACTAATCGCTTCTGAACATAACGTTCCTCCGCAATAAAGTCCGCGAATGAATTTTGTTGTTTTCTTACTAGCTGCTGCATCTAATAATTGTTGCTCGGTGAGTTGTTCAAATATCGGTGGATTCAATTTAATCGCTTTCAATGATAAATAAGCAGTTTCTGCTAACGTTGACGCGTGGTAATAAGGACTATTTTCTGGTTTTTTTCCATCGATAAATCCAATGACAACTGGTTTATTGACAGTCTTTAATTTTTGGAGAATTTTTTCATAGACACTCGCCGCGGGTGGTTTCGAAATTAAGGTGATGACTTTTGTCTCTGGATCTGCATTCAAAATATCAATCCCTTGCAGCATCATTAAGCCACCAATTTTTTCTGATAAATCTCGTCCACCGGTACCGATGGCTTGGGTAATACCGCCACCAAATCGATCTATTAAAACGGTGACTTCTTGTAGGCCTGTTCCTGAGGCTGCCACAATGCCAATCGGTCCTTTACGAATCGCATTCGCAAATGCCAAACCAACGCCATTTAGAATCGCAGTACCGCAATCAGGTCCCATTAATAAGAGACCTTTGGCAATCGCTTTTTGTTTTAAGGATAATTCATCTTCAATCGTGACGTTATCTGAAAACAACATCACATTTAAACCCGCATCTAATGCGAGATGTGCTTCATAAGCAGCGTATGCACCAGGCACTGAGATTACCGCCACATCCGCTTGAATTGCTTTTGCAGCGGCAGGAGTTGAAGGAAAGGTAACTGTAAGTTCAGAAGAAGTTTTTGCTTGCTGAGAGGCATTCTTTAATGCCTTCACAAGCTTTTCAATTAATTCAGGGTTATTTTGGTTAGTCTTTATGCCAATCAAACAATCGTTTGGTGAAACTTTGTTTAAGCGATCATCACTAAAACCAATATCTTTGATTAACTGCACATTCATCGGCGTACCCATTAAAAGAAAAATTTCATCTCCAGAATATTGTTTTTTTAATGAGGCCGTTAACGACATCAACGTTACCGAGTCGTAATACTCGTTAACGAGAATACGCAAATAAGTGTTCATAAGTTCCCTCCTTCAAGGATTGAATCGTAAAGTGGTAGAAACTCGCGAGAATCATTTTTCCAGATTGACCGCCTAATCCACGAATCGGTTGATCGATATCTAGACGAGGGTGATGGATTAATTGCTTTAACCATTCAATAAAGATTTGACTATATTGGCCGTGATAGACATCGCTTAGCATTTCTTGAGATACAGGCGTGGTTTGTGATAAGTGATCTGCCACAAGCGAATGAATGAGTTTCGGTGATTGTCCTAAGAAACGTTGACTCAAAATGTACCCACACAAAGCATCATCACCAATTGGGGTTGAACCTGATCCTAATCCCAGTATTTGTAAAATGGTTTCTAAAGTTGGTTTGATGAAGAATTGGTTTAACTTCCTTTGAATGATTGGGTGCTCGTTTGCAAGTGAACTAGTCATGTCAATCGAAGCATAGGCTTGATGTAAATAGGACAAAAATTCGTTGCGTAACAACTTTATTTTTTCAAGCACGGGCATTTGCCAAATGACTGCATCCCGTAAATTTAATTCGCAAGATGGTTGAAGATATAAAGCTTGAGGATAGAGCTCAATCTGCATGCCAGGGTAGAAATAAACCAAGAAATCATTGGCATCCGGACTGAGCACAATCCTTCTTGGCCCATTGCCAACTTGGGATTGAACGAGATGGAGGAGATGGTGATCTTCTGTTTCCAACGTCACCATTTGTCGATAAGCGCGGAGAACCGTTCCCATCTTTTGAGTGTGCAAAAGATGGGAACTGATCGGGTCTAAACTATTTGCTTGTAACTTCCTTACTGACATGTTTTTCAGCAGGATCTTTATAGTAATGGAAGAATAACATCACTAAGCCGAACATGACATATCCGACTGCAACAGGATTAATTGCCTCCAAACTGGTTGGGAAACCAATCGATGTCGCGTGAACGAAACCAAAAAACGCTAAGCCCGCGGTGATGAATGAATAGACCGCTGCTCTTAAGAAATTCTTATCAATAATGTAAATGCCAATCGCACCGATTAACATCCCAACTAAAATGTCACCACCCGATAAACGTTGCCAACCTAAAAGTGGGACACCACTGTTGGCTAATGCGGTGTAATCAATTTGTGCACCAACTGCCCCTAATGCGGATGTAACTTTAAGCGTGACAAATCCTGCAATTAAAGGAATAAAGGAAAGCGCGACTGCTGGGAAATGTTTCTTTTCTGTGACGGCGAATGCTTGTGAGGTAATCACCATGCCGATATAGACAAGAATTGGTAATAAGGCAACAAGTGGGACAATACTTAATACCAAATTAAGTAAGCCGGTAAAGGCTAAGACTAAAACTGAAACCCCGGTCGCCCATGAATAACCAATACGAGCACCGGTGGATTTCCAACCTGGGTGACCAATATAAATAATAGTGGGGAATGGTGAACCTAATAACGAACCAACGACCGTTGCTAATCCTGGAACTAACATCGACTTTGTCACAGGATAGTGTTCGCCTTCAGCAGCAGCCGATTCAAGATTGTCTAACGATTCTAAGAAGTCATAAATCGCTAAAGGAATGGCGGCAGGTAAGAATGG